>JACAFC010000076.1 GCA_013388515.1 Ignavibacteriaceae bacterium | reverse complement strand
TTTTAGCACTAAAGGAAGGGCTTACCGGTTTAACAATGGGCTTTATGATGCAATTTATTTTTTATGGTGTATCGTATGCCGGAACATTAATCGGAATTGATATGGGATTAAATGCTGCCGAAGTCTTTAATCCTAATGAAGAAATTAATGGTAATGTAATTGGAGAGTTTTTGTACTACGGAGCTTTACTGGTTTTCTTTTTAATAAATGGACATCATTACATTATTAGTTCCCTAAAATATTCCTTTTCTGTTATACCGATAGGTACATTTGTAATTAATAGTGCTGTACAAGATATGATTGTAAAATATGCAGCATCAGTATTTATAATAGCTGTAAAAATAGCTTCTCCAATTATGGTATCCTTTTTTTTAGTGCACATTGCCGAAGGAATAATTTCTAGAATAATTCCTCAAATGCAGGTTTTCTTTGTTACTCAACCAATAAAAATCGGTTTAGGGTTGGCAATACTAGTAGCCGTAATACCGGTATATGTCTATGTAATAAAGAATATGCTTAAGGATTACGAGCGGCAGCTTGCTATTTTAATTCAAACAATGGGTGTTTGACTATGGCTGAACATGATGGCTTAGAAAAATCCGAACAGCCCACCTCTAAAAAGCTTGAAGATGCCCGCAATCGTGGCCAGGTAGCAAAAAGCCTTGAGGTTAATTCGCTTGCTGTATTTGTTACAGGATTAATTCTGTTGTACTTATTTCAAAACTTCATAGGATCAAGAGTCGGTAACTTTTCGGTTTCTATTTTTAGCTCGTTAGATATACTTAAAAATCGGATTTCATTAGTTCCAAATTTTGCTTTCGACTGGTATATTCATTTTGTTATTACCATTACTCCAATTTTATTAGGAATTTTAATCGTCTCTCTTTTTACAAACTTTTCACAAGTTGGGCTTAATTTTTCTTCCGAAGCCTTGGTACCAAAGTTCAGTAAACTAAATATTCTCAATGGTGTAAAAAATCTTTTTTCTATACGAGCCAGTGTAGAAGTTTTAAAGTCACTTTTTAAACTTTTAATCATTGGCTCATTTACTTATTGGGTGTTAAAAAGCATGATTGACGATGCTACTTTATTGGAGACACTTACTATAGGTGACATTGTTACTTTTATGCTGGATTCAGCTTTTTCCCTTTTATGGAAGGTTGCCCTAATATTTGTTGCTCTTGCAGCGGTTGATTTTGTCTTCCAGAAGTATAAATTCAAAAAGGACATGATGATGTCGAAACAAGAGGTTAAGGAAGAACTAAAACAGACTGAAGGAGACCCCCAAATAAAAGGCAGAATAAAAAGGCTGATGTATCAAGCAGCAAAAAACAGAATGATGAACAACCTTCCTAAGGCAGATGTAGTTATTACAAACCCAACTCACTACGCAGTTGCACTTAAATATGATATGCAAAAGGACCAGGCTCCCGAAGTAATAGCAAAAGGTGTTGATGAGCTCGCTCAAAAGATTAAAGAGATTGCTGCAAAACATAATATTCCAATTAAAGAAGATAGAGAACTTGCTAGAGCTTTGTACAAAATGTGCGATATAGGAGATAAGATCCCTGCAACACTCTTCAAATCTGTTGCACAAGTGTTAGCCTATGTTTATAACCTAAAAAATGAGAAGAAGAAAAAGAGCATTGTTTAACCATGGCTAAATTATTTAAAAATACAGATGTAGCATTTGCGTTTGGCTTAATCTTCATGTTGGGCTTAATGCTAATTCCGCTTCCAGCTACACTATTGGACTTTTTCCTTGCATTAAGTATTGCTCTTTCAGTTTTAATCCTTGTAGTTTCTTTATTCATTCAAACGCCTTTGGACATATCTGTTTTTCCAGGTTTACTTTTAATTTCAACTTTGTTTAGGCTTGCACTAAATATTAGTTCAACACGGCTTATACTTGTTGACGGCTATGCTGGAAAAGTTATTGAAACATTTGGTTCCTTTGTTGTAAGTGGGAATTATGTTGTTGGGTTTATCATTTTTATTATACTAGTAATTGTTCAGTTTACTGTTATCGTAAAAGGTTCGGGTCGAATTTCTGAAGTTGCCGCGAGATTTACTTTGGATGCAATGCCTGGAAAACAAATGGCTATAGATGCAGATTTGAATACTGGGTTAATTAACGAAGCGGAGGCACGTAAACGAAGAGATATGATTTCTCGCGAAGCTGAGTTTTATGGTGCCATGGATGGTGCAGGAAAATTTGTTAAAGGTGATGCTATTGCTGGTCTTGTAATAAATACCATAAATATAATTGGTGGTTTTATTATTGGAGTTGGGCAAAGAGGGTTAACAATGGTAGAATCTCTTCAAAATTATACCATATTAACAATTGGTGATGGACTAGTATCCCAAATTCCAGCTTTACTAGTAGCAACGGCTGCCGGTTTAGTAGTAACGAGAAATGCTTCGGGTGCTTCTTTTGATATTCAAATTAAATCTCAATTATTTGCAAACTCAAAAGTACTAGGAATAGTATCAACTACTATTTTACTATTCGCATTTCTGCCAGGAATGCCAACCTTCACATTTCTTATAATTGGTGCAGTAATCGGTGTTTCTTCGTACTTCACAAAGAAGAAGGTCATTGATGAAACAGCATTAATAACAAAAGAGCCTGAACCTGTTGAAGCACAAGATGAAAAAGTTGAACAATATCTGCAGGTTGACCCGATTGAAATAGAAATTGGCTATGGTCTAATCAGTTTAGTTGATGAAAATCAAGGAGGTAATCTATTCCAGAAAATTTCCACAACCAGAAAATTTATTGCGCTAGAATATGGCGTGCTAATTCCGCCCGTTCGGGTTAGAGATAATCTTCAACTTAATCCCAATGAATACATTATTAAAATTAAGGGAAATGTTGTTGCTTCATACGAAATTCATCCGGACAGATATTTAGCAATGAATCCCGGTGGTATTGCAGAACAAATTGAAGGGCTGCAAACAAAAGATCCAGCTTTTGGATTTGTTAGTTACTGGATAACACGCGAAGAAAAAGATAGAGCAGAGCTAATTGGTTTTACAGTTGTTGATGCTATTTCTGTTTTATCTACTCATCTGCAGGAAACATTAAAACAAAACTTTGATAAAATACTTACAAGACAAGCCGTAAAACAATTGTTGGAAAACTTAAAGAAAGATTATCCGGCAGTTGTTGAAGATGTTTCACCGGATGTGCTGCCTCTCGGAACAGTTCAAAAAGTGCTTCAAAATTTGTTAAAGGAACTAATTCCTATTAAAGATCTTGTACAAATAATGGAAGCTTTAATTGATTACTCAAAAGTAACTAAGAACATTGATGTGTTAACAGAATATGTAAGGCATTCACTTGGCAACACCATAGCTAACTTGTATAAAGACCAATCCGGAATTATCCACGTTGCTTCAGTTAGTGAAGAACTAGAATCATACATCACTCGTTCTTTACAAAATCAAAAAGAGGCAATGCAAACTTTAGGATTTAATCCTGCTATGTTGAGAGAATTAAAACAAAATATTGAAAGACTGGTTGATAAATTTACAATGTTAGGTTATGATCCCATTATTATAACTTCTGCAACAATTCGAATTTATCTTTACAGACTTATAGCAACATCATTCCCCAATGTTACTGTTCTTTCTTTTACTGAGTTACCATCACAAATTGAAATAGAATTCATAGACAATCTGGAGATGCCAAATGCAAATTAAAAAGTACTGCGCACCAACTTTAAAAGAAGCTACACACTTAATGAAGCAAGAGTTCGGACCCGAAGCAATAATTCTAGGAACCAGAACAATTAGTGATCAATCTGATACAAGAAAAGTAATGTATGAAATTACTGCTGGTTTGGAATCATTTGAATTTAAAAAAGAGATTAAAGAAAAAGCAAAAAGTGTTGCTGCAAAAAGTACTTCAAAATTTAGCGATGAGCTTGAAAAAATATCTGCTCAAGTTTACAATAGTGGAAATAGAACTAAAGACAAAATAAAAGAAATTTACAATCAGCCGTCTGAAACGCACGAACAAAAGCAAATCGAAAAATCTTCCATTGAATTGCGAATGAAAAAAATTTTTTCCGATTTGACAGATAGAGAAGTTCAGAAGAGTGTAATCTTATCCATTATGGAACAGCTAAAAAAATATCAGAATTTTCTATCAGAAGAAAATATAGAGAATTACGCTATAACCAGCTTAAGCAGTCTTATTCTTACCAAAGAGTTTGACATGAATATAAAAAACAAATGCAAAGTTGTTTCATTAGTAGGACCAACTGGTGTTGGTAAAACTACAACAATTGCAAAGCTAGCTCTTATTGCAAAAATAATTCATAAACTGGATGTTGGCTTAATCTCAATTGATACTTATAGGCTTGGAGCTGTAGATCAACTTCGAAGTTTTGCTGATGTAAGTCATACTGATTTTTTAGTTGCTTACGAACCCAATGATATGCAAAAAATCATGAAAAAATTTGCGAAGAAGGATATTGTTTTCATAGATACCGTAGGAAGAAGCCCGAAGAATTCGGATCAATTGCAAACTAATCAAGATTTTCTATCCAGAATTAAAGTTGATGAAACGTATCTGGTATTGAGTGCAACAAATTCAATCAAAAACTTAATTGAGGCATCGAATAAATTCAAAATGTTTGATTTTAGTTCTTTCATTTTAACGAAAGTTGATGAAGCTGTAGTGCATGGTAACATTGTAAACTTGATAACCAAAACAGGAAAGCCGGTTAGTTTTCTAACAAATGGGCAAGTTATCCCCGATGATATATTAGCCGCTGATTCCGACTTTATTGCTAAGTTAATATTTACTAATCAGCTAAGATCATGATTGGACAAATTGATCGAATCCTGGAACTTGAGCGAAAACAAAAAAAAGAAGAACACACTCCATCTAAAAATATAGTTGCAATTTTATCGGGGAAAGGTGGAACAGGTAAAACTTTCCTTGCTTCAAATTTGGCATTCCTCTTTGCTAAGAATCATGGCAAGGTTCTTCTAATTGATCTGGATTATAATCTATCAAACCTTAATTATGTTTTCAACCAATCAATCAATAAAACAATAAACTCATTCCTGGAAAACATTGATGATTTTGAAAGCACGATCACAAATGTAACCCAAAACTTAGATGTAATTTTCGGTGAATCAGGCAAAGTAAGAAAAACAAATCTTTCCGAATCGGATATTGACAGAATTTATTCACATCTGAATAAAATAGAGAATAAGTACGATTTAATTTTATTGGATTTAGGAGCAGGAGCCAGTTCAGAAATACTATATGCCGTTTCTAAATCTTGTTCGGCAATTATAGTAACAACTCCTGAGCCTCCGGCAATTATTGATTCTTATGTTGTCTCTAAACTCCTTTACTTAAACTATGGCTACAATAATATTTATGCTGTAATAAATAACTGTAATAACAATGAAGAAGGAACCACGGCATTTGAAAACTTAAGAAGTGCAGTAACACACTTTTTAGGTATCGATATTAAATGCTTATCAATCATACTAAATTCCTCTGATGTTCGTCAATCACTTATGCAGCAAAAACTATTTGCACAATCTTTTAACGAGCACACTATTTTAACTTCACTGGACAAAGCACTCTCGGGTATTATTAAAAATCTTCAACTGTTTAATATTAACCACTTCGAAAATCAAAATAGCTTTAAGACGGCTTAAAAAGCTTAATAAACATCCCTTTTTACATTAACTCAAATTTTCGGTGTTGGTATAAGGTTTGTCCTAGATAAAAAGAATATTATGAATAAAATACTTATACAATTTGGTTTACTGATCTTTTGCTTTGCATTTATCTTTTTTAGCCAAAGACAAATGCCGCTGTATGATGCCCTGCTAAAAGCCTTGATTGTATTTATTGTACTAATGATAGTGTTAAGTGTACTAACCCTTTTAGTGCTAAGAACCATTAAAAGATCGCCTAAAATAAACCACATGGACCATGAAGAGTTATTAACTGGAAAGAAGGCAAATGAACAGTAGAGAATTATGGCAAAAATATAAGCACAATCCTGCATCTGCTTTGAAAAAGCAAATTATACAGAATTATATAAATCTAGTTCACTATGTTATACACAAGTTTAGGTTTGCCCCAAACAATATTTTAGATGAACGAGATTATTTTCAATTTGGAATTGAAGGACTTAGTGAAGCTATTGATAGATTTGATCCTGAATATGGAACTAAATTTGAAACCTATGCAATTCAACGAATTAGGGGAAAGATTATTGACGAACTACGCAAATTACAAAGCAAATATAAAATCGAAAATGGTGATAATGTAATAGAATCATTTTATACCAATGTTTCTATAGATCACTCTGCTGATGATGATGAGGGACTTACTCTTGCAGAAACTATTCCCACCGATACTGAGGCAGCTTCCTTAACAATTGAAAAAGACGAATTAAAAGAGTTCCTTATCGAGGCAATCAAAAAACTTAATGAAAGAGATCGGTTGCTCTTAAGTTTATATTACTTCGAAGAGTTAAACTATAAGGAAATTTCAAGTATAATGAAAATTACAATTTCAAGAGTATCTCAGCTGCACACTAAAATAATCAAAGAATTAAAATCTAAACTTTTGGTTCTTCATGAGTGATGCGTTAGAAAATATCGTTTTAAAACGAGAAAAAAGCAAAAGAAGACTTTCTGGAATAAAGAATTTACCTTCTGTACCATTAATTATGATGGAAATCTCCAAACTTCTAGATAATCCACGAACAGGAGCTTCAGATCTTGGAAGATTAATAAGTAAAGATCAAGCGCTGGTGGCAAAAATTCTTACTGTTGCAAATTCTCCGTTGTATGGTTTACCAAGAAGAGTTGCAACTATTGAGTTTGCAGTGGTAATTCTTGGGTTTGATCATATAAAAAATATTGTTATGGCATTGTCGATGATGGATGCATTCCACAGTAATGAAGACAAATACTGGAACCGTCATGCATATTGGATTCATTCTTTGATTACTGCCAGTGCCGCAAAAAGGATTGCTGATGACCTTGGCTATAGAAAAACAGGAGAAGCTTTTACATGCGGACTATTACATGATTTGGGCATCTCTGTCATTCAGAAATATTTTCACGATGAATTCATCGACATCTGTACATTAGTAGAAGATCAGAAGATGAGATACCTGAGTGCTGAACAGAAAGTACTTGGAATAACTCATCAAGAAATTGGGCAATTTTTAGCTGAGAAATGGAACCTTCCACCAATTCTTGCTGAAGGAATTCTTCACCACCACCAGCCTTCGCTAGCACAAGATGAAAAAGTGCTGGCGGCTATTGTTCATCTTGCAGACTATATGACTGTGCGATTCTCCTTAGGAAATTTTAACTGGGATGATTGCACAGATTTAGATACCAGTGTGATCGATATCTTAAATCTCGGTGATGAGCAATACCTGGAAAGTTTTATAGAAAGTTATTACGAACTTTTTCAAGTTCAACTTGAATCATATAATTATTAAGAGGACTTATGGAAACTCAGAGCTTAGAGTTATCTCAAAAAAGGGAAAAAACACAAAAAACTCTTGCAAACGTAATGGTACTTCCCGTTATACCTAAAGTTATGCTGGAATCATTAAAACTTTTAGACAGCCAGTTTACAACTGCAAAAGAGTTAGATAAAGTTATTGCAAAAGATCAAGCTTTGGTAACTAAGATTATTACCATTGCTAACTCCCCCTTTTATGGGCTTCAACGAAAAGTAACTACAATTGAGTATGCCATCATGGTATTAGGTTATCGCGAGCTGAGAGACATCATAAGCGCCCTGTCAGTTGCTGAGGCATTCAAAAATAAAACCGACAGATACCTCAACCAAAAAGAATTCATACTTCATTCATATATAACCGGAACAACGTGCAAAAAACTTTCAAATGAATTGGGCTTTCACAACAGCGGAGAAGCATTTATTACCGGTTTTCTTCACGATGTTGGGGTTTCAATTATTCATCGTTATATGCATTCAGATTTTGCTGCTATATGCGAACTTGTTGAAAATAAAAAAATAAGTTTTAGAGACGCTGAACTTGAAGTATTGGGTATGACCCACGAAAACATTGGTCAGTTTTTATTGGATAAATGGAATTTCCCCGTGGATATTACTGACTCGGTTGCAAAGCATCATAGTTCTCCAACATCTTGCCATAATCCTACAATTTGTTCGATAGTGCAGATGGCAGATTGTATGACCCAGAAATTAAAAATCGGTCATTTTACTTGGGACCGAGACTTAACCTTGGATCCTTATACAATGAAAATATTTAACCTAGAAAGAGATATCGATTTTGAAAAATTTGCAGCTGGCTACAAAGATCTCTTCTGGGAACAAGTGGAATTTGTAAGGTTTTTGAATTGAAAGTATTGAAAGAAAATATGAATCGCTTAGTCCCCTTTCATACGTCGCTGGAACAATTAGGAAAAACTGATACGGGAAAGTACTATATAAAGACTGCAAAGAGTAATGCTGCTTCCCTAATAAATAAATCAAAAGATGCTGAATATTCTTTAGACTTTGACCTTTACAAATATTCGCAAAAACTCAACGAGGTAAATAATCCAGAATCAATCGTAAATCTCTTTAAAAATGAAATTAAGCAGCTCTCATTTTTTTATGATGCAGAAATATTTTTGTTAAGTGAACGTCTCAAAGAGCTGTCTCCAATAAGTTCAACACCTAATCAAAAAATATTGAATTACGTTAAAAGTAAAATCAGCGGTAGTTTAATTGATTGGGTTGCTGAGTCTCAAAAAATGACTATCCTGCCCTTCGGTAATTCGGAATCAACTCCGAACTCCGCTTTAAATTGTATTGTTATACCAATTTACTTCAACCAAAACTTCAGAGGAATTCTTACGGCTATTTCAGTTTTCTCTTCATTGCACGAGGAATCTTCAGAATACAAAACTTTAAAACTTATGCTGGATATGACCTTTGCAAAGTTATATCAATATATACTGCATAACGAACTAATGAGCAGTTATTCAGAAATGCAAATACTTCAATCCAGAATTGCTAATAACTACAAGCTTGCAGCAATTGGCGAGCTTACTTCTAAAGCAATTGAGAATATATCCTCACCACTACAAGTTATACTTAGTTGCGCAGATATAATAGAATCGGATTTTAAAGGTGGAGATAAAAATATAACCCAATCTCTTATTACGCAGGTAAACGAAGTAAAGGAGATTTTGGAAAGACTTACTTATTTTATTTCATCACCCGAATCTACTGAAAAAATTCAATCATGTAACATAAATGACTCGGTTCAAGATTTCTATAAATTGATTGAGCATCCCCTAAAATCCGAATCATACGAATGTGTATTAGATTTAGACGATACACTTCCGCCAGTGTTGAGTAATCCAAATTATCTCAAACAGATATTAATAAATGCCTTCAGTCTCACTAATCCTTTTAAATCTCAAGGCGGCGGAATAATAATTCAAACTAGATACAGCCATGAAATAATAAAACTAAAGCTTTCATTCACCAATCAAGTCAATCAAGATGAAAATAATCAAATGGGCTTGAAAATTTTAAGTAGCTTGATGGAAAAACATGAAGGAGATTTTTCGTACGTAAGTAACCAGAACAACGGAACCATTTTAATTTTCTCGTTTCCACTAAAAAGAAAGAACCGGTAATGAAAAAAATATTATTGAGTATTACAATTATTATTTGTTTAGCTGCAATGGAGAGATGGTTTTCTGCAAATATCACAGGTTCTGAAAATGCTCAGCCCTTAATTAAGGGTTATGAAATTGTCCATGCAGGTTCGCAAAATTTAATTGGCATTTTAATACTATTCTCAGTAGTTATTTCCGTTGCCATGGTTTTTACATATAAAAAGAAAAGCAAAACAAAAAAGAAACTTGCAGATTTCAAGTATAATGTTTCTCTTCTTCGCTCTGAGAAATTAGGAAGTTATAATGACATAAAACTCCAAGTACAGCGGAAAAAATTATTGAACAGGATTCCCTCTGAGAACGAAAATCTTAAAATGTTGTTTACAAAAAAAGCTAAGAAACTTGGAATAGGCACAGGTGAATTGATTTTGGCAGCCAAAATTCAATCAAGCTCAAAGAAATTTAAATAATAGGAATCTAGATGATTAAAGGAATTTTTCAATCAGCTCGCGGTATGCAGTCTGCAAATAAGAATATGGAAATTATTGCAAATAATCTTGCTAATCTGAATACCATAGGATTTAAGCGTGAAGGAACTTTCTCAGAAATTCTTTCAAGTGTAAGTGAGCCAAAAATAAAAAGTTCTGTTGATTTATATCAAGGAGAAGTATTCAAAACATCTAATCCGCTCGACTTGGCAATTTCCGGTGAAGGTGAGTTTGTTCTTAAAACAGAAAATGGCTACGAATATTCACGGAATGGTAAATTCAAAATCTCGGATGATGGGTTTCTTGTTAACGAAACAGGGCATAAGGTAATGGGAAAAAAGGGAGAGATAAACTTATCGGATTATATCTTGGAAGATCAAAATTCAATTCTGATTACACGGCAAGGCGAGATCAAACTCGGCGAATCGAGCATTGATGAAATAATGATAGTTAAAATAAGCCCCGAAGAGTATGACAAAAGAAAGCTAGGGCTAAACTTCAACCCAACAGAAAGTGTTGAGACTATACTTGATAGTAATGAATATCAAATTCTGCAAGGATATCTTGAGGAATCAAACGTTAACCCTATTCAAGAAATGGAAAACATGATAACTATATCAAAGGATTACGAGACATCGTATAAAATGGTTACATATTTAGATCACTCGTTAGAAAAATCAAATGAAATTGGAAGAGTATAGGAGGTTTTATGGGAAATAGAGCACTAAGAACAGCAGCTTCTGGAATGTATGCACAACAGTTAAATGTTGAGATAATATCTAACAACATTGCTAATATGAATACAACGTCTTACAAAAAAAATAAAGCTGAATTTCAAGATTTAATGTATCAGCAGGTGCTTGTTAATCCTATAAACTCAAGCACACCCGGTACAACAAGTTCGCCAACTGAATCAGTCCAAGTAGGTAATGGAGTGAAACCCTCTTCATCTCAAAAAATATTTTTACAAGGCGATATTACTCCCACAAATAATCCATTCGATTTGGCTATTCAAGGAAATGGTTTTTTTCAAATAAGAAAAATTGACGGCTCTATAGTTTATACGCGTGATGGTTCGTTTAAAGTTAATTCAGATGGTAATTTAGTTACAAGCAGCGGCTATTTACTCGACCCCGAAGTGAACATTGGAGACACTGCCGCCGGTGTTTCAATCTCTCGAGATGGTACAATTGAATTGCTGGAAACAAATGGCGATAAAGTACCTCTAGGAACCATTCAACTAGTTAGATTTCTTAATCCCGGAGGATTAAATGCACTTGGAGACAATCTATATGCTGAAACTGAGTCGAGCGGAAAACCAATTCTTGGTACTCCTGGATTAGACGATTTTGGAGAAATTCATCAAGGTTTTCTGGAATCCTCAAACGTTGATGTGGTGGAAGAGATGATATCAATGATTACTGCACAACGAGCTTACGAAATGAATAGTAAAACCGTTAAAACCGTTGAAGAAATGATGACTATGGCAAGTAATCTTAAGAGAGGATAACGATAACTTGAGAATTTTCATTTTCATATTGCTTTCTTTGCCTTTGCTTGCACAATCTTTAAAAAGAGATATAACTGAATACTTTACACGTTTATATCCAGATTGTAAACAAGTAGAAGTTATTTTTACTGATTTGCCGAAAAATTATGAAAGTATAGAACTAGACAAAGAAAGCAGCCCAATTTTAGGAAAAGGTTCAGCAATTATCCCAGTATATATCAAGCGAAATTCGAAATTGAATAAATGGTACATTAACATAAAACTCAATTTATATTATGAAGCATTAGTAGCAAATAGAGTAATCAAAAAAAACGAAATACTTGATTCCACGTATTTCGATAAAAAAATTATCAACTTTAATTCTGAAAATGGTAAGCTTTGGACCTCCAAACATCCTTTAAACTCAAAGCGAAGTACTTCACTAATTGGCAAGGGAGAAATTCTTAAAGAAGAATGTGTTGAACAAATTCCTACAATTAATGCTGGAGATAAAATTTTAGCCGAAGTAAACTTAAATCATGTAGTTGTTACTGCAGATGCAGTTGCCAGGCAGCACGGTACCGAAGGAGAAATAATTCAGATAGTTTGCAATAACAGAATTTTCAAAGCAAAAGTAATTGATTCAAAAAAAGTACAAGTTGAATAAGCCATGAAAAAAACATTAATAATTGTATTATTCTTAATAACTGCAGCATGCCCTCAGAACATGAGAAAAAATGCATATTACTCATTGTTTGCAGATCAAAAGGCAGGACAAATTGGAGATGCCATCACCATTATAGTAGTTGAGTCTTCATTAGCATCAAACAATGCCGAAAAGAATACAGGAAAATCCAGTGATTTGGGGTTAGGGGTCAGCGGATCTGTAAGTGGAACCGACATCCCCAATGTTGATGCAAAGATTGGCACAAACAACGAGTTCAATGGAAACGGATCAACTAAAACTACTGGTGTAATCCAAACTAAAATTAGTGCAACAATTGACTCTGTATTAAGTAACGGCAATTTGGTTATAAGCGGGAACAAAAAACTAAATATTAATGGCGAGGAACAAATCATCTCAATTAAAGGTGTTGTAAGAACAACTGATGTTAGACCAGATAATTCAGTTCTGTCCTATAATATTTCAAATGCTGAAATATCATTTGAAGGCAATGGTTTAATTCAGGATTCACAGTCGCCAGGATGGTTAACAAAATTTTTACATTGGATATTCTAAATTCTATGAAAACATTCAAATCAATTTTAATTATATACCTTCTGTCATCTTCTATAATATATTCACAGAGGATAAAAGATATTTGCACAATTTCCGGTGACAACTCAGAACAAATCATCGGGTATGGTTTAGTTGTTGGTTTAGCAGGAACAGGTGATAGTTACCGAACCCAATTCACAATGCAATCTGTTACAAGTATGTTAAAAAGGTTTGGAATTACTGTACCTCAAACCGACGTTAGAACAAGGAATGCTGCAGCAGTGATGGTAGTAGCTAACCTTAGCTCAAACGCTAAACCAGGTAATAAATTTGATATTACTGTATCTTCATTAGGCGATGCAACCAGTCTGCTGGGAGGAACTTTACTTTTAACTCCCCTTTCGGGAATCACAGGAGAAGTTTATGCATTTGGACAGGGTCCTATTTCAATTGGTGGATACGATTTTAATACACCAACAGGAAGCAGGATTTTAAAGAATCACTCTTTAACAGGAAGAGTTCCACAAGGCGGGGTTTTAAAGGAAACTCTGCCACAAAATCCAATCAATAAGCAGCTAGTTAGTGTATTTCTTAAAGTACCTGATCTAACTACTTCAAATAATGTAACAAGAGCAATTAATAGCCAATTTGGAGATAGCGCAGCAATTTCAGTTGATGCATCAGAAATTAGAGTAAAAGTCCCCCAAGAAAGACAAAATGATATTGTAGGTTTTCTTGCCGAAATGGAAGCACTAAATGTTCAAACCGATTACATTGCAAAAGTGGTATTGAATGAGCGAACCGGAACAGTTGTAGCCGGAAGCAATGTGATCATTAAACCTGTCTCAATAACTCATGGCAGTCTTAACTTAACAATAAAAAATTTCCCAATAATATCACAGCCAGGCGCTTTCTCTAGTGGAAGTACTGCAGTTGTAGATAACTTTATTCCTTTTGCATCCCAAGATTCTACAAATACAATCGCAATTCAAGGAGCCTCTAATGTTCAAGAAGTTGCATCCGCATTAAATTCACTTAAAGTAACCCCCAAAGAGGTTATAGCAATCTTTCAAGCATTAAAAGAAGCCGGCGCCTTAATAGCAGAATTGGTAATTATCTAGTTGAGCATTATGAATTTAAAAGTAACCAACGAACTTAAGCACCTCTCATCGTCTCAAACGCTGAAAAACTATTCAGCAGATGAAAAGCAAAAGCTTGCCCAAGCTTCAAAGCAGTTCGAAAGTCTTTTAACATCTATGATGATAAAAAGTATGAACCAAACAACCGAAGGTATGTTTGGCGAAAATAGCTTTGGCGGTGATTTTTTCGACTCAATATTTCAATTTGAGCTTGCATCTAAAATGTCCGAAGGTCAGGGAATGGGAATTGCCAACCAGATTTTCAAAAACATAACCGGCGAGGAATTGAGCAAGGAGCTTCTCAACTTAAAAATAAGGCCAAAGGAGTTAAGTCCTAAAATTGAACTAAATAACAAAGAACCAGAGATTCCTTCCGCCAAACCTTCAAATTCAGCTATTTCTAGATTGAGTAAATACGAGGACTTAATTGATGAAGCTTCGGCAAAATTTGGCGTAAATAGGGACTTAATAAAATCTGTAATTCTTGCAGAATCCGCTGCCAAAGAGAATGCCCTATCCTCGGCAAATGCTAAGGGTTTAATGCAAATAATTGACCCAACGGCAGAAATTTTGGGAATTAAAAACGTTTGGGATCCTAAAGAAAATATCATGGGTGGCACTAAATATTTAGCCCAATTGCTTCGACAATATAATGGCGATATTAAGCTCGCTTTGGCTGGGTACAACGCCGGGCCAGCTAGAGTTGAAGAATTTAATGGAATACCTCCGTATAAAGAGACGAAAAACTACATTAATCGCGTATTAGCGTATTTAAAGAATTTTGAGGAAAAATCGTATGCAAGAAAACAGCTTAATACAATTGATGGCTGATCAGGCCAACAATCTTGAAGAATTAATAATTACTCTCAAAAAAATTCAAAAATTTATCGTTTCAAGCGACATAGAAAACCTTGAAGAACAAGTTGAGAGAGAAGAAAAAATTCTTCATCGTTTAAAGCTGAAGGAAATTGAGCGAACTAACGCAATAAAAGATTTAATCAACCAAGAAAATTTAAATTGTGAACTTGAAGATGCAATGGATTTAATTTCTGAGAAAATGAGCGAAGCCGACCCCTCAATATATGAGGCATTTCTATTATTGAGAAAGCAATTAACAGAGAACGTCGGACAGGTAATGTATTTGAATTCTCAAAACTCGATTTTAATAAATAATTCACGGAATTTCATTAAAGATTTGCTTAGGAATTTGCTTGGGTCTAGGAAAGATAATTTTTTTGATAAGAAAGTTTAGACTTAATTATGTTAACAAAAATATTCGACATTTCATCGAGAAGTTTAGCAGTTTACAGACGTGCTCTGGAAGTAACGTCTCACAATATTGCTAATGCTTCAAATCCGTTTTACTCCCGTCAAAGGATTCTTTTTGAAACTGATTCTTCCGACCGCGGCGCAGGTACAGTTTGGGGAAACGGAGTTAAAATTGGAGATGTTCAACGTGTTCGTGATTCATTGATTGATGCACATTTAATTAATACAAATCCCAATTATTCAAATAGCAATAGGCAAAGCCAATTAATTGGAGACATTGAAAAAATCTTCTCAGAACCATCGGATCTTGGTATATCAAATTTAATCACTTCTCTTTTTAGCAGTTTTAATGAACTTTCAGTTACTCCAAATTCTGCACCATTAAGAACAAACGTACTAAATGCGGCAAATAATCTTGCTGCAAAAGTAAACTCGGTTAACGAATCGATTGATGTTCTTAAGGGTGATATAATGAATGAATTTCAACACAAAGTAACCGAGGTTAATACTTTACTAAAGGAAATTCACCAACTAAACATTGAACAATTCAACAACTCAAACAGCGGGTTATCCGTAAACGACATCCTTGACAAAAGAGATCAATTAATAAGTGACTTAAGCAAGCTGGTAAATATTAATGTTTCAGTAGATAATACTAATTCAGTTAGTATTTCAATCGGCGGAGCATTAGCAGTTGATAGAATGCACTCAACTGAATTTACAATGGTGGAAAAGAACGGAAATCTTCAACTGCAGGTTAAAGACGGAGCTTATCCTGTGATATTAACAGGCGGTGAATTAAGCGGTTTATCTGAGGTTTACTCACAAAAAATTCCAAAGTATAAAGAGAAACTTGATGAAGTAGTTAATACCTTAATGAATTCTATTAACTCCGAACATATGAAGGGTTACTCAATCACAAACCCTCAGGAAACTGGCATCAAGTTTTTTGAAAGTTATGAAAATGGAATTCTTACAGTAAATCCGGAAATTATCAATGACGTTAATAAAATTGCCATATCTGCAGATGGAACTGAAGGTAATGGAGAAATTGCACTTCGAATCTCACAACTAACTGATGCAAAATTAATTAACGGTTCTACAATCAGTGAATCATATTCTGTTTTAATAAACACTTTAGGAAATGATGGATTACTTCAATCCAATTATGCTGAAGCAAACCTACTTGTAATAAATCAGCTTGAAGATCAGCAAGCCTCCCAGTCAGGTGTTTCAATAGATGAAGAAATGACTAATGTTCTAAAATTTCAAAGAACTTATGAAGCATCGGCAAAGTTAATTACCGTGGCTGATGAAATTCTTAAAACAATACTGGAGATGGTCTAATGCGAGTGAGTGATTTATTATTATCGAACAATTACATTAGTCACTTTAATGACATTAAAGAAAAAATTGCCAAAATTAATCAGCAAATTTTAACGGGGGAAAAAATATCCAAGCCGTCTGATTCACCGGTAGGTACTTCAAAACTTTTGCGAATTTCAGATCAGCTAGGGCAGAATGAAACATTCAAAAAGAATGTTCAAAACAGCTCATTATTTTTGAACGAAACTATTTTTGCTTTAGAATCTATTCAAAGCGAAGTACAAAGCGTAGTAAATAAGTTTGTCGAACTGGATAATCCATTAAATCAAAGTGATTTAAATCTTTATGCCGATATTATAGATAACTCGCTTTCAATGATTTTGGATTATGCAAATTCCAAAACAGACGGTAAATACATTTTCGGTGGTACTGATTATTCCTCAATGCCTTACGGCAACTCAAGCGATAATCAAACAATAGAAACCCTAACCAATACAAATGGTAAAATGACTGTTCGGTTCACACAGAGCGTTACCCAGCAAATAAACATAACCGGCTCAAGTGTTTTTGGTACAGTAGTATCATTTAACGGCAGGGTTGATGCGAATGCCGTAGCAGGCAGTACAATTAATAATACACAATCTGTTTATGATAATTACGGAAATCAATATCAATTAAATACTTCACTTGTAAAAACCGCTGATAATACATATCAGCTTAGTTATGATATTTTAGATGGTACAGGAACATCGGTATTTTCAAGTTCACCTGCTGCAAAGGAAGTAATTTTTAATTCATCAAATGGACAATTGATTTCAATCGATGGTTCGCAAAATGGTGTTTTTGACATAAATGTACCTTCAAACCGAATTCACTTTTCTATCAATTTACAATCTTTAACTGAAAAAGATTCAGCAGCATCTGTGAACTTAACTGCAAATCAGCAAACCGATATTTTTAATACTTTAAAACGAATAAGCACTAATCTTAGAAATGGTATTTTACCTTCAGCTGAAGAAAAAGCCTCGGTTGAAAATTTTCTATCCAATGTTGTTAGTAAGCTTACTGATGCCGGAAATGCTTTAAATCAAATTTCGACAATAGAGGGAATGCTCAACCAGCAGACTTATAATCTGCAAGAACTTTCGGATGCTGAAAATGGAGTAGATCAAGCAAAAGCTATTGTCGATTTGCAGAACCAAGAATATTTATTGCAGATATCACAAAAAATGGCGGCAATGATTCTTCCGCAATCTTTACTTGACTACTTATGATTTCAAAATACAGTACGCTTCATGGATTATTGTTAGGTTTGTTCTCAATCTTTGGCGCTTTTTTTCTTGAAGGCGGCTCTTTTAATGCTTTATTTCTTATTCCGCCAATTATTATTGTATTTGGCGGTACTTTTGCTGCTGTAATTATAGGTTTTGGGCTAGATAGTTTTTTGAAATTGTTTCGCTTTATCAAAATTGCAATAGTACCAAAACACTATGACAAGAGAGGAATAATTAACACTCTTGTGCAGTTCTCATATAAATCTAGAAGAGAAGGATTACTTGCTCTAGAAAAAGACATCAATAAAATAGAGGATTTCTTCTTTCGAAAATTAATGAGAAATGCTGTAGACGGAACCGACCCTGAAGCATTACAAGACCTTGCCGAACTGGAAATGAAAACAATTCAAGAAAGGCACTACACTAATATTTTTATTTTTACCAAAATGGGTGGATACGCCCCTACAATGGGAATTTTAGGAACCGTTATGGGACTAATAATGGCATTATCTCATGCAGGAGCGGACCCCAATACTTTAATAAAAAACATTGCAACTGCATTCATTGCTACTCTTTGGGGTGTATTGAGTGCAAATTTAATTTGGTTGCCAATTGCAGATAAACTAAAAAAATGTCATCAGGAAGAAAAACAAATGATGGAACTCTCATTGCAGGGAGTATTGGCTTTACAAAGCGGAGAAATACCGGCCTTGGTGAAATCCCGCTTAGTAAGCATGCTTCCACAAAGAGAGCAAGAAGAAGTAATCCGATAGATGAACATGAGGAATCTCCCTTTACTGAGTCATCAGAAAAGGACAGATATCTTATAACATATGCGGATTTAATAACCCTTCTGCTCGGGTTATTCATTATGCTTTACACTTCTTCAAATCTTGACTTGCAAAAGTATGAAAATGTACTTGGCGCAATTGGAAATGTTTTTAATGGAAGTGTAACAAATGTTAATAAAGTAAGTGTTAAAAACTTAGAAAATTTAGCTGCGCCATATGAAAATTTGAAAAAAGATATTCAAGAACTTATTGATGAGAACAATTATTCCAGCAGTATTAAATTAGAAGAAAATGAAAGGGGAATAACAATTCATATATTAGAAGAAATTGTATTCCCTTCCGGCAGTGCTGATCTTAAAAAAGGATCATTAGTTGTGCTAAATCAATTGGCTTCAATATTGCGAAAACTTCCTAACGATATTCGCGTAGAAGGTCATACAGATAATGTTCCTATAAACAATGCGGTATTTCCATCCAATTGGCATTTGTCTGTTGCAAGAGCTTTAAATACAGCATACTATCTTATTAATACAGAAAATTTGTCGCCTGACAAGGTATCCATTGTTGGTTTTTCAGAATATAAACCTATTGATTCAAATGAAACACCAAGCGGCAGGTCTTCTAATAGAAGAGTTGATATCGTAATAATTAAATAGCAGGGAATATGAAAATAAATACCTATCAATTTGGAGAAGTGGAATTTACAGAAGATCGGATTTTGAAAATTCCTGAAGGACTTTTCGGGTTTGAGAACCTAAAAAGATATTTATTCATTAAAACTGAAAATGACTTGTTTTATTGGCTTAATTCAGTTGATGAACCGGAAATCGCTTTTCCTCTTGTTGGCTTAAAAGTAATTGACAAGGATTATCCTGAAATGGAAGAATTTGAACCCTTCGGGATAGTAAAGATGAGCAGGATTCCTACAGAGATTACAATAAATCTTAAAGCACCAATTTATATAAATCAAAACAGCAAATCTGGTGTGCAAAAAATTATCGACAATGATAAATACTCTATCGATTACAGATTGTTTGTGGAAGATAAATAATATGCTAATACTTACAAGAAAACTAAATGAAGAAATAAAAATCGATAGTGAAATTATTATAAAAGTAATTTCAATTTCGGAAAACAGTGTAAAGTTAGGCATAGAAGCACCAAAAGGAATTCAGATAGTACGTGCTGAATTGTACGAAAAAATAAAAGAAGTATCTATGCAATCATCGCTTTTAAGTAAAGAAAAACCTGAAGATTTGGCAAAATTGAAAATTAAAAAGATCAGTTAAGTAAAATGCAAACCCATTCACCAGTAATATTAGTTGTTGATGATAGCGAAATAGTAAGAACATCGTTAACAAATTTACTGCAAGGCTGCGGATGCGAAATTATTTCGTGCATAGATGGATTAGAAGGAATACAAAAAGCTTTATTGCACAAACCAAGCCTAATAATTGTGGATATACTTATGCCCAATTTGGATGGCATTAAAATGCTTCAGGTAATTAAAATATTGGAAGAATTAAAAAGAATACCAATCCTGGTGCTAAGTGCAAATATAAACAAAACAAATGTACTAGCTGCTATGGAAGCTGGTGCTGACAAAATATTGAATAAACCATTTAAGGAAAACGATCTTATAAAAGCTGTTAATGAATTGCTGGATTGTAATATAAAAGAATCAGAGAAGTCGTTGGTATTATACTCATCAGATGATGATGATATTAAGAACGATCTGCAAAAAATGTTTTTAGATTCCTTTCCATTACAAAAAAAGAATATAATTGATCTGGTTGGTCAAAGGAACAAATTAAAATTGAAAAATATTTTTCACGAATTGAAAGGAATTGGTAGTACAGTTGGTTTTCCCCAGGTTACAGACATTAGCAGAAAAGTTGAATATACTTTGGCAAATAATGAAGTAGATTGGAATACTATAATAAGGGACTGCGAAAAATTATTCTTAGTAGTTGACAAAAAAGATTATACCATCGATTTGGAGAATTAAAATGTTCGTAATAATTGGAATTGTGGTTGTCATTGCTGCCGTTATCGGTGGATTCACCATGGCTCATGGAAATTTAGTGTTATTAATCCAACCATCAGAATTTGTTACCATTATTGGTGCAGCACTTGGCAGTTTGCTAATTTCATCACCATTAAGCTTACTTAAAAAAATATTTAAATCAATCCCCCAACTATTTAAAAGCGAACACTATTCAAAGCAAGATTACCTCGAGCTGCTTAAGGCTTTTAACGATTTGTTTTTAGTTGCTCAAAGGGATGGTTTGCTGGCCATCGAAAAGCATATTGAAAATCCCCAAGAAAGTGATATACTTTCTAAAAGTAAAAAGTTTTTAGGAAATGATTTGGCCAAAACCTTTTTCAGCGATACAATGAAAGTCATGTTGTCCGGTGGTGTACCACCGCATGAACTTGAAGGATTAATTGATACAGAAATTGAAACTGTTGAAGTAGAATCAAAACCCGTAATTAACGCAATAAGTAAGGTGGGCGATTCATTTCCTGGGCTTGGAATTGTTGCGGCTGTTTTAGGTATTATAGTAACTATGAGTTCAATAGACAAAGGAGCAGCATATGTAGGTATGCACGTAGCTGCAGCTTTAGTAGGAACTTTTTTAGGTGTTTTAATAGCGTATGGATTTGTTGGCCCAATGAGTACAAACTTAGAAGTCGGGTTAGAACATAAAATTCGTTACCTTCTAACAATAAAAACTTGTATAGTTGCTTACGCAAAAGGCAACCCCCCTATTATTGCCGTTGAAATGGCTCGAAGAACTATTTTCTCTGATGAGCGCCCAACTTTTTCTGAATTGGAAAATTACATGCGCGGTAAAACTGAATAAGATGAAAAACGGTGAAAATAATATAATTATTGTTAAGAAGGGCAAAAAACATGAAGGCCACCATGGCGGCGCATGGAAGGTTGCCTACGCCGATTTTGTAACTGCAATGATGGCTCTTTTTATTGTACTTTGGGTTCTTGGTCAAGATCAAAAAATTGTACAGGGAGTAGCTGGGTATTTTAAAGACCCGGTTGGATTTTCAACCAAAAGTAAATTCTTATTCGAAGGCTCAGGTATAATGCCTTCCGATTCGGCTAATCAGGTGGTGAAAAAAATCAAAGATCGCCAAGAAGAAATAAATCGTTTGAAAGAAATGGGAGATCAAATTCTTGACGAACTATCCGAAAATTCTGAATTCGCAAAGCTTACAAATCAAGTTAAGGTTGAAATTGTTAAGGAGGGTTTAAGAATTGAAATGACTGAATCCAACGATGCTGTTTTTTTTGAAATTGGAACATCCGAACTAAAGAACGAAGCAAGAAAACTTTTAGAAACACTTGGAAACAATCTATCTACTATTCCCAATAAAATAATAATCGAAGGACACACAGATTCCCGGCCTTATAGCAACGAAAAAACAAATTACTCAAACTTTGAACTTAGCTGTGATAGAGCAAATTCAGCAAGAAGAGTACTTATATCCGGCGGATTAAATACTACTCAAATTGATGAAGTAAGGGGATATGCTGATTCAAGGCTGTTAGATAAAACAGATCCTTACAATCTTGTTAACAGAAGAATAAGTGTTACTATAAAATTTGCAAGCGACGATCCCTCATGAAAAACATCTTAATTGTCGAAGATGATAACCTCATGCGGCAATTTTACTCAATTCTTTTTAAGAAGCATGGTTTTGAAACTTTTATCTCCGATGATGGAGAAAAAATAATTGAGTACCTTCAAAAAGAACCTATAAGTATTATTGTTCTGGATATAAACCTGAACAATACTTATCTTAATGGAAAGCAAATCAATGGTCTGGCATTATTAAAAATTATTAAGCAAATTAAAAAATATGAAAATGTGCCTGTTGTTTTAGTAACTGCTCATTCTATTACACAACAGAAAGACTTTTTAAACGTAACCGGCTCAAAAGATATTTGGATAACAAAACCGATTGCCAATTATTCTGAATTTGTTGAAAAAATAAATAGTCTAATTTCAAATTGAACGAAAAAGATAAAATATTAGTTGTTGAAGACGAAAAGAACACTCGGTACATTTTCGAAAAACTATTAACAAAAAATGGTTACGAAGTGCTCACTTCTAATAATGGAGAAGAGGCATTGCAAGCACTTAAAACTTTTCAACCAAAAGTAATACTTGCTGATTGGACAATGCCTTTAATGGATGGGCTACAGTTATGTAATATTCTAAAACAGGATGAAAACTATAAATTAATTTACTACATTATTTTAA
Source organism: Ignavibacteriaceae bacterium (assembly GCA_013388515.1). Lineage (GTDB taxonomy): Bacteria > Bacteroidota > Ignavibacteria > Ignavibacteriales > Ignavibacteriaceae > XYD12-FULL-36-8. The sequence goes on along the minus strand of JACAFC010000076.1, from coordinate 40,499 downwards.
CTGCAAAATCATCGTTGCGTGACCGTATAGCCGGTTTAGATATTGGTGCAGATGACTTTTTGATAAAGCCAATTGAAAATCAAGAATTACTTGCTAGAATAAGATCGGGGATAAGAATTTTCAATCTCCAAAATGAACTTAAGTCAATTGAACACAACAAGGCGATAGTTGAACTGGCTTGTACTATAGGACACAATTTGAATAATCCATTAAGCAGTTTAACACTAGCATTAGAAAATATAAAAGAAGAAATCAAATTAGGTAAGCAAATAAGCGCAAACGAGGATTTTGATGTGATTAAACAATCGTTAGAAAGAATAAAAACTTTAGTTAATCAACTTACCCACCTCCAAAAACCCAAATTGATCACATATTCAGATGATAGTAAAATGATCAAGCTGGACTAAATCACATTGTATTAAAAATATCCATATGTTTTTCGATAATGAGATGGAGAACTATGGATATGTTAAACAAAATAGAGAATATTTCCGCTAATTCTTCTTATAAAGAAAAGCCAACCGCTGCGAGTAATCTTAAAGAAGGAAATTCTGCTGTTCATTTCCATACAACAGTTACGGATTCATTTTCTTCATCCTCAGCAGTAAAATACCTCAATCTGCTTAAATGGAAACTAAAACAATTTAAACTCTACACCAATGGAATGGTGGAGATAGAATTTTCAATAGGAGATTTTTCGTTTTTTACAAAACTATTTGGCCCAGATTATTATTCTGAAGTAGTTGAGTACAGAATTCAAAATGAAAATACTCTGGTTCCCAGCAATATTAAGTATGAAATCAACCTCAACTTCGAATACTTTAAAGGTTCGTTGTCGGATTTAATGGAGTCGGCTGAATTAGTGTACTTAAAATTATTGTATAATAGAATTGCTAGCTTCGAAGATATAAACGAGTACATGTCTTCATCCTCAATAATTTCACCAATATTTTTTGAAGGCATGACCAGAGAATTAGTGAAAGAACTATCTGACATCCATAAAAAACTTTTATTTTTTTTAGAAAAAGTAACGGGCAATCCCCAATTACCTTCTTCGCAAGGTTTATCAAAAGAATTAGGAATTGAAGCACCTAAAATAAGCTTTCTTGGCATTCAAGTTTTTTCAGAACCAAGTATAAAATAACTGTCAATTTCCTTTGTTTTAAGTATAACTCCGCATTTAAAATATTTCCCAAGTTTAATGCTAACATGTAATTATTATCTTTAGTAATGTAAAATTTGAATAAATTAGACGGCCATAAATGTTTTTCTAATTTCAAAAAAGATTATACGTTTAGAAATAAACTGAAATGGCTTCATTTTCATTCGATTTTGCATAAAAAACTCATCTTGAACTTTTTTCCTTTAACAGCCGCTTTAAGCCGGGGTTTCTTTAATGTTAAAACCGCTGGCACATTACTTGAAGATTTTGAGACAATTATGTAATGTTTTTTGATACAGGGCCTATTTAGCCTAAAAGGGAAAAATCTAAGAGTGAATCGATCAAGTATAAAAGAAAAACATAAAAGATACTTTAACGTTAACAGTAAAGTTGACTCTGATAACACTTTTTCTCAATTGGCTTCCGATCTTAACACCCGCGACCAAAGTTTTAGATTAGTTAAAGAAAAAAAGAAAGATGAATTTGATTTATACCAAGAATTTTTTGAGAATCTAAGTGATCCTCTCCTAGTATTCGATGCTCAAACCGGCACCATACTTCATGCAAACAATTCAGCATTTAAATTATATAAATTTGATAAGCCCAAATTTATTGGCAGAACAATTTATGAATTGTGTATAGAACCAGATAAGTTTAAGTACAAAATAGATGAACTATTAAAGACTTGTTCCTCCTTAAAATTTGAATCTAAACAGCTTGATAATTCTGGCAGTCTTTTATATTTAGACATACATGCATCACTAATTCAAAGATATAATAAGAAGCTTGTTATTATCTCAATTCACAAGATTTCCGATCGCAAAGTAGATGAAAAAGAATTAAAAATTCTGTCGGAAATAGTGAAGCAAAGCCCGTCCACCGTTTTATTAACTAATATTGATGGAACAATAGAATACGTAAATCAAAAATTTACTGAAGTGACTGGTTATTCAGCCTCTGAAGTATTAGGTAAAACTCCAGATATTTTAAGAAACAAATCTAATAACCCTTCCGTCTATCGGAATTTATGGAAAACAATAAAATCGGGTAACGTATGGAAAGGGGAATTTGTAAACACGAAGAAGAATGGTGAACCGTATTGGGCTTCTTCTGTAATTGCACCCATAATAAATGATGATGGAGAACCAACTCACTTTTTATCAATCGAACAAGATATTACTGACAAAAAGGAGCTTGAAATTGAGTTAAAGCTGGCTTTAGAAAAAGCTAATGAAGTAAACAACTTTAAAACCCGCCTATTGGGTAATCTTAACCATGAAATAAGAACACCTTTAAACACAATAATTGGTTTTGCGCAATTGATTAAGGAAGAATCTTTGGATGAGAACAGCTTAGAGTTGTCTTCAAAAATAATTAAGTCCAGTTTACGATTATTAAAAACACTAAACTCAATTATTGAACTCTCAGATTTGGAATCCGATAGAATAAAAATACGGACGAGAGAAATTAATATCTCTGATTTACTCACTTACATAGAATTCAATTTTAAAGAACAGGCAAAAGAAAAGAATCTGAGTATTAACCTCAAACTTCCAAATGAAGAAACCAAAATAAAATCGGATGAGAGAATTTTAGAATTGGTAATTTCAAATTTGCTTGATAATGCAATTAAGTATACTGAATATGGAAGCATAGATATTTCAGCCGCTGTTAAGACGGACAATGGTGTAAATATTTTTGAAATAAAAATTTGTGATACTGGAATAGGAATACCTGAATCCACTAAGAAAATAATTTTTGAACCGTTCCGACAATCAAGTGAGGGACACACTAGACAGTTTGAGGGAACGGGACTTGGATTAACTATTTCACAAAAAATGATTCAATTGCTAAATGGTAAAATTTTATTAGAAAGTGAACTTGGCAAAGGATCTTCCTTCACAATCCAATTGCCTGCAATTACGCTATAAAAAATAACCCTGCATTTTGTCAAATCTTATGCTTAGTTTATTTTTGAACAAAAAATAAATTATGCCTCGAAAAATTGTTGCTCTTACGGAAGGATATTCTAATCCGCATTCTGCAAAAACAGCCAGAAATTTAATTTATTATTGTCCAAAAGAAGTCGTAGCTATATTTGACAGAAACAATGTTGGGAAAACAAGTTTTGAATTATTAGGAGTGGGTAATTTACCAGTAATCGGCTCCCTTGATGATATTGACGATGCAAATACTCTAATAATGTCTATTGCGCTGCCTGGGGGCAAGCTGCCAAAACAGTACAAAGAAATTATGATGCAAGCAATATTCAAGAAAATGAATGTGGTTTCGTGCGGGCATGAATTTATTAGCGAAGATCCCGATTTAGTTTTAGCTGCTAAATCTAATGGCGTTTTGTTGACCGATATACGAAAAAATAATGAAAGAGGTCTTGCAAACAGAGAGGGAATAAATCCAAATTGTTTAAGAATTTTAACAGTTGGTAACGATTGCAGCCTTGGTAAAATGGTAACATCAATCGAGTTGGCTCGGGCACTTCAAAAAAGAGGTATAGATGCAAAGTTTGTTGCAACAGGCCAAACAGGAATCTTAATTGAAGGAGACGGAATTCCTATAGATGCGGTAATTGGTGATTATATTAATGGAGCTGCAGAAAAATTGGTACTACAAAATCAACATCATGAAATATTAGTTATTGAAGGACAAGGTAGTATTTCTCACCCCAGATATTCACCTGTTTCAGTTGGATTGCTTCATGGAACGATGCCTCACGGTATGATTATGTGCTATGAAGTTGGAAGAGAATTTGTTAATAATATGCCGGGCATTAAAATTCCAGCAATGGATGTTTTAGTTAAACTTATTGAAAAATTAGCATCTGTGATGTTTCCGAGCAAGGTAATCGGGTTTGCTATGTATACCAAAAAAATTTCTGTGGATGCAGCTAAAAATGAAAGAATAAGGATTAAAGAACAGTTTGGTTTACCGGCATGTGATGTTATAAGAGATGGACCAGAAGAACTTATTGAAGCAATTATAAATTATAAACATGAACTTTTCAAACACAAGATGTAATATCGTACCCCGGAGAGGATTCGAACCTCCGACAAACAGTTTAGGAAACTGCTGCTCTATCCATACTGAGCTACCGGGGCTTTGCAAATTTTCTTTTTACTTTTTTGAATATTGAAAAATAATCAAGTTTTATTTTAAGTTAAAGAATTCTAGAGTTCTGACTTAACTTTATAAACCAATGCTGAACCGGCTGGAATATTTATGTTAAAGTTTAACCCAGATTTATTGGATGAATTTAGAGTGCCTGTCTCCCCGCTCAATATTTCTTCAATGGAAATAGACCGCTCGTTTAGATAAATTGAAATACTATCCGTTTCACAACCTAAATTGAATGCAGTTATAATCCAATTATCTTTTTCTTTTCGTTGAAAAACAAAAGATTTTTTATCATCATTTGAATATAAAAAATCACAAGTTCCAATCTTTAAGCAGGGATTGTCATTTCTAAGCTGAATCAATTTCGTGTAATAATTCAAAATATCTTTATTTTGCTCAACTGAAAACTTTCCAAATCCTTTGCTGAAACCGGATTCTTTTGAAACAATTTCGTCGTCATATTTTAAATCATCCCAAACCATTGGTTTACGATCATGAGGATCGTCCGCACCCCACATACCGACTTCAGTACCATAATAAATCATTGGCGCCCCCCGATATGTCATTTGAAAAACAGCGATCAGCTTCTGCTTTTCATAGGCGGCTGCGTCTGGTTTTGCAGGGGAATAATTTGGATTTTCTTCATTTGCATCACGGTCAAAATTTCTATCCGGATTAATTATCATCGATAATAATCTATCAGTATCATGGCTATCAATTAGGTTTTGAAGAACATGAAGATGATCTTCAGGATATGCCATGTCTATCTGTTTCAATTTTTCGATAAAGGATGAAACTGTTATTTGGCTATCATCAGCAATAAAAAAATCATTTACTGCAAACGCAAAATTATAATTCATTAAAGCATCAAAAGCTCCATTTTCGGAAATGAAATCCGGTGAAAGTTCCCATAATTCTCCAACTATTATTGCTTCATTATTTAAAGATTTGACAAGTTGTCTCCAATCATTCCAAAATCCTATTGGTACTTCTCTAGCGACATCTAACCTCCAGCCGTCAATTCCATCTGCAGGGTCTCCATCGTTATTTGGATCCATCCATCTTTTAGTTGAATTAAAAATATACTTCTTAGGACCAATATGCAGATCATCCTCGGTTCTATTAAATTCAGGCAAATATTTTGAACCCCACCAACCTTTATAATCGAATTCATTTTGCGGTGTAGTTAAATCATCAAAAGATTTCACTAAATACCAGTCTTTATACTCGGATTTCTCACCATTTTTTATAATATCTTGAAAAGCCCAAAACTGTGTTCCTGTGTGGTTAAACACACCATCAATAATAATTTTCATCCCTCTGTTATGAACTTCCCTAATAAGCTGTAAAAAAATTGAGTCAGCAGAAGTCCAAGACCAACTGGAGGGGTTGTCGGATTTTTCAAGTCTTATCAGCTTTTGATCATAAATTGGTCTTGGTCCAAAATTAATGTCTATGTGGTGAAATGTAGAGCCATCATACTTATGTAAAGAAACTGCATCAAAAACAGGATTAAGATAAATTCCTCCTATGCCCAGTGTTTTAAGATAATCCAAGTGATTAATTATGCCCTGTATATCTCCCCCATATCTCCTATTTAAAACCGAATTGCGGAAATTATCATTAGATTCTTTTTCCCATTCTTCTCTAGCAAACCAATTACTTGTCCATTTACTTACTTTCCAGTTTGAAGGAATTCTTTTATTGCTTGTAAAAACCTTGTCGGCTTGTGGATCATTACAAGTATCTCCGTTAGCAAATCTTTCCGGAAATATCTGATACCATACAATTCCTTTAGACCACTCAGGCAGACTGTTTTGTGAATATAATGGAATTATAAAGTATACTATTATAAAAATCGATTCATATAGTTTTTTCATAGAGATAATTGTTTTTTGATGATCTCAAGAGCCTCAATTATTGAATGAGGATTATAACCTAACTGGTTAATGGCTTTTGTTATAATTAAACCACCTTTTAATGGGCGTTTTGCCGGTTGCTTTAATTCTTCAGTAACAATTGGTGTAATAAGCTTCTTATCTAGATTAAACATATCAGCTATTTGTAATGCAAACTCATATCTGTTAATGAACTCCTTGCCTGCTATATTATAAACATCATATTGATCCGATACAATTACTTTGTTTACAGCAGTAACAAGATCCTCAACAAATGTTGGATTGCCAACTTGATCAGTTACAATTCGAATTTGCTGTTTAGATCTAAGACTATTAATGACCCATCTCACATAATCTGGCCGGCTATTAGCTATACCATAAAGTACATTTGTTCTGAGCACAGCATATGTGACAGCTCCTATTTTCAATACATTCTCACTAGCTAACTTTGTTCGCCCATAATATCCCACTGGATCTGGTTTAACATTTTCATCATATGGTCCGTTGTTTCCATTAAAAATGTAATCTGTAGAAAAATGAATAATTTTTGCATCTAGCGATCGGCATGCTTCAACAATATTCTCTACTCCTTTAACATTTATTTTCCATGCTGTAGCTCTTTCGGATTCGCAAAGGTCAACATTTGTGTATGCGGCAGCGTTTATTACTATGTCTGGATAAAAGTTAAAGATAGTATTTTTAATTTCCTCCCTAACAGTTATATCACAATTTATGTATGGTGTATTTTCAAAAGTAGGTTTTTCTTCAATCGAACATCCTAGTAGTTCAACATTTTCTTGGGCTTGATAAAATGCAATTATTCGTTGTCCTAATAATCCGTTTGCACCTACAATTAATATTCGTTTCTTTATTAAATCTCGTGATTTCATTCTAATTCTTTAAAATTCATTTTGGTTAAATTATCAGAAGCTACAGCTTGGCTTGCAGCGATGTTAGCTGCAATTAATGATTTTTCTGAATTTTTAGTCTTAAGATACGTATAAAAGAAAACACTGCCGAAAATATCACCGCATCCGACTTTATTGTTCTGGTTAATCCTTTCAACAGAATGGCAGATTGATTTTAGTTCATCACTTTCTTTGTAATATAAACACGCGCCTTTTTCAGCCCTAGTTTCAATCAACAATTTTGTCCCGCAGCTCAATACGCGCTCGGCAATATCAAATTCATTTTCCAAATTGAATAAGGTTTTTATTTCGTACTGATTCACTTGGATAATATCCAGTTCGGCAGCCCATTTACAAAAGTCTTCAATAAACCGAAACCATCGTTTCTTGGATTTATCAAAACCTCTGGAAAGTGTATGAACATCAAGATAAATCATGCCGCCGAAGTGTTCCCTAATTTGCTTAAGCTGTTCTAATGTTATATCAAACCCTGTGATCATGTTAATTAATATTCCATCGTAGTCTTTCAGTATATTAAAATTAATTTCTAATCGCTCAGAAAAATTTTCATAACACTCTATTCTATCGTTAGAACTTTCGAGAATTATATGAACCTTGGGTATTTCGTCAACATAGCTAACCAGCTGTGTAGTCACTTTATTATAAACATCTTTAAATAAATGTTGGTTACTCCTTTGAAGTGCTGTAACTAGATGTATTTCATCGGCAGCTGTGCATATTTTAGTTAATCCTAAAACTGAGTAGTAAATTCCGCCGGGCTTAACAATCTCTTTTCCTTCCAGATGAATGTGATCTTCAACAGAATGACCTATAACAAGTATTTTCATAAATCTAATACCCTAAACTACAAGAACCTTAAATTTTAATTCATTTAAAAAGTATATATTTGTTCAGAACTAATCGTTAAAGATAATTATTAAATAATTAAATAATAGAAAATTAATAAAATATGAAAATAGGAATTACATGTTATCCAACTTATGGAGGAAGCGGAGTTATTGCAACTGAATTGGGTAAAGCTCTAGCTATGCGGGGGCACCAGGTTCACTTTATTTCTTATGCTCTGCCTTTCCGGCTTACAGGCTTTGTTGAAAATGTTTTCTTTCATGAAGTTGAAATGAGCAGCTACCCTCTTTTTGAATTTCCATTATACACACTCTCTCTTGCCAGTAAAATGGTAGAGGTTACTGAATTTGAGAACCTTGATTTATTGCATGTCCATTATGCTATTCCACATGCCAGCAGTGCATATTTAGCAAAAAATATTTTAAAGGGTAAGAGAAATATAAAGGTTATCACAACTTTGCATGGCACAGATATTACGCTGGTCGGATTGGAACCGTCGTTCCTCCCGCTTGTTAAGTTTAGTATTGAAGAAAGTGATGGAGTGACGGCTGTTTCTAGATTTCTAAAAGAGAAAACTTTAACTAATTATAATATTGAAAAGAATATTGAAGTTATACCTAACTTTATAGATACTGATATTTTTAAACCTACAGAAGCTTGCAGCTTTAGAAAGCACATTGCTCCAGATGGAGAAAAAGTAATTGTGCATACTTCCAACTTTAGACAGGTTAAGAGAGTAACAGATACCATCAAAGTACTGGAACTTGTTAATAAAGAAATACCAACTAAATTAATTTTAGTTGGTGATGGACCAGATAGATACGAATGCGAGCGCATGGCAAGACAACTTAATTTATCTGATCATGTGAGATTTCTTGGAAAGCAAGAAGGTCTAGTTGAAATTCTTAACTCAGCAGATATATTTCTTATTCCTTCACAGTCGGAGAGTTTTGGATTGGCAGCACTAGAGGCAATGGCTTGCGGAAAACCTGTAATAAGTTCAAGTGTAGGTGGTTTACCCGAATTAGTTAAACACAATGAAACGGGATACATAGCTGAAATAGGTGATGTTGAAAGAATGGCTAAGTATATTGTGGATTTACTATCTAATGAAAAGAAATATGAAATTTTTTCCAAAAACTCACGCGATAGAGCGCTAAACAAATTTGATAAATCAAAAGTTATTCCACTATATGAAGAATATTACGAACATATTCTTAATGCATAAATTTTATTTCCTTTTCCAAACTTTTTTACATGGAAGAAAAAAATTTCATAACTAATTGGATTGAGATTCTAAACACTGAGTGTGTAAAATCTTTCCCCCACGATTTTGAAATATCATGCAATTGTACAAACTATAATTTACCTGGTAAAGGATTATTAATCGGTCAGCAATTTTTTGGCAAAATTGAGTTAATTGATGCAGAAGGATCGGAGGTATTGAAAGTTGAAAACTATGATGTAGCAAAATTTATTATCTATGCAAACAGAAATAAACCAAAGGTTGTATCAGTACCGGTTAGTCATTCAATAGTAAAAGAGATGAATCGAAATTACGAAGTTTATCTTGATTCGATCATCAAAAGGATTAACTCAGATTTTGCAAAAAAATTTCCAGGTAATAAAAATTTTATCAGCGCAATGGATCAGATATTTAAACATCTCAACCTAATAAGGTTATAAAGGTCCATTTTGAACTACATCAGTAATGAAATAATCAATTATATAAATTCAATTTACGGAGACGTTCTTGCTAAGTCTTATTCTGAATTAATTAATATTCAGCCTGCCCAGTATATCAGAGTTAATACCACCAAAATTACTCCGGAAAACTTACGAAAAGCTTTACTAAATAATTACGGCATTACATCCGAGCATATAAATAATTATAATAACATTTTAAAGATAACAGACACCCAAAAATTGCTGGGAAAAACCCTGGAACATATTTTGGGTTATTATTACATACAATCGCTGTCCTCTTTTATACCACCATTAGTACTAAATCCTAGCGAAAATGATATTGTTTTGGATCTCTGTGCAGCACCAGGTTCAAAAACCACAGAGCTAGGAGAGATAATGAAAAATCGAGGTACAATTGTGGTTAATGAAATTCAGTCAGATCGTTTAAAACCTCTAGTATATAATATTGATCGCATGAATCAAATGAATTCAGGAGTAATTCATTTCAAAGGTGAACAACTTAATACTGTGTATTCCAATTATTTCGATAAAATTCTTGTTGATGCACCATGCAGCGGGTTGGGTATTCTCCAAAAGAAAATTGAAGTAAACGATTGGTGGAACATACAAAGAGTTAAGAGACTTTCTGAACTGCAATTAAAGCTTCTTGTCTCAGCTATAAAAATGGTTAAGGTTGGCGGTGAGATTGTTTACTCTACTTGCACATTAACTGTTGAAGAAAATGAATTAATAATTGATAAGATTCTTCAAAAATATCCTGTTGAGGTAGTAGATTTCGATCCAAAAATACACTACCAAGAAGGCATAATTTTTTATAACGGACAAAGTCTGAATACCTCCCTTAAAAAAGCAAAAAGGATACTTCCTTGGGAAGTTGATTCTGATGGATTTTTTATCATTAAACTGCGTAAGGCAGGTGAAACCGAAGTTCCCTATAAAAGAGAACTTCAATTAAGAGATGTAAAGCTTCTTGATTCTTCAGACAAAAGAATTAAAAGCTTGTTAATCAATATGCAAAAAGAATTTGAAATAGAAGACAGTGTACTTGACCTTTATAGATATGTACTAAAATCGAGTGATATTTATTTTGTTAATAGAGATTGGGTCGATCCAAATCCGGGTTTTTTTGAAAGAATTGGAACTCGGTTTGGCGTGTTTGATAAGAACAAAGAAATTGTATTACATACTCAAGCAGTACAAGTATTGGGCAATTTTATTTCAAAAAATATTATTGAGCTGAATAGCTCTGAAGAACTTAGAATTTATTTAGACGGGGGCACAATAAAAAGTTTTAGTCTAAATAAGGGACAATATCTTGTGAAGTATCAGGGTTTCAATTTAGGTACGGCTGTTTTTACAGGACAAGGTTTAAAAAGTCAATTCCCTCGTTCCAGAAGAACTCAAGAAATTTATTCCGAATTTTAATACAAAAGGCGAACCTATTGATTCGCCTTTGTTCATTTATATTAAGTCAAATCTTAGCAATCGTAATACAAACCAAATTCATAAGGATGTGGTTGCAGTGCCATTGGTTTCACTTCTTTATCGGTTTTGTACTTAATCCATGTTTCAATCACATCATCAGTAAATACATCACCTTTTAAAAGATATTCATGATCATTTTTCAAACATTCGAGTGCTTCACCTAAACTGCCAGGTGTAGATGGCACATCTGCCAATTCCTCTGGTTCCATATCGTAAATATCTTTGTCGAGTGGATCACCTGGATCAATCCGATTAGTTATGCCATCCAAACCAGCCATCAGCATTGCAGCAAATCCAAGATATGGGTTAGAAGATGGATCTGGACATCGGAATTCAACACGCTTTGCTTTAGGGCTTGAGGAGTACATCGGTATTCTTATAGATGCGCTTCTGTTTCTTTGTGAATAAGCTAAATTCACGGGAGCTTCAAATCCCGGCACTAATCTTTTATAAGAATTTGTCGTAGGATTTGTGAATGCTAATAATGAGGGTGCGTGTTTTAATAATCCACCAATAAAATATAAGGCCATTTCACTTAAACCAGCATATCCTGAACCTGGGAATAAAGGTTTGCCTTTTTTCCACAAGCTAGTATGTACGTGCATCCCACTTCCGTTATCCCCAAATATAGGTTTGGGCATATAGGTAACTGTTCGATTATTCTTCTTTGCAGTATTTTTCACGATATACTTGAACATTAAAAGCTGATCTGCTGCTTTAACCAATGGCTGAAACCTTAAGTCTATTTCACATTGACCGCCGCTTGCAACTTCATGATGCTGTGCTTCTACATCTATTCCGCAATTTAACAAATTAGTAACCATCTCGTTTCTTAAATCCATCAATTTATCTGTAGGCGGAACAGGAAAATATCCTTCTTTAAACCGAGGTTTATAGCCAAGGTTCGGGTTTTCTTCTTTGCCGCTGTTCCATTTACCTTCAATGGAATCAACAAAATAAAATTGACTATTTGGTTGGGAATCAAACCTAACATCGTCAAAAACAAAAAATTCAGCTTCAGGACCATAGTATACAGTATCAGCAATACCTGTTGAAATAAGATACGCTTCTGCTTTTTGAGCTATGTTTCTTGGACACCTTGTATACTTTTCTTTTGTAGCAGGTTCATAAACATCACAAATCAAACTAATTGTGGGCTGCTCAATAAAGGGATCAACAAAGTAAGTTTTAGGATCTGGGATAATGATCATATCACTTTCATTAATAGGCTTCCATCCTCTAATTGATGAACCATCAAAACCATAACCATCTTCAAAAGAACCCTCGTTAAATTGTGTAACTGGAACTGTAAAGTGCTGCCATTGACCAGGAAAATCCATGAATTTCAAATCAACGAATTTTATTCCATTTGATTTGATGAATTTCAACACTTTGTCAATGGGCGATTCTGCTTTTGCCATATTTTCTCCTTTTTTTTATTAAACAATTGTTTTAATAATCTTTGAAAAACACTTAGCTGGATTCTTCGTTATAATTCAATTTCTGTTGATTCCTTTAGAGTAGAAAGCACAAAAGTTGTTTTTGTTGAGATTACCCCCGGCCAAGATTGAATTTCACTTAGTAGCTTTTCCAATGCTTCTGTATTCTTAGAAATTGCTTTTAATAAATGAGATCCTTCACCTAGTACAGAATGGCACTCTAAAATCTGAGGCAGTTTGTCAACATGCGATATAAATGACTTATAATGTTTAGACGATTCCATCATTACCAGAATGTATGCCATAATATCATAACCAAATCCTTTACGATTCAGCTTAGTGTAATATCCCTCAATAAGCCTTTTTTCCTCTAGTTTATGAAGTCTTTCACTTATAGCAGGAATTGATAGTCCAACAGCTTCGGCCAGCTCATTTCTTTTTGTGCGACCATTCCTTTGAAGAATTTTTAATACCTTAATATCTAAGTCATCTAACATTTAATTCTTTATTAAATTAAGTTGATTGTATAATTTACTTCAAATATAAAGCCATATATCCAAAAATGCAAGCAAGGGTATGTCTTTTACTCTTAACTTACAAATATTAGCGGTAAGGAGTGTTTGGATGCAAAATTTACCGATGACAATGGGAAATACTTCCAATGTTAATCCCTTAGCATGCAGGATATTGAGATACTGTACTATTCTGTAACTTATGAATAAGTGCTATTCAGTAGTTAACTCACTTGAGTAAAATCATACCCCTAGTTTGCGACGAAGTATCAGTTAGTAAATTATAGTAATATGTTCCGCTAGCAAATCGGCTACTAGCAGTGGTATTAAATATTACTTCATGAACACCCTTTCCAAGCTCTTGGTTTACTAATGTCTCAACCAATTCACCCATAGCATTAAAAACTTTTAACTGAATCTTGGATGTTTTTTTTAGTTCAAACCTGATTGTAGTTTGAGCATTAAAAGGATTGGGATAGTTTTGATAAAGATTAAAATCTGATGGAGGTAATTCGTCAACAACTGAAGATAGAGGTGCTCGATAAATAATTCTAAAGGCGTCAGCAGCAACAAATCCAGAAGTGCTGCTATTCATTTTTATTGAGATGTTACCAGTTGATTCAAGCTGCGTTTCTGTTAAAAAATTCCACTGCCCGCCGTTGGTCTTTTGAGTCTTATCGATAACAGTTTCATTCCCATTGGCATTTATAGTAAATCTTGTGTTGTAGGAATAAGTATTGCTTGATGGCCACCATCCATAAACATCATAAACACCGGCACTAAGATTTGAACTTATATATTCGATGGTAGAATTTCCGGATTCAATTGGAGAGACTAAAAAATCATCTCCCAAAAATTCTAATCCACTTGTATCTGGATTCCAATTTCCCGAAGCGAATGCGTTTTTATTATCCAAAATTTGCCACTTGGGGTGCGAAAGTTCTAAGTATTCTGCAATAGCATATACATTTCTATAACCCAATTCCATAAGATTAGAATTCGTTACCCACTCACCTGTTGAATATTGGTCATATGGTGTTTCATACGTAAGCGCCATTACTTGTTCACCATGGTTATTCCATAACCAACCTTCAGGATATCTGCTTGCTAGGTTAGATTCACTATAATCTCCAGGATCAAAGTAAGGATTATCTGATGTATTTAAGTTTGAAAACTGGTACTCTTTTCTATAAAATCTTTGAGTGGTTGAGCCAGGTGTATGAATCCAAAACGTACAGTATGGTGCTGCCTGCGAATGAAGATTATTAAAAACAGATAGTACTTTTTCATTATTAATTTGAGCCATTCTTTGCTTTAGTATTTTAACTTCTGTACTTGTTTGTGATTCTGTTTTATCCCAGTTCGACTCTATATCAACACCATTATAATTTGTTCTCGACCGGCCATAATATACCCCATCGGGATTTGTAAAAGGAATTAAATAAAAAACAATCTTCTGCCGATAAAAGGAAACTACATCATCATCACTAAGTAGTTTCCGAATAATACCATCAAGATGCCAAGAGCTGGGTGTTTCGCCCGGATGTGTTCTAGCATGAATCCAAACCCGGTGTTTTTCTAAATCGGGTACAGAAAAATCGGTAATAGTAATTTGCTGAATTGGAAGTCCATGATCAGTTAACCCAAGTGTATCAACATTCACATATAAACTCGTTTTCCACTTATTAATTTGCTCTTGCAAATAACTATAATTATAAGGAGTATAGTAAGCAATGTAAACCGTATCTTCGGTAAATGTTTTTTGAAAAAGATTAGTTGAAGGGCTTTCTGCTGCAGTAAATCTTGTGAACTCTCGGTTATTATAAGAATACATTGGTCGATTTGCATCGCTGCTAGTAATTGTAACCCGGATAAATTTATTTTTTACTCCTTTTATTCTGAAATAGAACCATCTTCCGCCGATATCTGTTTTTGTTGTTACATTATAATTTACAGAGTCTGATGTTGTTACTGTATTGATATTTCCACTTTCAAAATTAGCATCAAAACTGATTTGTGAAAGGATTTGAGTTTGCAGTATTGCAAAAAAGATTACTAAACAACGCATAAAATATTTCTGTATGATGAATAGATTTAAAGTATTAACTAGTTCGAATTACTGATTTCTTTTGCCTTAATAAATTGTTTATTCTTTTTAATAAGATATTGTGCTGTTTGTAAATTTGATTTTGTATAATCTTTCATCTTCTTTGCCAATCCAGTGAAATGCTCTATATAATTTTGTTTGTCACTGTTTTTATATTTATACAAACTCTCTTTACCTTCGCCATTGATAATCAAAAATAAACTATCATTTAAAACGCCAACCTTATCATCGGCAGAAAAATAAATAAATGGTCTGCTTTCTTTAAGCAAATCTATGCCCAAAGTATTATTTATGTAAGAAAACTTGAGCAGTCCCATTATTGTTGGAAACACATCAATTTGCCCACCGATTTTAGAGTACGCCATCGATTCGGTAATAATTTTTGGTGCATAAAAAATCAATGGGGAGTGGTGATAGTTTAATGGCATTTCGTACACAGGTGATATTGCTGTGCCATGATCTGCTATAAAAACAAAAATAGTATTATCAAACCACTTTTTGTTTTTTGCATCGGAAATAAATTTGCCAATTGACCAATCTGCATATTCCACTATCTGCTTAGTTATATCATTTGGTTTTGGCTTAAAATAATCTGGGATAATATATGGACCATGATCACTTGCTGTCATTATTACAGATAAGAAAGGTTTATTTTTTAAGTGGTAGTCGTCTAATTTCAGATTAACAAAATCGAAAAGAAAATCATCTGGTACACCAAGAGTGCTTAAAACTTTTTCTTCAGGGTAATCGCTTTTAGTGTATACTTTGTCAAATGAATTATGATATAAGAATCCTTCAATGTTGTCAAATTGTCCATCATGAGTTGTAAAATAAATTGTTTGATACCCGAATTCCTTTAAAGTGTAGGCAATTCCATTATACCTAAGCATACTTGATGCTTTCATTGGATGTTGAGAAGCTAATGCCGGATAAGAAAAAAGTGTGCTGTAAACACCGTTAAACGTGTGAATACCCGCAGTGTAAATATTATCAAAACAAAGTCCCTTAAGTGCTAAGCTGTCTAAATTTGGTGTTAATTGATCTTTATTACCATATCTCCCCATTTTAGCTGCACTCATATTTTCCATTATGACGATAACAATATTTGGTTTTGCAGATACTTTCTGTGTAACATGAATATATCTGGCTATAGGTGAATCAAATTCTTGTCGCTTAATATTAAAATGCTCTTGCACAATTTTTAAGGCACTTTCCTCGTTCATCAAATTTAAATATTTGTTATGTGGATTTATTTTGTCCAAATAACTTGTTATGAAAGTGAAAACAGGGTTAAGCCCAGCTTGATTTAAAAATGAATTGTTACAGAAATATGCTGTGCCTATTCTTATAGGAGATTTAATTTCTACCCTTCCCCTAATTCCAATAAGCATCAGCAATAAGAAGAGAGCCGAGAAAAGTAAGTGTAAAAAAACTTTGGGCTGGCTCCCGCTATTTTTATTAAATATCAAAAAAATCTTTTTAAGAATTTTATAAAAAATAATAATAACTATTATTAGTGGGATGGCAATAAGGTAGTATCGTGGTTCTTGAATTATCATCTTTATAATGAAGAACGGACTATCAATCCACTGAAGAGCGTTGATGTTAATCCGTGAATAGAATTGCTTGAAATATGGAATATCTGCAGCAGATAAAATAAATGCTAGGGTAACCGAAATAAGTAAATAATAAAACAGCAAATACTGAAATATTTTTCTATTTTTATTAAACAGCTCAATAAAGGTAAGAGCAATAAAGAAAAGCAATAAGATGTAACCCGATACTACTATATCGAACCTGATCCCCATAATAAACGCCAAAATACTGTTAGCCCACTCTATTGAGCCATCTTCTTTACGAATATTTTCAAAGTTTGTAGCAAAGAGGATGATTCTAAAAAATGTGAATATGGAGATGAGAAGCAAATAAATTTTTAGGGTGACAATTATATTTTTGTATTGAGCAAGGTTAATAAATGCTTTTTTAATGGAAGAAACTAAAACAGAAACTTTACTCATCAAAGGAAGTACCTTCTAATATTTCCCCTTTTGTGATTGTTTTTTCTTTTTTCCGATTATAGGTTTTAGGTTTATTTTCCACCTTAGGGGGTTTTTGAGGAATCGGTATGCGCTTCTTTTTTTTCTTTACTGCTATTTTCATAAAGCTAATCCTAAATCTCAGTTTATCCAAATCAATCTATCATAATATCGTCATTATGATGTACAGAAAGCAATATCAATTTATTCCGATTTTAGAAAATAGCATAGATAAATGGAGCCAATGCCGAGCCTTGTGTTAACACTATTAATCCACCCAAAAGAACTAACATTATAAGAATGGGTGCTAGCCACCATTTTTTGCGGACCTTCAAAAACTGCCAAAGTTCTTTAATAATAGATAATTTACTCATTGAAAATATCCTTTTTCATTTCCTTTATTAGTTCTATTACAGCAATAAGTTAATCATTTCAATAATATAATTCGACTGGAATTTGAATCAATATTAATAAAACTATTTGCTGAAATATCCAATTCTTTATTATCAGATAAATCTATTGCATGTCGGATCGTGCCCACAATACTAGCATATGCATTTATGTTTATTTGAACGTGATAATTATTATTGTTTATAATTATCATAAACTTTTCGTTTTCATCAACTCTAAAATAAATATAAATATTTTCTTTCGGTGGAAAATGCATCAGCTTGCCAGTTTGTAATGCTGAATGCTTTTTCCTTAAAGAAATGAGGTTCTTCATGAATTGAACTAAGTCATTCTCTTTCTGCGTTCTGCCTTCTTTTACAAATGCATTTCTTGAATGATCTGGGAATCCTCCAGGAAACTCTTCTCTTAATTCACCATGTGATTTGCCCCCTACCATTCCGATTTCAGTTCCGTAGTAAATTTGAGGAATACCTCGTGTTGTAAATAAAATGGTTAACGCTTGTTTAAATTTGGCTATGTTCTCATCCGCCGAGTACATTATTCTCTCAATATCATGATTGTCTACAAATGTTAAGTGGTTATTAGGATCAGAATATAGAAAATCTTTTGCAAGTGCTTCGTACAAATCATTTAACCTGCCATTTGGCTGAACAAAATTTTTAAATGCTCTATACAATCCAAAATCTATAAGAGAAGGTAAATTAGTATTTAGTGTACTATTTAGTTTGCTGTTTTTTTGATATGGAGCAAGAAGTGCAGGGTCCTCAATCCATACTTCACCAGTAATGTTCAAATTAGGATATTCTTCTAATATCGTTCTATTCCATTCTGCTAAAAATTCTTGATCGGAATAAGGGTAAGTATCCTCCCGAATTCCATCCAATCCAGTATACTCAATCCACCATATCATATTCTGAATTAAATATTTAGCAACATAAGGATTTTGTTGATTAAGGTCCGGCATTGATTCCACAAACCAGCCCTTTATTGTGCTGTCTATTGTATGTGTACTTGAGTATGAGGAAAAAATTGAAATTTTTTCATGAGGAGTAACAAAATGATCCGACTTTGTACCATTGAACCAATCAATAAATGGCGAATTAGTTATCCATGGATGATTAATTCCAATATGATTATTTATATGATCGAAAATAATTTTTATCCCTTTTTTATGTGCAGCTGCCACCAATTTTTTATAAAGTTCATTTGTACCAAAACGTTCATCAATTTTATAAAGATCGGTAGCTGCATAACCATGATAACTCATTTTTCCATTATTTTCTAACAGCGGATTTATCCATATTGCAGTAAATCCAATATCCTCAATGTAGTCGAGATTATTAATTATTCCTTGAATATCTCCCCCGTGTCTTCCCATTTCAGATTTAAAAGGAAAGTCAGGAAAATAATTAGGATTAAGATCGTTACTCAAGTCTCCATTGCAAAATCTATCGGGTGTAATCAGATAGATAATATCTTTAGAGTTAAATCCTTTAAAGCACTCAGCGCATTTTTCTCTTTTGAATACAGGAATTTCAACTTTTAAAGTATCGATTTTGTTTGTTAAATAAATTTTATAATTGGTAGTCAATTCAATCGCCGGAATCTCTACATCCAAGAAACAATATTCAGCTGCATCTGCATTATGAATTTTCTTAACTTTTAATTCACTCAAATCATTAATTACTGTTAAGTTATTAAGATTTTTTCCGTACAGCATGAATTGAACTTCATTGTACTTCATATTGCTCCACCAATTTGGCGGTTCAATTTTGTCAACCACAATTGTTTGTGCAAAAATATTTAAGCTTAAATTGATTAATAATAAAGCCAAACTTATTTTCATTCGTATTCTTGTTTTTATTAGTTAATGAAAATTCTTTAATAAATATAATTGGATTCTTATTTAATTCCGCTTTTGCAGAACTAGGACATTTTGTATTTTTGACCAATTTTTAAAGGAAACAAGTGAAATCTTCTCCAAAAAAAATAGATAAAACTCAATCAGAAATAATTGAGAAAAAATCAACACCTAAGTGGTTTTTTGTAGTTTTAGTCTTTATCCCCTTTGCCTTTTTTATAGCTCTTGAGTTAAGTTTACGATTTTTTAACTATGGACAAGAAATTCCACAATGGATTGATGCCAGGCGGGGCAAGTACATAATAAATCCTGAAGTTGCTTCACGTTACTTTTACCAAGTTAAAAATATTCCGACAACTATTGAAGACGTTTTTGATCAAAAAAAGAAAGCAAACTCATTTAGGATTTTTGTTTTAGGTGAAAGCAGCACAGCCGGTTTTCCATATTTGCCAATGGGTTCTTTTTCACGTTATATAAGAAGAAGATTAGAACTTACATACCCAAACACTGTAATAGAAGTTGTTAATCTTAGCTTATCCGCAGTAAATACATATACCATTTTAGATTTACTCCCAGGAGTATTGGAACAAAAACCAGACTTAATCTTAATTTATACGGGCCATAATGAATACTATGGTGCACTTGGCGTTGGTTCAATGGAATCAATTGGCAGTTCACCAAGTTTGGTAAGGTTTGTACTAAAACTCAAGGAATATAAAACAGTTCAATTAATTAAAAATATTCTTTCTTGGGCAATGTCTAAGTTTGCTTCAGAAAGCGTTAATGATTCTCCGGGTACATTGATGTCAAGAATGGCTAAGGATCAATATATTGAATTGAATTCCAGTAAGTTTGAAAAGGGGCTTGAACAATTTGAAATGAACATGCGGGATATTTTGAAACTAACTAAAGAAAGTAATGTACCGATAATTTTAGGAAAAGTAGTTTGCAATTTAAAAGATCAAAAACCATTCGTTTCAATTCCCTCCGATGAATTTCCTCCAGCAGATAAAATTTATGAGGAAGCAATAGTTAAGTTTAAAAATGGATCATTTAAAGCAGCAGATTCATTGTTCATTTTGGCTAAAGAGCTTGATGCATTAAGATTCCGTGCTCCTAACAAAATAAATGAAATTATTGAAAAACTTTGCAACGAACATAATGTTAAATGCGTTCCTGTTGATTCGTATTTTATTGCTGAAAGCCCAAATGGAATTGTTGGAAATAACCTAATGACAGACCACCTTCATCCTAATCTTAAAGGTTATCAGATTATGGGAAAAGCTTATTATGAAGCAATGTCACAGAACGGCTTTCTACCTAAAAACGAAAAACCAAAAATAAGTTTCTCGGAGCAAGATAGAATCACAAGACAGAATTTTGTCTTCTCTGATTTAGATTCAACAATTGGGAATTGCAGAATTCTTTTACTGGCTAATGATTGGCCCTTTATAGATAAATCACAACGAAAACCTACAGAGCTTTTATTTACACCTAAAAATTTTTTAGATTCAATTGCGTTTAGATTCATGATGAATAAAATTACCTGGGCTGATGCACATGTGGCTGCTGCAAATAGATATTTAGCATTAAATAATATTACAGGATTTCTAAAACATATGGATATCCTGATTTACCAATACCCAATAGTTGTAGAGTATTATGACCAGGTTTCTTTAGCTCTTATGGAAAGAGAGCTTTTTGACCCCGCTTTAAAATACCTTCAAGCAAGGTATAAAATTGAACCTAACGATTATTCAACAAAATGGCTTGGTAATATAGCATTGTACAAAGGTGATTATGATAACGCTATTAGTTTTTTATCTAAAAGCCTCGATCTTAATTCAAATGATGCACAAGTTCTTTACAACCTTGCCGGTGCTTATGCTCAAAAGAAAATTTACAATATGGCGCTCAATACAATAAATAAATGCTTAGCTGTGGATCCAAATTATCCTCAGGCTAATAACCTAAAACAACAATTGATACGGGTTGTAAACAGATGAGCCGACATAAACACTTTAACCGAATTCTGTTTAGCTATACTGTAATTTAATTTTGTATAAACAAAAAAAGCCGGCTTATAACCGGCTTTTTATTTTGATATCACAACAATCTAAAACTTCAATATCATTCCAAAATTGTGGGTATCACCTAAATAATCATATTTTTGAAAAGCATAGTCAAATCCGACTGATAGAATTCCTAAAGTATAATTTAATCCCATCCCAAGGGTCAATCCCTCCTGGCTGTCTTCTAATAATAATGCCTTATAACCGCCGCGTAAGAAGAGGATATTATCGAATAACGCAAATTCTCCGCCAATATTAACATATTCTGCATTGTCATTCGGATGGGTTGCATCAACAGCTAAAGTAAATCGCTGGTTCTCTAAAAATTCAAATTCTTTAGATAAACCAATCTGCAGTTTAAGAGGTAATTCAAATTTATCAGTTTTATAATACGCATCAATTGTTTCATTGTTGCCTTCTCTTGTTGGGTCAGAATCATGCCTTACCAGTAAATCTTCGCCGGCAATTTGGAGTTTAGAACCATAATTAGTTATGATGCTGGAAAACTTAATACCATAAAAAGGTGTATTAAAAATGGTTCCAATATCAAAAGCAACCCCGCTTGCCGATGAGTTAAAGATTACTTCTCTTATATATTTTATTGTAATGCCTGCAGTAAAATCCTCAGTAATGCTTCTTGCATAAGAGAGAGCAAAGGCATAACTGGCAGCCGAAAACCTTTCACCGGTTCCTTCGGGGTAAAGCTCGGTAGTAACATTCATTTCCCCATAATCTAATGCTGTTACACTTAAACCAAAATTACCTGCGCTGCCTGCAGGAATAGCAATTGCTGCATAATTAAGGTTTATATCTAAATTTTTAAATAGACTGGTAAATGTGAACATTGCTTGGTAATCCGTAAGAGTTGCAATACCAGCAGGGTTCCAATAGAGCGCTGATACATCGTTAGCAACAGATGTAAATGCTCCTCCCATAGCATTAGCTCGGGGACCAATTCCTATGCTTAAAAATTTAGCAGCCGTTGTTCCTGTTTTGGTTACTTGACCAAAAACATCGCTTTGCAATAATGCTGATAAGATTAGGGTTACAAGTAAAATCTTTTTCATATTTGGTATATCTCCTAAAAATTTCTCCCGAAAAATCGGAATCAATTATTTTATAATTGCGAATTTTCCTGCTTTTGTACCAATGCCTGGAGCATCTACATGATAAATGTAAACACCATATGATGCTGAGAGATTGTCTTTTGTTAATAAATTCCACTCAGCCGATCCATCGTAAAAGTTGCTTTCATGTTCTATTTCCTTTACAAGCTCACCATTTACTGTAAATATTCTAATGGTACACTTATTTGGCAAATGAGTAAAGTGAATAGAACGAGGACCGCGACCGCTTGAGTACGGATTTTTTGGTTCCCATAAAGCACTAGCTAAATATGGATTTGGAACTACCTTTATATTATCAAGACCAGCTTTAGCTAAGCTATTATCTATATAACTCTTTTTTGCAACAAACCTAAATACATCGGGAGATAGAAATGGCTTCTTAAGAAATATCTTAGCCGAATCGCCTGCTTGGGGTATAACATGTGGTGCTACATTTGTATCGGCCTTATCCAGATAAAACCACCAAGTTGGTATAATGGTGGTATCTGTATTTGATTTTGTTTCCAGAAAAACAATTCTATCTTGAGATGCTCCGCCATTTGATGAAAATATGCCTGATGGTGTTTTGGATGAATCAAACTCCAGAAAAGCAAATTTTATAAACTGTTGTGTGTTGTTATTGTAAACTTTAAAATTAACTGGAATAGCTGGATAAACCTTTCGGTCGTGTTCGTATTGAGTAGATGTTCCAAAACCAGAATTTCCAAAAATTACTTTGTAATCATTTGGTCTTTCTTGACCTTGTACAAATCGAGAAGTGTATTTTTGGAATACAAATGGTGTTACGGCAGGATTGTTCCAGCCTGATGCACTCTCATTAAGAGTAACCCTGCTTTCGTTTACTAGATTTAACCTGAAGCCGTCAATAAGTGCCGGTTCAACACCGCCTATCTGCGGATTTTTATCAATCAGAACAACATTACTGGTCGAATCGATTAAAGTATAGTTTTTTGTAGTTAATGTATCGGGTTTTCCTGTAGCACCTTTTTTAAGAGTATCTTCAAATGTAATATAGTAAACATGACCTTCCTTAATTTCATTAGGATCTACTATGTCATAAGAAATAGTACTTGTTGTATACCCTGTTACAAGCTGAACATTTCCCAACGATGCGGGTACATAACCAGCCGCAGGCGCCTCTGGTGTTACTTTAACCACATTCTTCCCTAAAGTTTTAACACTTCCATCGGGGTTTAATGAAATAGCAATATTACACTCTGAAGGACCGATTCCTCCCGGTACGTATCCAAAATCATAGGAAGTAATAGCATAATAGTAAGTGAATCCATTTTTAACTGTTGAATCAACCCACATGTGTTCAATTCCTGTTTCCTCACCCAAATTAAATCTTACACCTTCAAAACCTACAGAATCATAGCCTGCTATACCATCAATTAAATCAAACTGCTTAACAGGCAGTTTAAATGTTGGTGTACCCTGTGCATTTGTAATTATATTGGCATCTTGAAAAGCCGCGTCAGAAGCTCGATAGATTCTATAGCCTTCAAAATCACTACCAATACCTCCGATATTATTAATATATTTATCGAATGACTCCTCTGCTTTATCATCCCAGTATAAAGTAACTCTGTTATCACCAGGAATTGCCGTTAATTTTGGTGTTACAGGTGCATTTGCGAACTGGTAGTCATTATTATATGTCTCTTGTGCTCTTACTTTCTTATTTAAAACTTGTTGTTTTCTGAACTGACCATTTGGATCTTGCATAGGTCCATTTGCTAAAATTACAGCTAATGAAATTGGTTCGGTTTGACCAGGATTCAATGGGAATAAACCAGACGAGACGAACAAGTTGTAATCAGCTGCTACAATATTTGCCGGATCGAAGAAGTTACCGGGTACCATGAAATTAAACCAAATATAATTGTCTGTGTAAATACTTATCCATTCAGATGAAGGTTTATAGAATGACCCTGTAATACCTATTTGATCGGTTTCGGTAACATCAGTAACATCTATATTGGGTTCACCCGGTAATCCAAATCTAGCACCCGATGTTGGTTTGCCGTCTCCTTCGCCTTCATCACCTGTTTCAGCTAAACCATCCAAGCCAACGTCGTCAATTAATGGATCCCAGTCACCATCGTTATCAACTCCATCACCACGAGCTTCATCAACCATTTCATCAATACCTTCATCAATAAACTCATCTACAGCGCCGTTATTGTCATTATCTAAACCATCAGCATATTTTTTTCCTAAAGCTGCTTGAGTTACATTGTAAAGAATGATAGACTTACCATATTTATCAAGCCCAGTGGTAACTTTGTATCGGAAGTATGGTGCATCAGATGAAGCCTGGGTGATCATTTCCTGCGTAATAACGGGATTTCCTTCTTCACCGTTGTCATTATTATCAATTTTGTCTGCAAATGCTCTTCCTACATCATCAGCTTCAATCATAATTAAGTGAACAATGCTGTCCTGCAGGGCGTCTGCTTCAGGATTTGAAGGCCATCTTTTCCATTTATCAATTGCTGCTTGATCAACCATTTCCTGAGTAACAACGGGGCTGTTAGTTTCAGCATCTAAGTTTTGATCGACACCATCGGCATAAGAAACACCTAATTGATCTTGAAAAGCAATATGAGTATTATTTTCATCAATCAAGCCGTTGCCATTATTATCAATTCCGTCATATCTTTTTGTATCCTGAAGGTTCAATGGATCACCTTCTCCAACTAACATCTCCTCAGTAACTTTTGGTCCGTTTAATTCGCCGTCACCATCGTTATCAATTCTATCAACTGCATTTCCAGGAGTTTCAAGAAATGCACCGGCAACAATACCAACAGGATCCGACCCAAAAGCTGCTGAAGGTGATCGGTTATCTGCATCTCGTGACCAAGCTATGTCATTTAAAACATCAAACTCGGATAAATCATCACCGCCATCTTCACCTACAAAATCCGCCCATGCAATAGTTACGCCAACTTTGTTTAATGGTTCTGTTCCATCATTTTTTATTTTAAATAATATAAACAGAGCATCTTGAACTAATATTTGAGACCATGCCATTAATCTGGTGTCGAGTATTATTCCAAGTCCTTTTCTTGTTAAGTCCGTTGTATCTGGGAAATAATTTGGATATTTGTCATATAAGTTATCAGAAGCTTTGAAGTACATTTCCTGGTCGGCATTAAAAACATCTTTACCAAAATAACCATTCCATTTACCTGGCCAGCCTGGGTCTTCTGTATCACTAACTTTGTCGGGCCAGGTACTAGGCCATGATCCAGGATCATTGCTTGTTGCAAAACCTTCCGTTGTACTTTCGTTGTAATAACCGGGAATTGGTTCAAACGTCCATGGCTTACCTTCAGGAGATTCTAGGTAGTGCATTCTTGAAATAATTCTTTGTGTTTCTCCCAAATCATCAATTACTTCGGCACCAACAACAATTCCCGCAACGGCAAGGTATACTTGCCCAGTATTTTTAGGCCATTCATAAGGTGTTTGTTCTGTAATGGGCACTCCACCTTCTCTGCCAGTCATACCATAATTAAAAACGGTAGCTCTAATTTGGTTCCCTTCCATTTTTGCTTTTCTTCTGTACTTTGCATCCCCTCTTTCCTTACTAGGAATATATTGCGTAAATGCTACTTCAGTAAAAATAAGAGTAAAAAATAGAAGTAAAATTATATGTTTTATAGTAGTGAACATTAAAACCTCCGGTATTCATTAACCATTAAAATGAAATTTCAAAACCAAGTTGAACATTTCTTGGTTCACCATAGCGATCAGGATACTTTATATACTCCTCAACAGTATTTGGTCTGTTTGGATCGTAACCCACATTTTGGGTTTCTGTTGTAAAATCAGGCTGTCCAGTATCTCCAAATACATTAACGGTAACCTTACTATCCAACAGATTAAATATTTTTAAGAATGTTGTAATATTAAGACCAAGTAAATCAAACGATTTGTCAATTTTTAAGTCAATACTGAATTGATTTGGTCTATATCTGCTGTTCTTAAGTAAACCAGAAGATATTCCTCTATCGGCAGTATACTGAGTTATGCTAGGAGTATATGGCAAACCAGTACCGTAACGGCCCAACAAACTAACACCCCATCCATCAAATCCTACCAGCAGCGATGCATTCAGGAGGTGGTTTTGGTCCCAATCCATCGGAACTAAGAACAAGCTAGGCTCGCCGCTGCCAATTGCAGCGTTATATTCGTCTTCAGGGCTTGAATTACTACCCTCTGCAACTTGATATGTATAATTCAAATCAAAGGCGAAATTATCGCTAAATCTTTTGTTTAATGTAAGAGTTATTCCTTTAATATTTGCATAATCTTTAGTAGTAAAAATAGAATAGGTAACAAGATTGTAAGTTTGAATAATTGGTCCTGCAGTTATCCAATCTCGAATATCCTTATAGTAGCCGGTAATATCTATCAAATAATTATCAAAAAATTCTTGCCTGAATCCAATTTCATACTGAACCGTTTTTTGTGGTTTAAGATCCGGGTTTCCATACACACCAACATTAATTCCTGAATTTGGAATTTTATATGGCCCATTTTGAAAGAGATATTGGAATGGCGGAATTTGAAGGAAATGCCCATATGAAAAGTGAACAACACCAGTAGCACTTATTGGATATGCAATTCCGAATCGAGGGCTAATTTGAAATTTGGTTCCTGCATCCTTATAATAATATGGTTCCCTTTCGGCAATTGTTAATGCCTGCATTTCTGGTCTTAGTGGAGCATAAATATTTGGATCTTTTACGTCAACTAAAACCTTTCCGTTAGAATCAAAGTAATCAATCCTTAGTCCAGCATTAATAATTACGCTTTCAAATTCTACCTTATCTTGAAGGTATGCAGAAGCTTCGAAAGGTTTGTTATCATATTTGTCTCTATTTGTCTGGTCTTCTCCTGGTATTGAGGCTTCAAAGGGTTCAACGGGAACTCCATTTACTCTGCGAGGTTCAAGGTTATAATCATCAAACTTTATTCGGTGAGATTTGAATTCTGCGCCAAACTTTACTAGGTGTTCATCGAATAACTGACTGGTGAAATCAACCTTACCAACCAAAGTATTAGTTTGTCTGTAAAACCTATGAAGATTTGTACCCTTGGTTCTAAATGCATAGGAAACAATATTTAATGAATCGGGGTGTTGATATCGAGAATCGGTGGCACTTTCATAAGTATACTCATTAAAGTCTTTTGTAAAAAAACTTCCTTTCACAGTATAGAATGTTGAAGAGGAAAGCATATGTGTTATTGTGGCGGTTGTATTATAACTTTTAGCAAATTTCTTCACATCCCCATCAGGGTTCCAGCGATATTCATGGTTGTAATCGCGGTAATCTTCTTTTGAGTAAAGTCCTTCAAGATTTATCTTCAACTCCTGTACAGGATAAAAACTGAAGTTACCCTGACCATAAATATTTTTATGAAAGTTCATTGATACAATTTCACCGTCACCTTTAGTTCCGTCCGGATTATATCTTCTTTCTCCAAACAAATAACCATCATCGTAATAATAGCGCCCATTAATAAAAAATGAAATAAAATTGTCTGTATAAGGAACCGGGCCGCTTAAACTTCCTTGAATGTTATAGTTAGAAACCGGGTTGAAATCATCTATGTGAGGGAAATAATCAGTAAAATTACTTGCATGATCACCACCATAAAGCATTATGCTTCCGTGGAAATCTCTGCCGCCCTCTTTTGTAACAGTATTAACAATACCAGACATAGCATTACCATATTCTGCATTAAAAGTACCGCTTATAACTTGCAGTTCCTGGACACTGTTATTGTCTATTTGAATACCACGGCTGTTATCATAAGCATCGGTAACCGAAATACCATTTACCCAATACGCAATTTCAGAAGTTCTGCCGCCTCTGATATGAAAATCTCCGTTTGCACCTCTGGTAACACCGGCCTGCAGCTGCAAAACATCATCAAATTCTGAAACTGGTAATGCACTTATTTGGTCCGAGGAAATTAATGATTGGCTTGAAGTAATGTCCTTTTTAATTAATTCTTGTTTTCCCTGAACAACAATTTCTTGTAGTTCCACAGCAGATTCTGAAAGTTCAAAATTAACATTAGTTGTTAGATCAATTGACACTGATACATTTTCAACAACCATTGGTTGGTACCCAATATATTGGGCTTTAACATTGTATCTTCCAGGCGGTACATTAAGGATAACAAAACTGCCCTCGAGGTCTGTGGCAGCTCCAAAATTCGTTCCTTCAATTATAATATTTACAAAAGGAAGGCCTTCGCCGGTTCTTTTGTCGCTGACTTTACCGCTAATTTTTCCGGTTGTGCCGGCAAATATTAGATTGATAGGCGAGAGTAAGATGATTAATGCGAATAGTAAAAACTTTTTCATATCTACTTCCCATGATAAATTTTCGGGTGAAATATAAGTTACTTAAAGTTCTAGTTCAATATACTTAGAGAATTTAACATCAGTAAATTAATACTAATAGGCACTTGTTTACGAATTTTTTGAATATAGTCATCTCTCAATTTTTTTCCATAGTCATTTTTATAGACTAGTTCGAGCTCTGATTTTTTTATGGATTCAAAATCTTTGGGTTGTCCATATTTCTTTCCAAGTACTTTAAAAATTCCGAAAGCGCCAAATAATTCAGTAGGTCCTATTATTTTACCTATTTCGGCCGTCCAAAATTTAGATTTCATAAAGCCGAAATTAGATACCGGTGAATAATTAATTATACCGTTATTTTGTCTTGAAAATTCCCTAAGTGAATGCTTTTTGGCAAGTTCTCCAAAATCATATCCTTCGTTTAATAAATTAAGCAGGCTGTCAGCCAAACTCTTACTGCTAATTAAAATTTCCTGAACACTGATTTCGTTTGGTGATTTAAACGATTCGCGGTTTTCTAAGTAAAACTGATACAAGATGGAATCAGAAATACTAATTCCCGAAAAAATCTGCTGCATTTTATATTTCAAAAAAGTTTGCATTTTTAATTTTTCGGCAACATCAATAACCAGAGGGTTTTTATCATATTTTTTCTTAACAGCTTCAGTATATAACAGATTTTGCAGCACAAGACCTTTAACGGCTTGATTTAGAATTTCTTTTGAACTTATTTTTATTCGATGGAACGCCGGTATCTGCTTCAGGCCCTCAATAATAAATTGTTCAGAAAACTTTTTACCATTATAAGAAGCACAAGTTTCATTGGGATTTGGTTTATAAGTTTTCTCTTTATCGCTAATATCTGATGTACCAAAATATCTGGAAATGTTATCTAGACTTTTTTCGTTTATAGCATATTTTTTTTCGTTAAAGACACTTTCAATATATTTTTTTTCATACTCCGGCTTTTTCTTGATGCGCAGTACTCGTTCAAGTTTGCTTTTTTTAGTTTGGAATTCGGTCTCGGTTAATAATGGATGAGAATTGCGGTCTTCCAATCTGATAATGCTGTATCCATTACTTGTTTTAATAGGTTTTGAAATTTCTCCAATCTTTAAGGAGTATGCAGCATCTTCAAACGATGGGTCCATATCTCCCCATGTGAAGTAACCAAGATATCCTCCGTTATTTCTCAAAGTTGAATCGGTAAACACTTGCGCTGCCAGATTATCCCAACCTACACCAGATTGCAACAGATTGTACAAATAGTCCGCCTCCTCTAAAGTTGAGGCATACAAATGGCTGGCTGCTAACTTTTCATTAACACGTAAAAATGCTTGACGAATTTCCGCTTCATCAACCTTAATCTTCGCATAAACTTCTTGATCTTTTAAATATGCCAAGACAGATTGTCTCTCAGCCCAAACCATTTCTTTTTGAAATTCATCATTCGAAAAAATTGCCTGATTATCATCATAATGATATAGCAAAATTTCATTAATCATATTATCAAGAATTGCTTCTCTCACAGCAATGTTATCCTTAATGCCGGTAGAAAAAAGATAATCTCCGTACCTTTGTACGAACTGATCTTTATAAATTTTATGACTGCCTACGGTAGCTATAGCAGCGTTAGTTGTAGTTTGACTGTATAAACTAAAATGTGCAAGAAGGATTAAAGGAATTATTTTTTGGAAATTAATACAGCGCGCTATTGGAAATAATTTCATAATAATGTTGATTGAGTAGAAAGTATTGTTCGTTCTTTATTAGTTACCAGAAAGTTTGTATTTAGTACTATTCATATCGTGATGGATAATAAGGTAATTATTTGATGGTGTAACTTCATCAATTTTTGCCAATCTGAAATTTTTCATCGCTTCCTCAAAATTAGTAATCAGATCAAGCCTAAGGGAATATAATTTTGAATCCAATAGAGAACTAGTTAGAACCAACAATTTGTTATTAAAAACTTGAAAGTCCTGAATTCTTTCATCCGTCGGGAATTCCTTTTCTGCTGCTAATGATAAGTCATCATTTAGTTCAAATATTCTATTCGCATACTTTCCAAAAATGCTTTCACCATCAAAAACTATCTTCTCCGTAATTAAACTGTTTGAAGCTAATTCATTAAAACTAAAATCATACTTAATTGTTTTACCGAAAGGTTTATAATCCTGGAATTTTATTCCTGAAACTAAAATGCTGTTATTTGTAATTTTAAGCAGAGTTGGTGTATTATAATCAAGAGTTTTTGCTTCGACTTTTGAATCAGATAAATTTACTTTGTACAGAATCACATTGCTTTTGTTTTCAGTTATATCTAAAACATCTTTAGAACTTAGTACAAACAAATAATTATCGTTCAATTCAATGAAAGAAGCTCTTTCCATTTCAAATGGGAGTTCTTTTTCAAGTTCTACCTCTTGTTCAACAGTATTATTAATTATTATAACCTTAAAACTAAGCGGATCGAATGCGGCTAAAACACCATTGTCATTCAAGCTAAAAATCGGATGCGGCAGATCGTAGGGTGCGTAAAAGTTATACCTAAATTCGAATTTACCTTCTTTATTGAATACGAAAATACTAGCAGGATAATCAACTTTTTTTGCGGAAAATTCGAAAACCCCAATAAAAAAATATTGTTGACCCGGTGAAGCTTTAAATATTTTTTTGCCGGACAGATTTTCAGAATAAATGCTGCGATTATCTTTTGTTAGGCTGATATTTTCATCAGTAAAAAAGACTTCTATTCCATTAATGACGCAATAATAAGAATTATACTCTTTTTCAACTTGCAGATTTTGAGCCGAATTAAAGCTAATTAATACAAACAAGGATGTGATAATAAAAGGTATTTTCATTTTGCAAGAGAGTAAAATTTTGTTCGTAAATATAACCAAAATACCTGTATTAAAGTTTCCTGACGTGGAACGTAATTTGGTATTAGAAAACAAAAATATATTACTGATTTTTCCATTTATATCATTTAAGTTTGATTTTCAATAATTAAAATTTTGTAGCCATGAAGAATTTAATTCTATCCTTTCATTTCACAATCATAATTTTCTCTCAAATTATTGCACAACAAAATAATTCAGAATTTCGAGCTAACTGGGTAATAACTTGGGAATATATTTCCAGTTCAAGTTCAACTGAGCAAAATAAGGCAAGAATCAGACAAATTTTAGATGAACACAAAGCTGGAAATTTCACATCCGTATTGTGGCAAGTGCGTCAATCGGGCACAGCATATTATAATTCATCTTTTGAACCTTATGGCTCATACGCAGGAGGTTCATATCCAGGTTTCGATCCCTTGGCTTATGCAATTGATGAAGCCCATAAAAGGGGGTTGGAACTTCATGCATGGTTTAATGTTTTTTCTGCCAGCAGCACCGCACAAGGAACTCCGGCTCAAGAACATCCAGAATGGATTTGCAGAGATCAAAGCGGAAACCCAATGACAAGCTCAATTGCCCTCTCCCCGGGGCTTCAAGCAGTAAGAGATTATACAAAAAATGTTGCTATGGAAATTGTTAACAACTATGACATTGATGGATTACATCTAGATTACTGCCGATGGAATGAATTTACAAGTTCGACAAAATCAAAAGAGTTTGAAAAACTACAAGCAGAACATAAACTTCTTGATGGTGAGATTACTGAAGATCAAATTGAAGAATTAACGGAAAATTCAGCCGGAAGATATTTGTACGATGTTGATCATCCTTATTCGGCAGGCATACCATCAGGATTTTCTTCATGGGAACAATGGTGGCGATGGTCTGTTACTGAATTTGTTCGTACACTTCATGACTCCATTCAAGCTGTAAAACCATATGTTAGATTATCTGTTGCCGCTTTAGGAAAATACAATTGGAGCGGCTGGAATGGTTACTACTCTGTATTTCAAGATGCAGCTCTTTGGTTTAATCAAGGTTACATCGAGCAAATCTCTGCAATGCATTATCATTGGACAACCGGAAGCGGCTTTTATGGAATGTTAGCCGGAGCTTGCCCGGAGTGTTGGAGTCAGTTTATTCAGCCAGGAATTGCAGCAAAAAGATTTTACACTGTTGGTCCTCCCTCGTACATATTAAGCGATAACAATATTTGGAACAATCATATTGAAATTGTTAACACTTGCCGCTCTGTAAATTGGGTAGATGGATTTCAATTCTTCAGCTACGCCGATTGGAAAGACCATGCTTACTGGGATGATGCTGCTTCTTCATTCTTTAACAAAAAAGTAAAAATTCGTGATGCTAATTTACACCTGGATACAATTCCAGCTTCACCAACAATCAGCATTCAAAAACTCGATTCACTTCATTATAGATTAACCGTTACACCGGATGCATCAACAAACCAAAATCAATGGTTTGCAGTTTATCGTTCTGCAGATGATAATTTTAACTTAAACTCTGATGAAATCATTTCTGTTTCTTTCGGTAACACTCAATTTGTTGTTGATGACTCATTCACTGGTAATCAAGATTTTAATGGTGAGTACCGTTACACCGCAACAATGTTAGATAGATACTGGAATGAATCTCTCATTTCCAATATTGTTAAAACCGATTCACTGCCTTCATTTGCACCCAAAATTATTTCATCTGTTCCTAGAGAAGGAGATACAGTCGCTGTAACTACACAAATAAAACTTGATTTTTCAAAAACTCTAAACACAAGTACCATTACTGCATCAACCATTCATATTAACCCGCCAATTGAAATAAGTAATGTGGTTTTTTCAAACAGCGGCAAAACCGTAACCATTACAACTGCCTCAAATTTCGCTTTTCAAACCAATTACAGTGTTATCTTAGATTCAACATTAACAGATGTTAACGGCAAAATGCTTGATGGAAACGGTGATGGATTGGCAGGAGATTCTTATGTCCTTTATTTTTCAACTGTAGCACAGGATTTAAGCGGACCTATAGTTACACAAGTATTTCCGGATAGCACTAATTCATCCGGTAGTTTTGATGTAGAAGCAGTTGTGACAATTATTTTTGATGAACTGATAAACTCTGCAACAATAAATCATAATAATGTTGTTTTAAAAGCTGGAACTACAGCCATCTCAAAAGATATGCAAGTTAGAACTGTTGGAAATCAATCGTTGCTGAGTATAAAAACCTCATCAGCATTACTTAACAACACACAATACTCACTTACGCTTAAACAGAGCATCACTGATGCAATAGGAAACATGATGCCTGCCGATAAAGAAATATTCTTCACAACTTCAGATTTAGGGTATGCAGTAAAAACTACAATTGATGATTTTTCCACCGAGGCAAATTGGGAACAACCAGAATACAGCGGTTCAACTGTTGGAATTGTTGATTCAGGAACATCCTCCGGTTACAGCACATTTTACTTTTTGCCCACGACTTTTCCGGCAAAGTCTTTTTTCATTCAATATCAATGGAATCCGTCTGCAACAACTAAATTACTGCGTGAATATTTATCAGGTGGAACACCAAGATCAATCACGTTTGATACTTCATACATTTTACAAGCTTATGTATGGGGAGATGGAAGCAGAAACAAATTCAGATTCGCAATTGATGAAGGTGATGGTACCGCTTGGCCAAATCATGAAGTTTCCAAATGGATAGCGATTGATTGGTACGGCTGGAGATTAATTGAATGGAATTTGAAAGATCCAGCAAGCGTTGGAAGCTGGATTGGTAATGGAGTACTCGATTATCCAAAATACAGAATCGACAGTTTTCAAATGACAGATGCTGCAGGCTCACAAACAAATGGTACAATTTACATTGATAATTTCCGTCTTGTAAAAAAATCAATTATTACAGGGATTGAAAATGAAGCCACAAATACTCCCAATGATTTAGTGCTCTATCAAAATTATCCCAATCCGTTTAACCCTTCAACAAAAATTAACTTCACCATTCCTTCAGCGGATAATCCCCTCCTTGGAGGGGCGAGGGTTGGGTTGGTAACTTTGAAAGTTTACGATGTTCTTGGTAACGAAGTTGCAACCCTTGTAAATGAATACAAACCAGCTGGAACATACGAAGTTGAGTTTACGGTAGGACAGACTATTAGTCTGTCCAGCGGAGTATATTACTACCAGTTGAAAGCTGGAGAATTTATTCAGACGAAGAAAATGATTTTAGTCAAATAGAGTTGCGAAACCTTCGCGGTTGCTTGTTGAAAACGCATTGCAAACCTCGAAGGTTGCCGCACTGAAGGTTACTTTCAAATAAATTCTTATTTTTGCTTAATGAAAATTTCGCATCAAAATTATTCTAATACCTATCAAGTAAATCCGGAGACTAAATGAAAATTGTGGAATGCGTTCCCAACTTCAGTGAAGGAAAGAACCAACATACATTTGAGTTAATGAAACAATCGCTTGAAGAAATACGCAACTGCAAGCTTCTAAGCTTTGAGCCGGATGCCGACTATAATAGAGTTGTTGTAACTATGGCAGGTGACGAAAATGGAATACTTGAAGGCGCCTTGTCAATAAGCCGCACAGCTGCTCAAGAAATTGATATGACTAAACATAAGGGCGAACATCCAAGAATGGGTGCAATTGATGTTGTTCCATTTGTTCCAGTAAAAAATATAACTATGGATGAGTGCGTAAAAATTTCGGAAGCATATGCAGAACAAGCTTCACAAGAGTTGAGTATCCCAATTTATCTTTATGAAAATGCCGCACGAACACCTGATCGCAGAAACCTTGCTAACATTCGTAAAGGCGAGTATGAAGGATTAGCTGAAAAGCTAAAAGATGAAAACTGGAAGCCTGATTATGGAACAAGTATTTTCAATCCCAAGCTAGGCGGTACTGTTACTGGCGCAAGGTTTTTTCTAGTTGCATACAATGTAAATCTCAAATCGGAGGATGTTAAATACGCAAAAGAAATTGGCGAAATTATGCGGGAATCTGGGTATTCAAAGCGAGATGAAAATGGGAATATCATTAAAATAAATGGTCAAGCTATAAAAGTGCCCGGAAGATTGAAAAGTGTAAAAGGAATGGGTGTTGCCCTTGAAAAGTACAAGATAACCCAAGTTTCTATGAATCTTACTAATTACAACATAACTCCAATTCATATTGCTTTTGAAGAAGTAAAAAAAGAAGCAAATAGATTAGGAGTTGAAGTTACAGGAAGTGAAATTGTTGGACTTGTTCCGCTTGAAGCATTGCTTCTTGCCGGAAAGTACTACTCAAATGGAAAGAGCCTGGATGAAAAATCTCTTGTTGATCTTGCAATTGAGAAATTAGGATTAAGCGACCTTCATCCTTTTATTAAAACAGATAAGATTATTGACTACATGATTTAACAACTCTTCCTAAAAAATTCGTATGTCAGTCTGAGCTTATAGAAGACTGATAAAATTAATAAAAACACACTTCGACCTGCCTGCAGCCGGCAGACAAGCTCGGTGTGACAGCAAAAAGGATGTACAAGAACAAATGGATACAAAAAAATCAATTCAAAAATATTTAGAAGAGCTTTCATCTAATTCACCAACACCGGGCGGAGGAAATGTTGCAGCGCTATGTGGTGCATTAGCCGCAAGCTTAGGAACGATGGTTTGCAATTTAACAATCGGGAAGAAAAAATATTTAGATGTAGAAAACGAAATGCAAGAACTGAAAGAAAAGTTGAATGCATGTTCAGAAAAATTCATTTCGCTTGGTAAAAGTGACAACGAAGCTTTTGACAGAGTTATGGATGCATTCAAACTTCCTAAAGAAACGGACGAACAAAAAATATTACGAAGTGAAGCAATAGAAAAATCAACCATTGAAGCAGCAAATGTGCCGGCGGAGGTTTTGAAAACATGCCGAGAGGTTATTCCATTCCTTAAAACCATTTCAAAAAAAGGAAATCAAAATTCACTTTCCGATGTTGGTGTTGCAATAGCACTAATCCAAGCTGCAGCCATGGGTGCCTATCTGAATGTTTTAATAAATTATTCCGCATTAAAAGAAAAACAGAAGGCTTTTGAACTAATTAATCTTGCTGAATTAATTAATAATGAGCTATTAGGGGAAACTCAATTACTTCTCACTGAAATAAAATTAAAGATAAAAGAAAATTGATTTTTAAACTTTGAGTAAAAAATGAAATACTTATTTATTATACTTTTTTCTTCATTAGTCTTTTTTTGCTGCAATGATGAGGGAAGAGAGTTTAAAGTAAAAACTAATAATATTTCAGAGGAACTCGCTCATAAAAAGAAATTAGAAAAAACAGTGAAATTTTTTAATGGAAAAGATAGTGTTGAGGCTTACTTTACTACACCTTCTGGGAATGGTCCCTTCCCGGCTGTGATAATTCTCCATGAGCAATGGGGTTTAACAGAATGGATCAGAGTTAACTCTGAGGCACTTGCAAATAAAGGTTATGCTGCCTTAGCAATTGATTTATATAACGGTATAATGCCTAAAAATTTTGATGAAGCCCAGACTTTAATGCAGCAGTTAGATAATGATAATGTAATAAGAATAGTGCGCTCAGCTTATGATTTTTTAGAAAATCATTCAAAGGTTAAAAAAGAAAAAATTGGACTAATTGGATGGGGAATGGGAGGAGGATTAGCGCTTGAAAGTGCTGTAAATTTCCGTGATTTTAAAGCTGTGATTGTTAATTATGGAAACCTAGTAACCGAGAGAAAGAAAATCCGAAAGATCAAGAGTCCATTGATGGGAATTTTTGGTGAAACTGACAGAAGCATCCCCGTAATGGACATTCAAGCATTTAAAGAAACCCTAAACGATTTAGAAAAAGAAAATAAAATCATCATTTACAGAAATGTCGGTCACGGATTCATGAATCCGAACAACAAATCTGAATATAATGCTGATATTACAGAACGGGCATGGAGGGAGATATTTAAATTTCTAGGAATTCATCTAAGCTAATAATTACTGTTTACGCCTGTATTCAATCATTCCACCCAAAACATTTTTTGCTTTAAAACCATTAGAACGAAGTATTGATGTTCCAAAATTTGATCGGTTTCCGCTGCGGCAAATAACTGCAATCTCTTTCTCCTTAAAAGGTATAAGTTCATTTAACCGTCTCTCTAATTCTTGAATAGGAATATTTATAACTTTATCCAGCTTTCCTAAGGGACCAACCAGCTCTTCCGGGGTCCTTACGTCCAGTATAACAACTGTTGAATCTACCTCCATCATTTTTTTTAGTTCGTCTATTGTCATTGTACTGTCATTACTCTGCTGACTAAAGCCAAAAAAACCCATCATATTAAAAATGGCTATAAACATTATTATTCCTTTAAGAGTCATTTGTTTTCCGATTGCTTAAACTACAAACACAATTTTAACTGTTATAGCTAGTTAAGGCCGCACATACCAGATGCACAACCACCAGAATAATCTGTGCTGCAATTACCGGAAGCACATGAAGACGAAGAAAAATCACTATCGGAAGAATTAGCCGTTGCGAATGCGGAGAATAGCTTTTTGTTATTCTTAGACCCGCATTTAGGACAAGTAATTTCTTCTTGGTTTAAAGACGACTTATTAAAAAAATCATATTTCGTTGCACAATCATTACATTTATATTCGAATACAGGCATAGGTTACTCCTTTGGTTAATATTTAATTTTTCGTTTGCTAAATTCCAGGTTTGACCTGCTACTCGGTATCTTTTAAACCGAGAAGATTCATTAATCTTAAGTGAGATGCTTTTGTTGGTTCAACATTGTACTTACGATAAAAATCAATAGTGTCTTCAACTGATTTAAAGTAATCCCTGCAGCCAGAACATTCTTCCAAATGAGCTTTAATAGCAAAGCAATGTGGAGAGTTCAAATCTTCACCAAGCGATTCGCATACATGGTGCATAACTTCCTTACAGGTAACTTGCTGCTTTTTCATTTTTTAAAAGTTTGACTTATTTCTTTTCTTAAAAACGCTCTTGCTCTATGCAAACGAGATTTAACCGCCGGAACAGATAGATCAGTTATCTTACCTGTTTCCTCTGTTGAAAGACCTTCTACATCTCTTAATAGAAAGACAATTCTGTACTCCGGTGATAATTTCTGAATTGCATTATCTAAAACAGATTTTAACTCTGAATTCTCAATGGTAAACGATGGAACATTCGCCCAATCTGCTACCGAATCTTCGCTAATCAGTGCATCATCATCGTCAATAGAAACATAATTATGCTTTCTTTTCCTGTATTCCATTAAGCAGTGGTTGGCTGTTATTCGATAAAGCCAGGTTGATAATTTCGATTTTCCATCAAACTGCTTAAGCGATTTTACCATACTAATGAAAGTTTCTTGCATGGTATTTTCGGCTTTCTCAGGATTTCTACAAACCTTAAAAGCAAAACTATATATTGTCTTTTCGTATAGCTTTACAAGCTCAGCCAGTGCTTTTGAATTTCCAGCTTGAGCTTCTAAAATTAAACTTTGTTCGTCCATATGATGCAGATAATTATTTATAGATTCAATTTATTAAAAAATTTCCGCTTTTGGCATATAGAAATTGCTTGCTGAATAACTAATTTTGCAATAGTATTATTTCTGTAAATGGGTTTATTCAAATTAATTGCAATAGTAATTTCTATATTGTAATATGTTTTTTAAAAAAAGTAATCCTTCTATCCATAATAACTTCCTATTCAAAAACGTACCTCCGAGTGAGATTCCAATAAAAGTACGCGATAGAAAATTTTCTAAGTTTAAAGAAGGAGAAATCATATATAGTGTTGGCGACAATAGTAATTTTGTTTATCTACTAGTCAAAGGACAGATAAAAATAAAGAACTATGATATCCCAGAAGCAGGATCAATTTTTGAAAAATCTGACGATGATTATTTTGTAGAAATAGAATTTCTCAATAAAACCTCTCGCAAAACCACAGCGATGGCAGTAAAAAAGAGCGTGGTTTATCTTCTAGATCATAAAGACATCAACAATTTAAAAAAGAATAAAACCATTTATTCTAACCTTTTCAACTCACCATTCATAGCAGCCGAACCGGTACAACCGGCGCCTAATGAAAATATACCTCCGACTGAAAATGAATATGAGAGTAATACTGATACTGCATCTGACCAAAACAATAATGAATTAATTGATAAATCTGCAATTATATTAAATGATGAAGACGAAGCGAAGAATGTTGTAACAGCTGAAGCTCTAGAATCACTTTTAAATGACGAAGTAAATGTTATAGATAGTAATATTGATAATAATCTTACTGAAGATTCTACTATAAAATTCGATTACACAGCGGATGATTTTATTGTTGATGGAAATCTTAACCAACAACCGGACAAAAACGCGGAAAAAACAGTTGATGAATCAATACCTCGTTTTGATACAGGTGAATCTGTGG
>JACAFC010000021.1 GCA_013388515.1 Ignavibacteriaceae bacterium | reverse complement strand
ATAAATGATGCTGAACTTAAAGAATTAGAGGAGCTTAGTTGCCCCACCTGCGGCTCATGCTCTGGAATGTTCACAGCAAATTCTATGAATTGTTTGATGGAAGCTTTAGGAATCGCTTTGCCAGGTAATGGATCTATTCTCGCGATTGATCAAAACAGAGATGAGCTTTATACTAAAGCCGCCTTTCAGATAATGAAGTTAATAAAGAGCGATGTTAAAATTTTAGATATAATTACTAAAGATTCAATTCATAATGCTATAACTCTTGATGTAGCAATGGGCGGAAGCACAAATACCATTCTTCATACTTTAGCAATAGCTAATGAGGCCGGAATCAAGTTAGATTTAAATGAAATCAATAAAATTTCTGACCAGACTCCATGTATTTGTAAAGTTAGTCCATCTCGCCCTGATGTTCATTTAGAAGATGTTGATAAAGCTGGCGGTATTTCTGCCATTCTAAATGAGCTTTCAAAGAAAAATGGTCTCCTTAAAACTAATCTTAAAACCGTTACTGGAAGAACTTTAGCTGAGAATATTAGCTCGACTGAAATAAAAAATTTTGACATAATTAGAAAAATTGATAAACCTTTTACGGAAAATGGAGGTCTGGTAGTATTATTTGGCAACTTAGCTGAAAATGGTGCGATAGTTAAAACTGCTGCGGTAAATGAAGAAATGCTAGTTCATAGTGGACCAGCAAGAATTTATGAATCGCAAGACGAAGCTTTGCTTGGTATTAAAAACAAGGAAGTAAAAGCTGGAGATGTTGTTGTTATTAGATACGAAGGTCCTAAAGGCGGGCCGGGTATGCCCGAAATGCTTGCACCAACAAGCGCAATAATGGGAATGGGGCTTGGAAGCAAAGTCGCTTTAATTACTGATGGTAGATTCTCAGGTGGAACAAGAGGTGCCTGCATTGGGCACGTTTCCCCAGAGGCAGCAGAGGGTGGAGTAATTGCCGTTATCAGAAACGGCGATATTATATCCATTGATATCCCTAATAAAAAATTAGAAGTGAAGTTATCTAAAGAAGAAATTAACCAACGGCTTGCCGAGCTAAAACCGTTTAAACCAAAAATATCAAAGGGTTACTTATATCGTTATACAAAAATGGTAACCTCGGCAAATACTGGAGCAATTTTAAAAATTTAAACTCTAACAAATGTAGGATTAATTATGACAGCAAGTGAAAAAATCTCTGGAGCAGAGATATTCTTCGAATGCTTGAAAAAAGAAAAAGTTGAATACATTTTTGGATATCCCGGCGGAGCAGTATTAAAACTTTATGAACATCTCTATGATGTGGATTTCTTAAAACATATACTTGTTCGTCATGAACAAGGTGCTGTACATGCAGCTGAAGGTTATGCTAAAGCCAGCGGTAAGGTAGGTGTAGCTCTTGTTACATCCGGACCCGGTGCAACAAACACTGTAACAGGCATTGCAGATGCTTATATGGATTCTGTACCGATTGTTGTATTTACAGGACAAGTATCTTCTCATCTTATTGGAAATGATGCATTCCAAGAAGCAGATATTGTTGGAATCACAAGACCAATTACCAAGCACAACTTTCTTGTTAGAGATGTTAAAGAATTAGCTTATACCATCCGTAAAGCATTTTACATTGCATCCACTGGAAGGCCAGGCCCCGTTGTTGTTGATTTGCCTAAGGATGTAATCGCATCAAAATGTGTTTTTGAATATCCTGAAGAAATTGATGTTCGCGGATATAAACCAACTTATAAAGGAAATAGTAATCAAATTAAAAAAGCTGCCGAAGTAATCTCAAAAGCAAAACGTCCATTGCTTTATGTAGGAGGCGGTGTAATCATGTCCGGCAGTTCAGAGGAACTTAAAATTTTTGCACGTGAAAATAAATTACCGGTTACTATGACTCTTCAAGGTTTGGGTGCGTACCCTGGAACTGATCCACTTTCGCTTGGGATGCTGGGCATGCATGGAACTTATTGGGCTAATAGAGCTGTAGATAATTGTGATGTCTTAGTATCATTAGGGGCAAGGTTTGATGACCGAGTAACTGGAAAAGTTGAAACATTTTGTACGAGCGCCTTTAAAATTCATGTTGATATTGATCCAACTGCTATCGACAAAAACGTGGTAGTTGATCTTCCTATTGTTGGAGATGTTAAGCATGTTTTGGCAGAATTAGCTGCTGAAATGCCTTCTGTTCCTGATACTTCAGAATGGCTTGATAAAATAAATGACTGGCGCGAAGAATGTCCGCTCGAATATGAAAATAAGGACGGTAGATTAAGAACAGAATTTGTTATAGAAAAGATAAGTGAGAAAACAAAAGGTGAAGCTGTTATAGTTACAGATGTTGGGCAGCATCAGATGTGGACAGCACAACATTACAAATACAATAATCCTCGCTCCAATATTACCAGCGGCGGATTGGGAACTATGGGTTTTTCATTACCTGCCTCAATCGGTGCAGCATTTGCAGTAAAAGACAAACCTGTCATTTCTATTAGCGGCGATGGCGGTTTCCAGATGAACATCCAGGAGCTGACTACTGCAGTATATAACAAACTTCCAATAAAAATTTTCATTATTAATAACTCCTTCCTAGGTATGGTTCGTCAGTGGCAGGAACTTTTTCACAAAGAAAAATACAGTTTCACAGATCTTGGCCCTAGCAATCCGGACTTTCTAAAGATTGGTGAAGCATTCGGAATCGAGTCTTTCGCTACAAGTAATCCTCAAGAGGTTGATTCATTGTTAGATCGGGCTCTGTCGATAAATGATCGACCTGTATTAATTGAATTTAGGGTTGTTAAGGAAGATATGGTTTTCCCTATGATACCTTCTGGGGCTTCTATTTCAGACATGATGGTTAAAAGACTAAATCCAAAGAGGATGATATAATGAAACATACAATATCTGTCTTAGTAGAAAATAGATTTGGAGCTTTTGACCGTGTTGCAACAATGTTCAGCGGTAAAGGCTTTAACATCAGAAGTATATCTATTGGTGAAACTGAAATTGAAGAAATCTCACGCATGACCATTGTAACTGAAGGTGATGATAAAATTATT
This sequence comes from Ignavibacteriaceae bacterium, assembly GCA_013388515.1. GTDB lineage: Bacteria > Bacteroidota > Ignavibacteria > Ignavibacteriales > Ignavibacteriaceae > XYD12-FULL-36-8. The sequence goes on along the minus strand of JACAFC010000021.1, from coordinate 36,237 downwards.
GATCAGGTTGTAAAACAGCTTAACAGACTGATAGATACAATTAAAGTTGTCGATCTTACTCTCACGCCTCATGTTGAAAGAGAATTAGCGTTAATTAAAGTCAGCGTTCCTAAAGGAACTCTAGAAGAAATAAAAAACATCAACGATATTTTCCGTGGTAATGTTGTCGATATAACTCATAGATCAGTTACTATTGAAGTTACAGGTCCTCCTGATAAAATTGATGCAGCAATTAACCTCCTTTCTCAATTTGGTATAAAGGAAGTAGCTCGGAGCGGAATAGTTGGTCTTAAACGCGGTGAGCAAACTAAAATTCAAAAAGTAAAAACCTTAACAACTTAATAGAAGGATTCCTAATGAAAGTATATTACGAGCAAGACGCTTCACTAGATAAATTAAAAGCAAAAAAAATTGCCGTACTTGGTTATGGAAGTCAGGGTCATGCACATTCATTGAATCTTAAAGACAGCGGAATGAACGTTTGTGTTGGTTTACGAGAATCAAGTGCATCATGGCAAAAAGCCAAAGAGGCTGGATTTGAAGTAAAAAAAGTAAACGAAGCAGTTCAGTGGGCAGATGTTATTATGATTTTATTACCGGACCAGACGCAGAAAAAAGTGTATGATGAGGAAATCGCTCCTAATTTAAAGGAAGGAAACACTCTAGCATTTGGCCACGGATTCAATATTCATTACAAGCAAATTGTTCCTCCAAAAAATGTTAATGTGATGATGATTGCACCAAAAAGCCCAGGGCACTTGGTTCGACGAACCTTTGAACAAGGCAATGGAGTACCTTGTTTAATTGCTGTGCACCAAGATTATTCTGGCGATACACTTGAATTGGCCCTTGCTTGGGCTAAAGGAATTGGCGGAACAAAAGCCGGTGTAATAGAAACTAATTTCAAAGATGAAACTGAAACTGATTTATTTGGTGAACAAGCTGTTTTGTGCGGCGGTTCGGCTGAATTGATTAAAGCTGGATTTGAAACATTAGTTGAAGCAGGATATCCTCCTGAGCTTGCTTACTTTGAATGCATGCATGAAATGAAATTGATTGTCGACCTTTATTATGAAGGAGGACTTTCAAGAATGAATTTCTCAGTCAGCGATACAGCAGAATATGGCGGAATGACACGAGGCAGCAGGGTTATAACCCAAGAATCAAAAAATGAAATGAAAAAAATTCTTAAAGAAGTACAAGATGGTTCATTTGCGAAGGAGTGGATTAAAGAAAATAATGATGGCCAGCCGCTGCTTAACAAATTACGCGAAGAGAATAAAAACCATCCTATTGAAAAAGTTGGAAGCGAACTTAGGAAAATGATGTCCTGGGTTCTCAATGTAAATAAGAAATAAGAGGAAGTAATGAGTTATAATATTGCTGTAGTATCTGGTGATGGCATTGGACCTGAAGTTTGCAGTTCTGCAATAAAAGTTTTAGATCTTATCAGCAAAAAACTTAATGTAAAATTTATTTATAAACATTATGCAATCGGCGGAAACAGTTATGATAAATTTGGAACTCCCTTAACGGATGAAACTCTTAACGGCTGCCTTGAAGCTGATGCTGTTTTACTTGGTGCGGTAGGCGGATATAAATGGGAAACTCTTCCTCATCACTTAAAACCTGAAGCAGCTTTGCTTAAGCTTAGAGAGTCCCTTGGACTTTTTGCAAACATTAGACCTGCAAAAGTTTATAAATCCATGTTGAATTCTTCTTCACTTAAAAAAGAAGTATTAGAAGGAACCGATTTTATTGTTTTAAGAGAATTAACCGGAGGCATTTATTTCGGCAAACCGAGAGGAATGGATAAATCCAAGGGCTGGAACACCATGATCTATAATGATTATGAAGTTGAAAGAATTGCAAGAAAAGCTTTCGAAATGGCATCTAAAAGAAAACAAGTTGTAACCTCTGTTGATAAAGCAAATGTTCTTGAAGTATCTCAATTCTGGCGAGAGATTGTTACCAAAGTCCATCAAGATTATCCTGCTGTGAAACTTAATCATATGTATGTTGATAATGCTGCAATGCAAATTGTTAAAAATCCTAAGCAGTTTGATATCATTCTTACCTCAAATCTGTTCGGTGATATCTTAAGTGATATTGCCGGAATGATTACCGGAAGTTTAGGCATGCTGCCTTCAGCAAGTATTGGATCCAAGCATGCATTATACGAACCAGTACACGGCAGTGCGCCGGATATTGCCGGCAAAGGTTTGGCAAATCCTATTGCAGCAATTTCATCAATAGCTATGATGCTCGATTTAAGTTTTGGGATGACTAAAGCAGCCGAAATTATTGAACACGCAATTGAGAAAACATTAAATACCGGAATAAGAACAGTTGATATTGCTGGCAGCAACGAACAAGCAGCCTCAACAGATCAAATTACAGAGCTAATCTTAAAGAATGTTGAAGAAATTTTTAACGAACAAGCAATTGGAATTTTTTTACTTTAAGTACAAGGAATAAAAAAAGTGGAAAACAAAATTTTTATTTTCGATACAACACTTAGAGATGGTGAACAATCGCCAGGTGCATCGCTTAACATCTATGAAAAATTGGAGATAGCACATCAACTTGCTAAACTAAATGTAGATGTAATTGAAGCAGGTTTTCCGATATCATCTCCTGCTCAATTTGAAGCTGTAAAACTTATCGCATCGGAAGTTGATAAAACAATTGCAGCATTAGCCCGAGCAAATGAAAAAGATATTGATTCAGCTTTCAAAGCATTAGCACAGGCAAGGTCGAAAAGAATTCACACTTTTACAAGCACTTCAGATTTCCACATCATGGGAAAATTTGGTCACGAAAAGTATGGCAAATCCTTGGCTGAAAAACGGGAAACAATTCTTAAAATGGCATATGACTCAGTGAAATATGCAAAATCTCTTTGTGAAGATGTTGAGTTTTCAGCAGAGGATGCCGGAAGGACCGATATTAATTATCTTGCCGAAGTTATTTACACTGCAATAGATGCCGGCGCAAATGTTGTAAACATTCCAGATACTACTGGCTATACTTTGCCAAAAGAATTTGGGGAAAAGATTGCACAATTAAGAAAACTTGTAAAAAATATCGATAAAGCCGTTATCAGCGTTCACTGTCATAATGATTTAGGATTAGCCGTTGCAAATTCTATTTCTGCTATTGAAAATGGTGCACGCCAAATCGAATGTACAGTTAATGGAATTGGAGAACGAGCTGGAAATGCGTCTCTCGAAGAAATTGTAATGGCAATTAAAGTTAGAAATGATCTATTAAAATATTCAACCAACATCGAGACAAGAGAAATCTACAACTCTAGCAAGCTTGTTTCTGGTTTTACAGGAATATTAGTGCAGCGAAATAAAGCAATTGTTGGCGAGAATGCATTCGCACATGAATCTGGAATCCATCAAGATGGGATGCTGAAGGACAGAAATACTTATGAAATAATGACCCCTGAACTTGTTGGCTATCCAAAAACAAAAATTATTCTCGGACGACATTCTGGTAGGCATGGCTTGAAAGTAAGACTGAAAGAACTTGGTTATGAAATCACCGATCAAAAACTTGATGAAGTTTATTTGGCGTTTACCGAATTAGCAGATAAGAAGAAAGAAGTTTTTGATGAAGATTTAAGAATCATCATGGGTGATTCTATCAGCCACAAAAATGAACATTATGAATTGAACTACTTGCATGTAATAAGTGGTTCGGGTTCAATTCCAACCGCAGTAGTAAGAATTAAGAAAGATAGTGAGATTAAAGAAGAGTCCTCAACAGGCGATGGACCAGTAGATGCTGTCTTCAATGCAATTGAAAGAGCATTGGGCATCAAGCAACAAATTGAATCTTACAATGTCCGATCAGTTACTTCTGGACGACAAGCGATGGGAGAAGTTTTAGTTAGGATTAGAAGCAGCTCACGATCTTTTACCGGAAGAGGAATTTCAACAGATATTATTGAAGCCAGTGCAAAAGCTTACCTGAATGCTTTGAATAAAAAGGAGCAGCATGAAACTTTGTTAAAAACAACTAGTGAAGAAAATAATTTGATAACTGTAGTATAAGGTTTACTAAAATATGGGAATGACAATTACCGAAAAAATATTTTCTAAATCATCTGGAAAGAAAAACTTAACACCTGGAGAAAGCGTATGGCTCAATGTCGATACGCTTATGACTCATGACGTTTGCGGACCACCAACCATAGGAATTTGGAAAAAAGAATTTGGAGATAAAGCAAAAATCTGGGATAAAAATAAACTCGTAATTTTTCCAGATCACTACATATTTACTGCTAATAAACACGCAAATAGAAACGTTGAAATACTTCGTGAATTTGCTAAAGAATATTCAGTTGATAATTATTATGACGTAGGCACAGAACGTTACAAAGGTGTATGTCATATTGCTCTCGCCGAGGAGGGTTATAATGTTCCGGGAACAGTTTTAATTGGAACCGATTCTCACACTTGTACTTCTGGTGCATTCGGTATGTTCTCTACCGGAGTTGGAAATACCGATGCAGCTTTCATCTTAGGTACCGGTAAAATTTGGGAAAAAGTTCCCGAAACAATGAAGTTCACATTTACCGGTTCGATGCCTAATTATCTCACTGCAAAAGATATGATTCTTGCAATCTTAGGAGATATTACCACAGATGGTGGAACTTACCGCGCTCTTGAGTTTGATGGTGAAGGAGTTTTTTCTTTAAGCATGGATGAAAGAATGACTTTAACCAACATGGCAATTGAAGGCGGTGCGATGAACGGTATTATTGCTGCAGATGAAGTAACAGAAAATTATGTTAAAGCTAGGGGAGTTTATGAATACGAAATATTCCGGAGTGATGATGATGCCAAATATCATAGCAAGTATAATTATGATCTAAATCTGCTTGAACCGTTAGTCGCAAAACCACACAGCCCAGATAACAAAGATTTGGTAAGGAATGTTAAAGGAACTAAACTAACCAAATGTTACATCGGTTCCTGTACTGGAGGCAAGCTGTCTGATTTTCAATTTGCTGCTAAAGTATTATTCGGTAATAAAGTTAAAGTTCCAACCTTTGTTGTTCCAGCTTCAACTCAGGTTGCTAAAGAACTTGACGTAGAAACTTTCAAAGGATTATCATTAAAGAAAATTTTAGAAGATGCCGGTTGTGTAATTGCCCAATCTTCTTGTGCTGCATGTTTAGGTGGACCTGATGATACTATTGGACGAGCTGTCGATAAAGATGTAGTTATCTCCACTACAAATAGAAACTTCCCCGGAAGAATGGGAAGCAAAAAATCGGAAGTTTACCTTGCTTCGCCATTAACTGTTGCAGCATCTGCTGTAAATGGTTACATAACCGATCCAAGAGATTTTTTAAAGTAAGAAAGAGTTAGAATGGAAAAAATTATAAAAGGAAAAGCCTTCGTTCTTGGGAATAACATTGATACAGATCAGATAATTCCGGCTGAACATTTAGTTTATAGTTTAACCGATCAGAATGAAGCTAAAAAATATGGTGAATTTGCGTTATCTGGTGTACCGATTTCACAAAGTGGTTTACCCCAAGGAAACATTAAATTCACTCAAACCGGAAATTGGAAATCAGAGTTTAGCATTATTATCGGAGGTTCCAATTTCGGCTGCGGATCATCAAGAGAACATGCACCCTTTGCATTACAAGTTGCAGGAGTTCAAGCCATTGTTGCAGAATCTTATGCACGAATTTTTTATAGAAATTCGGTTGATGGTGGATTTCTTGTCCCTCTTGAATCTAATGAGAAATTAAACAATGAAATAAAAACCAACGATGAAATTGAAATCAGTTTAGAGAATTATACGTTAAAAAATCTCACTGCAAATAAATATTATGCACTTAAACCTTTGGGTGATGTCCTGCCAATTGTTGAAGCTGGCGGATTGTTCGAGTACGCTAGAAAAACAGAAATGATAAAATAAAATTGGAATGAATATGTCATACATAGAATTATTCGACACAACCTTAAGAGATGGAACACAGGGTGAAGGAATAAATCTTTCCATTCAAGATAAACTGCTTATCACTCAAAAATTAGATGACTACGGAATAGACATTATTGAGGGCGGCTGGCCTGGCAGCAATCCGAAAGATGAACAGTACTTTCAAGAAGTTAAAAAATTGAAGCTAAATCATGCAAAAATATGTGCATTTGGTTCTACTGCGCGATTTCCGGATAAAATTGAATCTGATTCCAACTTACTTGCTTTAGTAAACGCCAATACCCCGGTAGTATCAATCTTCGGTAAGACTTGGAGATTTCATTCCAAAGTAAGTTTGGGTCTAACAGATGATGAAAATGAAAGATTAATTTACAACTCAGTAAAATTTTTAAAGGATAACAATCGCAAAGTAGTTTTTGATGCTGAACATTTTTTTGATGGTTATAAGGATGATTCTGATTTTGCAATCAAAATGTTATTGGCAGCTGAAGAGGGCGGAGCTGATATTTTAGTTTTGTGCGATACAAACGGCGGTTCACTTCCGGATGAGATTTTCAAAATTGTAACTGCGGTTAAATCCAAAGTGAAACTTCCTATAGGAATTCATGCTCACAACGATGGCGAACTTGGTGTTGCAAATTCACTTATGGCAGTTCAAGCTGGAGCAGTGCATATTCAAGGTACAATTAACGGAGTTGGCGAAAGATGCGGCAATGCTAACCTTTGCAGCATAATTCCGAATATCGTTTTAAAATTAGGTAAGCAAACAAACGAAGTATTGAACCTCGAGAAAACTACCTCCTTATCCCACTTCATTTATGAAGTTATGAATATTGTTCCGAATACTCGTGCACCATTTGTTGGTCATTCTGCATTTGCTCATAAAGGAGGAATACATGTTAGTTCAGTTTTAAAAGACAGCCGAATGTATGAACATCTTGAACCTAAAAAAGTTGGAAATTCTCAACGAGTAATTGTTTCCGATTTATCAGGTCAAAGCAATATAAGATATAAGGCAAAGGAGTTAGGAATCGAACTTCCTGAAGAAAAAGAATTCAGTAAAAATTTTGTTGGATTTTTGAAATCATTAGAATATTCCGGTTTTCAGTTTGATGGAGCGGAAGGATCTTTTGAGCTCTTACTAAGATCTGAACTAAAGCAGTACAAACCTTTCTTTACCGTTACTTATGCAAAAATTAATGTGCTGAAAGATCAGAATGATACCAGTTATTCCGAAGCAGTGCTTAAAGTTGAGGTGAATGGTGAACTTGAACACACAGCCGCTGATGGAAATGGACCAGTTAATGCTCTTGATTCTGCCTTAAGAAAAGCTTTGATGAGATTTTATCCTGAAATAGCCAGCATTAAGTTGATTGATTACAAAGTACGTGTGCTTGGTGAAAAAGATGGTACTGGTGCCAAAGTAAGAGTGTTGATCGAATCTAGCAATGGTGAAAATACTTGGTCAACAGTTGGAGTTTCACAAAACATTATTGAAGCAAGTCTCCAAGCATTGAGCGATTCAATTAATTACAGTTTGTTCAAATCTAGAAATGAAAAGAAAATTAGCAGTGATTTGACTGCTGTTGTGTAATTATTTTAGTCTCCCTTTAGTAAAGGGAGTACCCGAGCAAAGCGAGGCGGAGGGATTCGTAATTGGAGTTAAATAAATCCCCCGTCGTTCCTTTGGAACGACACCCCCTTTATTAAAGGGGGACTTTTTTGTATAGTATTTTTAATTTTGTGTGTAATTAGTTTCAAACTAAATCATGTCAAAAGGTAAAGGTTTAATTACAAACTTCAGGGAGTTGCCTTACAATCCTAAGCTTGATGAACGAGCGAGAGAAATGCAGAGCAATTCAACTAAGGGTGAGATTAAGTTTTGGTGTGAGTTGCTTAGAAATAAGAAGTCTGGTTATCAATTTTACAGACAAAAGATCATTCATCACTACATCGTTGATTTTTATTGTGCTAAGTTAAAGTTAGTTGTTGAGATTGATGGAACAAGTCATAACGGAAAAGAAGAATATGACAAGGAAAGAGAAAGTGTTCTAAAATCGTTAGAGTTAAAAGTATTGCATTTTAATGATTTAATGGTACTAAACAATTTCCATTTAGTTGAAAAGAATTTTAAGGAACAGATTACAATTAGGGAAAAGGAACTACAAATAGACTCCCTTTAGTAAAGGGAGTACTCTGCCAAAGGCAGAGGGAGGGATTTTGTGTTTGGAATTTAGGGAATCCCCTCGGTTAAAGCCGCGTGCCCCTTTGTTAAAGTGGGATTTTCAAGACGACTAGACAAACAACTTTCCATCCTTCATCAAAATCTTACCATCAAGATAAACAGTAGGTTTTTTGATTACTCCATCCAAATGAATTGGAACATTAACGCTGCCTCCCATTGAAACATTATTTCCTAAAGCAATATGTACCGTGCCCATTACTTTTTCATCTTCCAATAAAATTCCACTAAGCTTTGCACTATCGTTAGTGCCAATTCCAAACTCGGCAATATTACGAGCATCCCTGCCTACTTCATCAAGCTGCTTTGCTAACTTTTTGGCAAGTACGCCGCCTTTAATTTCATTAGCATTGCCATCTTTAACTTTTATTGTGATGTTTACATTCTTGATTAATCCTAAACCAGCCATTGAGCCATCTACAACAAATACTCCATTTGAAGTCCCTTCAACTGGTGCAAGAAAAGTTTCGCCCGTTGGCAAATTACCGCTTTCACCTTTTGCATGAAACAATCCCTTGCTTGCATAAGCTGTTCTGTCCTTAATGCTGAAAGAAATGTCAGTTCCCAATGCAGAAGTTAATCTAACAAGACTTCCCTTCTCTAAAATTTCTTTGAGCTTAATAGATAACTTTGAGATTTTTACATAGTTCGCATTCATACCGCGAATCATAACATCTTTCGTAATTCCCGGAAACGTTGCAACTCTTACACCCTTTGCTGAAGCCGCTCTCCTAGCATTGGTGTGGGTTAAAGATTTAGCTGTTGGACATAAGACGACATCATACTTTTGCATTAACTCAGCAACTGCATCGGGTGGTTCTTCGCCATTTATTTTACCTGATTTCATTTCCACATACAGCGATTGATGCCCCAAACTTAAAGCATTTGTATAAAGTGCATATCCGATTTCCCTTTTTAGTTCATCCGTAATAACTAAAACTTTTTCTCCCTTTTGTGTTCCCATACAAGTTTTAATTGCAGTAATGCAAGCTGAGTCTAGCTTTGATTTTGTCATATCAATTTTCTTTCATTCTATTTGTTTTATAAAGGAATACCAATATTCAACTGAATTACGGCATTAAATCCGCCATCGTTGATAAAACTTTTCATCATTTCAGTTGAGTTTTCATTAATAGTAAGAATGCTTTTATCACCTGATTTCATTTCGCTAATAGAAAATTTTGAATATGCAGCCAAGCCTTCAAGAGTAATGTACTCGCCTAAAATTTCAATAATGATTCCTGTACCAACCGAGTAGCCAAATTCAAAATCACTTTCTTAATTATTAACTACAGTAACTGCCCCGGGAAAATTTGACGAATTCGAAAACTTTGCACGGTTATAAGTAAGTGCTGCATCTATAATCTTCCAATTCAGAATTGAAATGATAGGAATGCCAAGGTCAACTCCAACTCCCCAATTGGTTAATTTAACTTCGTAAGTAGTTGATATTGACCCTGATGCTAGTTGTTCAACAGCTTGATGTTTTTCATTAAGTGTTTGATAAAATCCTTTTCCGGTAATGAAAACACTGCTGAATTTTTTTCTAAAGAAATTTATACCTACTCTATAGCCCCGCGCTTGACCAAAATCATCGAGTGGACTTGAAAGAGAATCTTTTCGATTGAGATTAAAGACTTTGATATAGTCATTCAATCCAGTTTGTTTATATTTCTGATATGAATATCCTCCAAACCCGCCTGGAAATCCTAAACATCCAAAACCAAAACTTTGAGGCAGCAGATATGAGGGCATCACCAGAAAAGAGAAAATGATCAATTTTAATCTTAACAGCTTCATAGTTTAAGTTTCTTTTTTATAAAGTTAAGGACTATGAAAACAAAAAAGAATTACAAATAAAATAGTTCATTTTGTCTAATTAAACATTCTTGTGTATTGTCCCAAATTCAAGTCCATGACCAGTTGCACCACTTTCTGAAACTCGGAGAAGGAAGGCAAACAGTAAACCAAATAAACCAAGCGAAGAAAAAATCCACATACCTAAATTATAGCCGCTGGGATTAGCAGCACTTGCTCCCGATAAATCATTAGCAAATCCAATGAGTAAATTAAACCCAAATAACCCAATGTTTTGAATCATTGTCATCAAACCGTACGCAGTTCCAAGTTTTTCAGATTTCACAATTAATGCTACTGAAGGCCACATTACGGCAGGTATAAGTGAAAATGCAATGCCCATCATAGACATTGGCAAAATCAAATATTTTGGAATTGCTGCATGAATATCGAAAAAATTTATGTTTATGTTCAAGTAATCTGCATCGGCTAAAACATCAGGTCTGCCAAATTTGTAAGCCATCATTAAATAAACGGGAATAATAAGAAGCGAGCCAAACATCATAAGCAAAGAACGCTTGCCTATTTTATCTGCAAGTAAACCAAACAGCGGAGTAAATATCATAGCGGCTAAAGTTAATATGCTCGATAAATTACCGCCAACTTCTCGGCTGGTTCCATGAGCTTCTTGAAAAAATTTAATGGCAAAGGTTTGAAATGGAAACATTGCTGAATAGAAAGTAACACACAATGCTGTTATATACCAAAATGATGTTGAAAATGATTTTGGCTTTAGAAATAAAAATAGCCATGAAACTACAACTATCATAAGAAACAGCGACCAGTTTTCGGGGTAAAAGAATAATAGAATTACATTAACTAAAACTACAATTGAAAGAATAACCCAACGCTTTATCTCTTTGATATACAGAATTTCAGAAAGCAATATCTTGTCTTGTTCACCTTCTTTTGGCATCGTGTATCTCCTAGCTGCTAATACATCAAGCAAATAATAAATAACCGAACAAATCAAGGCAAACACTCCTGCCGCTACGGTTACCAAAAGTGGGTCTTGCCAATACATATATAAATTTTTTCCCCAGGTGGGAGAATTTAGCGCTATAAACGAACCAAGTCGAGCTACAGTAAGGTTTAATCCAAAAGCAAACGATAATTCTTTTCCTTTAAACCAACGTGCAATAACTGTAGTTATTGCAACAATCATAGATTCAGCACCAAGACCAAAGACCAATCTGCCAGCAGCCATTACAAATAATTCGCCAGTCAAAGCAGTAATAATAGCACCAAGCATTATTAAAAAAGTAAAAATAAAAACTGATTTTCTTGTCCCGATTCGATCAATGATAATCCCACCAACAAGCACCATAATGATATTGGGAAAACTATATATTGCATTTAAAAGACCAATGTTGGAATCAGAAAAACCCAACTGAGATTTTATTAAATCGGCAAGCGGGCTGATACTATCATAAATATAATAGTTGCCAAACATTGCAAGACTAATAAATAGCAGTACCATCCATCTTAATAAGTTCGAAGGTTCAGAATTATTTTTAGCTAATGAGCTTTCCATTTTATTTCAATGCAGTTTTGTAAAATAAAAAGTCAAAGTCATACAAATTCATCAGTATAACTTTGACTCGAATTATTTTTTTGGTTTTAGTTTTGAGGGATATTTTTTAAAACATTTTTTAACAGATCATAAAACAATGGAACTGAATCAATCTTTAATTTTTCAGCCGGTGAATGCACATCGAACATAGTGGGACCAAATGAAATCATATCCATTCCCGGGTACTTCTCGCCAATTATGCCGCATTCAAGCCCAGCATGGATTGCTTTAACCTCCGGTTCCTTACCAAATAAATTTTTATAAGTTGATTTCATAACACCTAAAATTCCGGAATGAACATCAGGCTTCCAACCAGGATAGCCATCACCAAAAGTTAGTTCAGCGCCGGCTAATTCAAAAACAGATGAAACCATGTTTACTATGTCAATTATTTCTGATGCAACAGAACTTCTCTGACTAGTTACTACGTTAACCGTTTTTCCTTCGGTGACTATTGTTGCCAGGTTTGTAGATGTCTCAACAAGCCCTGGAATGTCTGGCGACATAGTTATTACTCCATGCGGAACAGCATACAGCGCGTGTAATAATTTCCTTTGTGTTTTTGGATCCATAACTTTGGCTGGAATTGAATGTTTCGATAACGATACATTCAAATCCGGTTCATTTGTTGCCAATTCAGCTTTAACAGTATCATTATATTTTTTGACAAATTTTTTCAAGGCTTTGTCGGCAGATTTGGAAACAGTAACTACAGCAAATGCTTCTCGAGGAATTGCGTTGTGCTTATTGCCTCCTTCAATTTTTGCAAGCCGAATTTTATAATCTTTTGAAAATGTCCAGAGCAACCTTGTGAGAATTTTTATTGCATTACCTCTTCCAGTATGAATTTCTAAACCGGAGTGCCCGCCTTTTAATCCAGCAACTTTAATTTCATAAGCAACAGAACCACCTGGAGTTTTTTCGGGTTTGAATTTGAATCGGGCTTGTGTGTTTTTACCGCCAGAACAACCGATGTAAAGACTTCCCTCCTCTTCCGAATCCATATTGATTAAAATTTGGGCTTTCAAAAAACCAGGCTTCAGGCTCGAAGCTCCAGTAAGCCCCGTTTCTTCATCAAGTGTGAATAAAAATTCTAAAGGACCATGAACCAAATTTTTATCTTCTAGAACAGCAAGAGCCGCAGCAACACCAATTCCATTATCAGCGCCAAGTGTTGTTCCCTTTGCTTTAATCCAGTTTCCATCTACATAAGGAATGATTGGATCGTTATCAAAATCATGTTCAACATCTCTATTTTTTTCGCAAACCATATCAATATGCCCTTGCAGACAAACTGTTTTCAAGTTCTCCATTCCAGCCGATGCCGGTTTGCGAATAAGAATGTTTCCAAACTTATCCGTCAATGTTTCCAGATTATTTCGTTTGCCTACAGATTTCACATACTCGGCAATTTTCTCTTCTTTTTTTGACGGTCGAGGATATTTACATATTTCTTCAAAGTGATTGAAAACATCTTGAGGATTTAAGTGACCTAATATTTCTCCCATAAATTCTCCTTCTTATTTAATTTCTTTGAATGTTATAAAATTGTACTGATAAAGTTGAGTTAAAAACTTTGTAAGACGTTCATTAACAGGTTGAACTTTTTCACCGAATTTATCCGTTAATGATTGTGTAATTTCTTTTACTTTTTTTGTTCCATCCATCTCAATCCAGGTTAAAGAGCCAAAATCATCCAGCTTGGCTTTTATGAATGGAGATTTTAACTTCGGAGAAAGATATTTCACTAGAAATTTGTTTTTGAATTTTGGAACTAGAACTGAGATTTTACCGGATTCTTCGATATGATTATAAAGTCTCTGAGGAGTAATCTCTAAATAATTTATCGAGCTGTTTAATTTCTTTTTACCGAATATTTTATTAAGCATATATCAAAGTATAAGCAATTATGAATTACTAACTCGATATCCATCATTACTAAAAATGATGAATATCGAGTTAAGATATTAACTTTTGAATTTTGTTTAGCCCTGAAAACTTAGAAAGCTGCACTTGGAGGTGCAGGCTCATCTGGTTTACCGGCATTATTTAACGGAGTACGGACGAGCACAAAAGCAACCACAGCAAATACAACTAAGCTTACTAAAAACGACGGTGATTCAAAAATCACAGGAGTCTTCCATTCCACAACAGCGAAGAATGCAAACAAAAGCCCTATTAATGCTTCGCCCGCAATTAAACCGGAGGCTAAGAGAACACCATTATTTTCAACACGCACTTTTTGTGCTTCATTCAATTTTCTTTTGGCTGCCATTTTATCAAGCAATCCTTTTATTAAACCGCCGATGAAAATCGCAAAAGTAGTTTCAAGAGGAAGATACATACCAACACAAACCAGCATCGGGCTTTTAACTTTAACAAGTATAAAACCAATTGCCATTAGAATACCAACTATGATTAACGGCCAAGCCATATCACCACCAACAATTCCTTTTGCCATAATTGCCATTAAACTTGCTTGCGGTGCAGGATAAGCCTTGCCCCCCAAGCCAGTACCGCCGGTATTAATATCACCCTGATGAAGAATTAATAATGGGAAAAACATAACTGCAGCTGAAAGTACTATTCCGAATAAATCACCAACCTGCATTTTCCAAGGAGTTCCGCCTAGTATATGTCCTACTTTCAAATCCTGAAGCATTTCTCCAGCAACTGCAGCGGCAACACAAATGACTGCTGCAACTCCAAGCACAGCAGCAATTCCTGACATTCCCTTCACACCCAAAATTACCATCAATAATGCTGCGATTATTAAAGTAGAAATTGTTAATCCACTTATTGGGTTATTGCTCGAACCAATCAATCCAACTAAATAACCTGATACAGCGGCAAAGAAAAAACCGGCAATTAACATTACTAATGTTGCAGTTAGTGCAGCTACAATATCTTGAGAGAAATAATTATAAATGAAAAATGTAGCAATAGCTGCAGCTCCAATCCCGCCAAAAACGTACTTAAAGTTCATGTCTTTCTCATTTCTTGCAACATGCACTTGATCGCCCGATGCGGCTTTCTTTACATCGCCAACAGCACGGCTTAATCCTGCAATTAAACTTTTCCTCATTCTGAAAAGCGTGAAAGCTGCACTCATTAACATTCCACCAATCGCAACAGGGCGAACAATACTTCTCCAAACCTGATTTGCAAGTGTTATCCAGGTCTCTTCAGTTATTTCAGTTGTTCCATTTGCTTGCAGAGATGCTATTAGTTCCGGACCAAGGAAATAAAGTAAAAGTGGAACAAACAATCCCCACGCTAACAGACCACCAGTAAAATTGAGTGCGGCGAGATTGGGACCAATGATATAACCGACACCCATGTATGCGGGACTAACACCAGGTGTACTAAGCAATGCACCGCCGCTTGCTTCTACAGATGCACCATTCGCAAAAGTGATTTTCTTATATGCAAAGGCAACAAATTTTTCCCAAGCTGCAGCAAAAAATTGTACTTGTTTTAATATCTGGATTAATGCTCCAAGTCCCATTGCCCAGAAAAGAAATTTAGCTCCGCTTTTTCCAGTTCTTCCAGCTTTGTGAATTTCACCAGCCGCAACAGATTCTGGGAAAGGAAGTTCTCTATCTTCAACCATAACTCGACGGAGAATTGTCACAAACAGAATTCCAACAACACCGCCAACAAGCATGATTGCTGTAGCTTCAAGGTAGTGCTGTGTTGTATAAAATTCTGTCCAGACTCCGGCAATTAAAAATGCCGGTAAAGTGAAGATTGCTCCGGCTGCTACTGATTCACCGATAGAACCTACAGTTCGGGCAAAATTTTCTTCGAGAATTGATCCTTTAAAAATTTTAAGAATTGCCATTCCAATAACAGCAGCAGGATAGGTCGCGGCTATGGTCATACCTGCTTTCAATCCAAGGTAAGCATTTGCAGCACCAAGCACTACGCACATTACTAACCCAATTATTAAAGCCCTTATGGTAAATTCAGGCATGTCTGTTTGTGGAGAGACAAAAGGAACAAACGGTTTTTGATCTGACATACTTTTCTCCTTGTGTGGGTGAGAAAGATAAATTTTAACTAATATTTTTTTATCTCAGATGAGAAATAGTTGCCCAAATATAAAGAGGTTTTTTTACCTCTACAACGTTTATTTTGAATTACTTCTTGATTAGCAATTAGAATTTCAATTTTCTCATCCCGATATGACACAGTGCAAAATCATATTTAACCGGATCAATTGGGTCATATTTTTTAAGATTTTCAGTGATTTCCTCAGCCATTTTCCAGTTTACATTTTTCTTTTTTGTAAGCTTTAACGATTTGCAAATCCTTGCAATGTGCGTATCTACC
Organism: Ignavibacteriaceae bacterium; assembly: GCA_013388515.1. Lineage (GTDB taxonomy): Bacteria > Bacteroidota > Ignavibacteria > Ignavibacteriales > Ignavibacteriaceae > XYD12-FULL-36-8. The sequence continues at coordinate 20,260 of JACAFC010000021.1, read as the reverse complement.
GGAATGATCAATTTATTTGTGGGAATTTCATTCCATAGTCCGAAATCCAATTCATCTTTTCTAATCATCCAACGGAGAAATAAATTCATTCGTTTACAAGCGCTGCCTTTTGCCGGATTAGGAAACATGAACTTTAAACCGGAGCTGACTTTCTTTTGTCCATTGATTTCTTTGAAAATTTCCATGAGATGATTAGAGAATTTGGAAATTGTGTGTTTAAGATTGGGTTCAGAAGAATTGTAAAATGTGAGAAATAAATTTTTTAAACTTCCATGATTTTTATAAACATGCTGCAAAGCTAAAAACAAAATTAAAATATCATTTTCGGTATAAAACCTGTGTTTCAGTCCTTTAACGTCCTTGTAGTCTTTACTAGAAAAATTAACTTGATATTTGTGAGGTTGTTTACCCATTATAAAAACTATTCGTTCAAGCGTACGAATTATTTGCTTAACATTTCCGTAAGCAAAAACAGAAGCTAAGAAACCAATTGCTTCAATATTCTTTTCGTTTTTGTATAAGTGCAGAAACTGAAGAGGGTCTGGTGAGATTTTAGATTTATCAAAAGTTCGGTAGTGGTAATCTAATTTTTGTTTAAGGTTCATTTTGCTTGAGAAAAAAACCTCCTTTTAAAAACCTCCGAGGTTTTAAAAACCTCGGAGGTTTATGTCTTAACTAAAATTCGTAATTGATCTTTATTGTCTTATCCGTTAAAAACTTAATCATACTTTCCTTTGATTGAAAAAAGGAAGTTACATATTTTGTATCAGTGAGATTCCCATTTCTCATGCCCAATAAATCCTTGGCATTTGAAAAATCCCAATCGGCAATATTCTCTACTATATGAGCATGTACTGGGTTCTCCAGTATATATTTTATTACCCATACAAAATAATCTTCATCATCAATTTGTTTGCTTTTTGTTTTGCCTTCAAACAAAGTTCCGCTGTGTTCATATTTTTTGTTCATGGATTTTACATAAGAGTTAAGTAATGTAGAAAGAAAATGCGTAATAGGATAATCGTTTGTAGTTTGTTTTAGAAAGATATGGAAGTGATTAGGCATTAAGCAGTAAGACAAAATCTTTATTTTGTACTTATCAGCATAATATTTCATCCTTCTTAGGAAGAATAGATAATTTTCTCTTTCATAAAATATTGCGGCTTTGTTAGCTCCTCTATTGTAGAGGTGGTGATAGGTGTTTTTATAGTAATTGCGGTCTTTATTCATAATTTAATCTTTTAAACCTCCGAGGTTTTGGAAAACTCGGAAGTTTTTGTTTTACTTATCCCTTCTGTTTTTTTAAACCTAGGAGGTTTGAGTCTCATATCGCATGCAAAACCTTGGAGGTTTTGGCAATTTATTTATTATTTCTATTTTAATTTTTAATTCCAAACCTCCGAGATTTTAAAAACCTCGGATGTTTTATCATCATTTTTTACTTCTTCTGTCTTTTTAAAACCCCCAGCGCTATCGCCCTATTATTCATATAAAAATTAAGATGCTCAAATATTGTTGTTTTATTTATACATTTACTCAAAAGTATTAAAATAAGAAACACATAAACCTCCGAGGATTCCAGTAACTCGTGCCAGGCTTCATTATGTAAGCTATACCAATCAAAGTCCGCGCCAAATCCGTAGATGGAGCACCAGGAAGATTTAATGCAATTAAATGATCACCACCATCAACATTTGTGTTGCAGAATGAGTCAAAAATTTCCTCTTGAATCTGACCATTCGTGTTATTTCTATTATATTGCGAACTTGAATTCTTAACCCTGAAATCGTCTAATGAAATTGTAACAGCACTACCAGGCACTGAACTTCTAAACCTGGTGTAAGTAAAATTCTCTTGATTCCTCGGACCATTTATTGTGTATTGCCACAAAGAATCATCATTAGATTCAACTAAATGAAATTGATAATTAAGAAGCCTCTTATGAGACCAAACAGTAGAAGAAAGAACTTTGTTTAATTCATTCTTTGCTCGATCAAGCTCACCCTGAGCAATAGGCACACCAGTATCCTGATTAAATATAAACTGAAATACATACGTCGTATCATAAACTGATGGTCTGAAACCAGAAACAATGCCAAATGAAGTTCCCCCTCTTGAAAGCATTTGCGTTACAACACTCCCGCTCATATCTATCGGCGTATCATTGTTAACACCGTACATAACAAACTTCGGAACCAAGTATTGTTCCGTCGTATCATTATTAATCTTATTCAATGGAACCTTTGCATCATTGCTATTTGCAGGCGTAGCATTCTGGTACAGCCACTCAACTTTCTCAGCATTATTCGTAGTACCAATAACCCAGTTCAAATAAAGTGAAGGATGATCAGGCGTAACAGTAGCAGACGTATCAGAATTCAAAGAATTAAATGACTTGTTCAAAACCATCTCACCATTCACAACAGGAACATCCTCAGTCGTACCGTCAGGCCAAGTCCATCTCATAAAATCAAGGTCAGTAACAACATCTCCCTTCATGTTATAAACTTTAACAACAGCATTCAGGACATACAAAGGAATCTTCTCCAATAAAAAATCCTGAACATAAGAGCCACCAGGTATAAACGAAACGTCAACCGAATCAGAAAAATAACCTTCCTTGGAAGCAAGTATACGCATCTCAAGGTTATCATTAACCTTTGATAAACTCTTAAATTCGCCAGAGGAAACTGAAACTGAAGGATTAAAATCAGTGCCATCCGTCTGCATCATCTTCTTCGTTTTTTTATTATCGTCACCAGTTAAAGTGTAAAACTTCACACCAGCAACGCCAAGTCCAGACACAGAAAAAACATAATTCCCAGTAGACAACTCATAATTCCACCTAAAAAGCTCTTTACCCAGGACATCAGAAATTAAAAGAAGATAATTACCGTAAGCAGGAGCATGAAAACCAAAACGAGTTGAAGGATTAAAAGGATTAGGATAATTCTGACCAAGGGAAAAATCAGTAACAAAAAGAGGATCATCATCAATCCCGGTTGAAGTCACCTCAGTAAAATAATCACCAATAGAATTCGTAGAAGTGCTAAAAAGCTCATTACCATTATTCAAATCCTTCCCCTTGACAGAAGCAGAAGAAATAGGAAGCAAAGTATTCTTATCCTTAACATTGCCTTGTAATGTGGTGGTAGTTTGAGTGAACGCAGAAGAAGTAAGCAGTAAGAAAATTATGAAGATTGAAATTTTCATGGTGAAAATTAAATAAAAACCTTCCTTATTGAAACCTCCGAGGTTTCCAAAACCTCGGAGGTTTTTGTTATAATTTAAAACCTACAACCGTAATACTAAAAATTCCTTTTACATTTTCTTTATAAGACTTAATTCCTTCTTCATCCAAATATTGTTTAAGCAGCTCATCCGGTAATTCAATTCGCTTTGTTTTTTTGATTTCAATATTGATAAATCCCGCAGCAGCTATTATTCCGATATATTCATCTTGCTGCACAGCACCGGAAATGCATCCCGCATACATTGAAGCAGACTTCTTCAGCTCATGATTCAATTCACCAATTATCACTATATCTGAAATGCAAAAATGAGCACCGGATTTTAGTATTCTATAAATTTCTGCAAACGCTTTTTGTTTATCTGGCACTAAGTTTAAGACACAGTTACTCACGACAACATCGGCAATTTCATTTTCAAGCGGAAGTTGTTCAATTTCTCCAAGTTTGAATTCAACATTTTTATAACCGAGTTTTTCATTATTTCGGTTTGCTTTAGCTATCATTTCTTTAGTAAAATCCACGCCAATAACTTTTCCCTCCTCACCAACAATTGCTCTTGCAACAAACACATCATTACCTGCGCCCGATCCAAGATCGACAACTGTATCGCCTTTTTTTATTTCAGCAAATTCTGTAGGAATTCCGCATCCCAAACCAAGATCTGCATCTGCTGTATAACCGTCAAGATTTTTATACTCATCACCAATCATTGTTATTTCAACATTCGATGAATCGCCACAACAGGAAGAAGTTGTACCGCAGCAGCCGGATTTAGATGTTGAGACAGCTATCTCAGCGTATTTTTCTCTAACAACATTCTTCAGTTCTTCAGAAGTCTTCATTTTTTGTTCCTTTTCTTTTTTAACAACAACCTATTTTATTAAATAATTTATCTAATGCACTTTTTGCTTTTGCAAGTTCTTTATTGTTTACACAGTAACAAACTTTGGGACCATCAATTTCTCCTTCAATTAACCCTACTCGTTTTAATTCTTTGAGATGCTGAGAAACGGTCGCTTGTGCAAGAGGAAGTTTATCCACTAGACTGCCAACCATACAAGAATTCATCTCAGTAAGCATTTTTAATATTTTTATTCGTGCTGGGTGTGAAAGCGATTTGGCCACATCTGCCAGCCAAACTTCTTCTGAGGTAAATTCATCCTTTTTTGAAACGGCCATTTTCATATACTCCTTTATCGTTCATCGTAAATATACGATGAATTTATTAGCTTGTCAAGTGATTAATTGTGCATCACAATTTTTCTGCTGCCAATTAGTTACAAGAAATTTGTCTAGCTCACTGAGGATTTGTTAAAAAAGATGTCATCTTTTTAAAAAGATGACATCTTTATTTTGAATTAATTTAACGTTTTGGTGGAGCAGGATACTGATTACGAATGGTGTAAATATTATCCTTGTGGGCTTGGAAATATTTTGTTGTTGATGCGAAAGCGCCGGGGTGTCTTGTGCTACCACGTTTTACGTACTCATCCCAAAATTTTTCGAATGAAGCCATGTCTTTTGCTACGTACCAAAAGTTCGAGTTCCACTCATCACCCCATAAATGAGTAAAATGACCAAAACTAAAGATGAATCCCTCATCAACCAGTTCTTTAAGTAATGGTGCGAAAATTGAGTCAACCATTTTATTGACCTTTCCCATATCTGTCATAGGCACCATGTTTGAGCTTACTACTAACATTGGTTGATCGTCACTCTGAGCATAATTAATGTCACCAAAAAAAAGAAATGCAATAAGAGCCATTGCGAAGAATTGAGAGAGCATTTTCATAGCATTTGATCCTTTTGATTGTTACGAATTAGTTTTATTAGAAAATTACTTTAATGGTTTGAGAGTAACCTCGCGCAGATATTTGGTTCCTATATAAGTTCTCATATCAAATCGTTTAGAGGTCATCTCATCTAATTTTTGTTCATCGGAAGTTTTGTAATGGCTTTCTTGAATTTTTTTCATTTTATCTTCATCAGCTTGGTTATAATCTAGAGCATTACCGAAGTTTTTGTATATGGCTACAACTGCTACATCCCAATCATCTTGATCAACGGGAGTATTAAGTAAAATCGAATAGCCGGCAATTAATCCTTGCTTCTTTGCTTCCTCCTGTGTGGGAAGAAAGTTTGCACGAAGGTATTTCATATAATTATCAAATTGACCAGGTTTGGTTCTGTAAAAGTTAACTACACGAACATTACCTTCCGTGTAATGCTCCTGAGCAAATAAGTTTGCAGATAAAAGAAACAGTAAGAACATTGGAAGAGAGAACCGTTTGAACATTTTACCGGCAAAGCGGGTTTTCCCCGACTGCATCTGAACAGACATTTCACTGAACATTTTTAGATCTCCTTTAATTAATTGATTATTGTTTTTAGAACACTCACTTGAATTATTTTTTAGTTTTCATTTCGATTTGCAGTAATTCAACAGTTTTATCACTCACGTTTTCACCTTGATGAGTTAAAGCTGGAACCCACTTGAACGATGCTTTTTTAAATTCATATTTCTCGTTTTTTCCATCCGGATAAGTGAATTTTCCTTTTCCGTCAGTTAGGTAAATTACCATACCTTCAGGATGATAATGCATTGCTGATTTTTCTTTTGGCCCCAAAGTAATCCTTAAAACACTAACTTGATCATTCTCGAATTCTACTTTATGATGTTTGGGATCAACTTTTACTGGACCTTGTGCAAGGCTGTAGCCTGATAAAATTAGAAGGATAAGCAATACAGTAAATACCGAGTGCCCAGTTTCAAAATGGATGCTCCTTTAAATTATTGTTTGAAAGTTCAATAAAGTGAGATGAACTGATTTAATTTCATTCAAGAATATTTAGAATTTCCCTTTCAGAACGATTAACAAGCGGAATAAATATTTCATACCATTCCCGCCATTCTTCTTTTCCGAAATGACTTTGAAGCGTTTTTTCGAAAGCTCCTAAATCTTGAAAGGTTGATTCAAGAATTAAACGATATGACTCCCCAGTAAAATCGGTAAGAAACCTTCGCGGGGTATTATCATATTTTTTTACAATTTCATTAAAATTCTTGATTAAAGCTTTTGCATCTTTTGCCTTACCAAACTTTAGATAGAATGTATCACGAACGACGATCATATCTTCCTCCTTAGATTATTAGTTAAACGATATTATCACTTAAAAATTGTTTCACTTTTTTCGATAGGAAAGATCAGGTCTCATCTGACCATCATGATGTTCAAACTTTTGTGTGATAGATACAGCTTTCTCGAATAGTTTTTGTTCTTCTTCACCTAAAATTTTTTCCTGCTTGTCGGATAGAGTAGCAAAATCAATTCTATTTTTGGCAGGTTGAACAAAAAGAAATAACCCCAATTCGGTACCGACTGATCCCGTGTAAACTCTGAATCCTTCTTCAATATTTTTTGCCTCGTAAAGTTTTTTATACTCTTTTATTAATTCCAGCATCTCATCCTCTTTACCAGGCACAACGTAGAAATAGTCGAGATGGCGATAATTTAGTCCTTCATCCGGATTCAATCCGTATTCTGGTTTGTAAGATAAATCATTTCTTAGAATCATTAGATAATTACGGTGCGAGTCATAGCAACCATCAAACTTAGCCATCTGTTTTTCGAATTTATCCTTTCCAATTTTATTCACCACTTCATCCGACATTCCGAAGTATTTCGCAAGACCATCAAAATCCGTAACCTGAATAATCACAGTGTACTTAAAAATGTCTGTTTGAATTACGTTATACATTCTTTCGATTTTAGCATCGCTGACCATTTTAACAAAATCTTTTAAAGCAGATTCGTATTTACTGCTCATGTATGGAATAACATTGTCTTCATGCATGAGTAATAACTGTGTATTAGGCAGCTCGGTTTGAGCAAAAGATAAGCTTGAGAATGAAGTTAGAATTAGCAGCAAAAACAGAAGAACAGCAAATTTTGTTTTCATAATTAGCCCTTTTTTATTTTCGAAAAATGTTTTAAGGACAGACCCTGAATTACAATAGTAACCCGAAGGATTCAGCAAGAACTAAGATCAGCAATTCTAGTTAGGAATTTTTAGAAATGACTTTTGAGAATTAGATAACTTGTGCATGCGGAAATTATGTGTTTGATTGTGGCTTGTCAATTATTTGTAGGTGATACGCATCATACTTCGAAGAAAAGTGACTTGCAAAACATAATTTTGAATTTACAAGTGCTGTATTACAAATCCCTTTACTTTTAATCAAGGGGAGCGAGCCCTAGTAATAAATAATAGTTAAAGGAAAGACACGCAGTCAACTGGTTCAGCTACGTCTGATTTTAATTTTTGGAGATTGAAAAAATAACCCCTTTTCTTATTCAGAAAAGGGGTTAAAACACGAAGGTATTATGGTTTTATTTTTCTTGTGGTAACAAATCCTTTGTATTTAGTTTTGAAGGCATAAAGATTCCAATAACACCATTTAATCCAACACTCATAACAATGTTAAAGAAAAATGCAAGGAATCCTATTAACAAAAGCGAACCTGAAAGAGCAGCGAGTATCATATATACATTAAACTCACCATTAAAATAAATTGTTCTTCTCAACATTCCTTTCAATCCGGCCATACCCATAAATGCACCCATTCCAATTCCTCCTAGCAAGTGAGCCCAAAAGTGGAAGTTAGCTAATTTTTGACTGTAGAGCTTTGCCCCGTTTGTAAGTATTGGGAATAGGAAATAAACAGCTGAATATAAAGTCATGGTTAAACCCACTAATACTGCAACATGAACATGCGGGCCAACTATCCACTGTGTGTTATGTAAAATTCTATTCAAACCTAAATCTGCTTGCATAATTCCAGCCGGAACAGCCAGAGCAAAACCCAGCAACCCACCCAGCAAAAACTTAAGCGGATTTGTCATCTTCAAAGGTCTAGCACTCCAAAGAGTAATTAAAGTTATGAAAAATGCCAAGCCCTGAGTGATAAGCTCAAAAGCAGTAACCATTTCTCCAGAAAGGATCTTTAAGATTCCAGGCTGTGCTTGATCCGACATTAAGTGATGAGACCAGACAGTCCAGCTCACAACCATCTCAACAAATAAAGCAGCACGCGCCCAATTTTCCATAAATAATTTTTTGCCAGTAATTAATGTTGCAAGCAAATACCATGTGCCGGCAACAAAAATTAAAACAAGCCCATCGGCGATTAAATCCAATCCCCACCAAAACCAATTTTTGTACAACAGTGCATCAACAGCAGAATGTTTGAGACTTGTTCCGAGAAGTTCAGCTATCATATAAACCAAAATCAAAACACCTGTAAATAATATAACTGCCGCATTAAGCGCAGTATCGACTGTACCGCGTGCAATTGCAGCAACTGGTAATGAAACTAAATGCTCTTGTTTGTTTTTCCTGAAGAGATTTTTTAATCCACTAATTCCGAGGGCTGAAGAAATTAAAGCTTTGCCTGGCTGCTTTTCAAAACCTTCAGGTGTATAAGCGATTGTTTTAAAAATATTTATAACAAAGAAAACCGTACCGACCATAATAACAGCAATTCCTACGATGAAAAAAGTTCCACCCCACACACTGAATTGGGAAAAGTCCGCTGGTAACGGCCAATATAATGTGTACAAAGGTGCATAATGCGTTACAAAACCGGAGAACCAAAAAATAAATGTACCAACTGCAAGCAGTGCACACGTCCAATTAGCAAGTTTTATACTCCACAAAGGTTTCTTCATTAGGAAAGGAACAAGAAAAAGAAATGCACCAAATACAGTAGAGTAGGTTGAACCGAAAATTCCAACTAAGGGATGTGCAGTTAGTATTGCAAAGTACTGATTTGGAGGAATCATTGAAATTGGTGTAACCTGATATACCCTCATCAACATTCCTTCAATTACTGCAAAAGCGTAGTAAAGCAAGCCGACTACAACAAACCGTAAGGTCATTTTTTGCATTGGGGTTAAAGTATTTGCTTTGAATAATCCTTCTTCCCCGCTCATTAATGTTTGTAAAAATTTCATTTGTAAATCTCTTCTATTGTTCGAAATTGTTTTATTAAAATTTTTAGTTAACTACTTCAACAACATTTTTTTCAATCATACTTATTCCTTTTGGTCCGGAGTATTCAGTTGAACGAATTGAGTAGACTCCTGGTCGATCGAATTGCCAAAGGATATCATTGTTGTGACCGGGTAAAACTTGCATTTGAAAAACCATAGTGTTGTCTTCGCGAAACAATCCGAAACCATAAGTTAAATCTTCTGAAGTGACGTTGAAAGAAACCTTATCATTAACCTTCACTACCATTTTTTCCTGGGGTAAATTGAATTTATGATTAGAGACTGTGATATTAAAAGTTTTATCAGCTTTTATGTCTGAGCGATTTAAATCCAATGGTTTCCAGGGAATGGTTTCATGAGTAATAATGTGAAGCGATACTCCAAGCAAAACTAAAAATCCAACTAAAGAGTAAAATAGAACTGGTTTAATTTCTTTACTCTTTTCATTTTTTGTTACTTTGTATGCAAACCATGCCATTAAAAGCATAATTGCTAACACATAAAATGTGTAAGCAAAAGTTTGACCTGTTAGAACTGTATTTGAATCTACCATAAGACATTCCTTATAAAATAAATTAAAATGCTACCTAAACGTAGCATTTTAGTATAAAAAAATCAATTGGTAAGGTTTTTATTAATTAAATCCACGAGTCTTGTGGAACTTAGCACCTTTATCAAGTCGTGTTGTGATTTTGACCAAACTTCATGCATTGCACAGGGGTTTTCAAGTGCACACTTTTCAAATCCAAAAAAGCATGATGGTTCCTTCTTAAAACCTTCCACAGCTTCAATGATATCTGAAATATAGATTTTCTCTATTTTTTTGGCGAAAATGAATCCTCCATTTCTGCCCTGAATGCTGCTAATCAATCCGTTTTTTGAAAGATCAGTAAGCAGCCTTTGTAAATACTTCTTGGGTATTTTTAGCTTAGAATGTAAATATGCCGAAGTATACATTTTTTCGGTATCCGATGCCATTAGAGTTAACACTCTTAATGCGTATTCTGTTGTTTTAGAAAGTGTCATATATTTTTTAATTGGTTATTTGCTACGTACAAATTTGTAACCCCTCCCTCTCCCTTCTCCTTAGTTAAAGGTGAGGGACAGCCTGCCCGCCTTTAGCAGTGAGTGGGGTTTAACTTGCTTTAGTGATTTTATTGCATTTTCAATTTTTTCAAAAGCTTTTTCTGGTTTACCAAATAATTCTCTGTTAGTTACTCTTACAAATGCAATCCCGAAATTCTCGATATATTTCTGTCTTTCCTCATCATATTTCTTTTAATCCGGCTGTTCGTGCACTTCGCCATCTATTTCTACTGCAAGTTTTAATTTAGGGCAGTAAAAATCAAGTACGTATTGGCCAATGGAGTATTGCCGTTTGAATTTATATCCAAACATTTGATGATTACGTAAATAGATCCATACTAATTTTTCATAATACGTTTGTTCTCTACGAAGTTTCCTTCTTTTTTCTAGTTCTGATCTTTTATTATAATACTTTGTCATATCTGCAAAACGACCTCACCCACCTTCCCTCTCCTTGGCAAGGAGAGGGACGAAGCGTGAGGTTTAAATATTAAATTAAACTTGTACAAAAAATAAACATTTGTTCTCAAAGTATTCAGGCTTATTTAATCTCTTTTTTTGCTGAATAAATTATTCCTCGCTTGTTTAGAGGAAATACAAATGAAAAAATTGCCAACCCAAGCATGGTATTTTCAATCCGATTTTTTCTGTACCAATAGCTTGCCTAATAGCTTAATTGTTTGTGTTAGAGCTTTATTGCTAAATTTAAATAGTAGTTTTGCTTGAATATAAAATGAACAGAAAAATGTTCAAATTGAGCACTTCTATTTTGCCTCTCTCAGGGACATTCAGCCCTCCAGAATTTTACATACTGGTTTTAATCTTTACAAAAATTTTAATTAGTCATAAATGAGGTGAGCATGAAAAACTTAAATATTTTTTCGTTCATTCTCCTTTTTGTTATTCTACAAAACTTTTCATTTTCCCAGGATATCAATGTTCACTACCTGATCGGGAAAAAACAAAGTGAGGTAATTAAAAAGTATGGAGAACCCGTGCATAGGGACAACAGCAATCCTGAAATGCTTTGCATGTTTTACAAAAATAAAAATAATACAATGATTTTTGTCGCTAATAAGCTAGGCGTTTATCAAAGTGAAGCTCTCAAAGCTTACGATACGAATATCGATGCATTAAAAGAATTGGATGCCTGCATTTTAGGATCAATTGAGAAAGGGTTTACAGTTGATAGTGTAACCGCATCAGATTTTCACTTGCGCGGCAAGGGTGTAAAAGCAGAACTTCAAAAAAGTGAGAATGTATTATCCAAAAAATTTGAAATCAGGATGAAAGCAAGTAAAACTGAAGATTAAATTTTTATCGACTATTTATTTTGTCAATTATTGAAAGACGTTCTTAAAAAGCGAATAAGACTAATCATTGCGCATTAGTCTTATTCACAGAGGTACAGCTAGGAGGGCAAATCATTTATCAACTTGAACTATCACTTTTTTCACCAGTTCTGTAAGTTCTAATTTTGTAAAAGGTTTAGATAAATAATGAGTTAAACCAGCAGAAAGAAACCTCTCCTTTTCACTGTGCATTGCAAAAGCAGTAAGTGCAATAACTGGAGTGCTTTTGTATCCTGGTGTAAGATGAATTAATCTTGTTGTTTCCATCCCATCAATACCAGCACCAAGTGAAATATCCATTAGTATTAATTCGTATCTCCTCTTTTTTATTAGTTCCAAAGCTTCTTCACCGCTATTACAAACATGAATGTTGCAGATATTGGCTAATTGTGCTTTTACTACATTCCCGCAAGTAACATCGTCCTCAACTACTAAGATGTAAGGTTTCTTATGATTCATCAGAACAAGATCGCTACTGAGAATATTTTCTGCAGTTTCCTTTTCTTTTATCACTCTTTTTATTGAGATTTTTTTTGCACTACTGAACACAATTGTAAATGTAGTACCAATTCCTACCTTACTTTCTAGTAATACCCTTCCTCCCATTATTTCAGTAAACTTTTTTACGATTGTTAACCCCAGGCCCATACCCTCATACAGCCGATTCAAACCTTCACTTGCCTGCCTAAATTCTTCAAAAATAATAGCTTGTTCATCTGATGAAATCCCAATTCCAGTGTCGCTAACTGAAATTGCAATTTCATTTTTATCAGCAACCGGCGAGCAGTTAATTGTAATACCACCGGTTTTTGTGAATTTGATTGCATTAGAAATTAGATTGCTCATTATAGTTTCAAACATCTCTCTGTCGAGATTGGCTATAAGGTTTTCATCTGGTTTGTTAAATTTTAGGTATAATCCTCTTTCTGTTATTTGTCTTTCAAATGTATGAATGACAGAAGTAATAACTTGTGTAACAAGAATCTTCTCTAATTTAGGATTTAGCTTATCGCACTCGAGTCTTGATAATTGAAGAATTTCATTTAGAGTATCAAGCAATCGTTGTCCGCTTTGATAAATTGAATTTAGCATTTGTTTATGATCGGGGTCAGTAATTTCATCAAGCAACAGTTCAGAATATCCGAGTACGCCGCTTAGCGGTGTTCTTAGTTCATGACTCATGTTAGAGAAGAAATTAGATTTTATTCGACTAATTTCTTCAGCTTTTTCTTTAGCAATTATAAGCTCACGAATCATTTTTTTTCTGTCAGTAATATCCTCTTTAATAATCAAGAAATTTGTCACATCACCATTCTCGGTTAAGATTGGAGACATAAACGCATTTTCCCAATAAGTTTCGCCATTTCTCTTTTTATTCAACATCTCCCCATTCCAATTTCCTTTTTGTCGAAGCGTTTGCCAAATAGCTTCAAACTCGTCTTTTGTTAAATCTATGGATAGGTATAATTCGGCAGATTTTCCAATCACCTCTTGTTTGGAATAATTTGTTAATTCTGTGAATTTGGAATTCACATATTGAATATTCCCTTCTGTATCTGTAATTAAAATTGAAGCTGGGTTTTGCTCAACGGCAGTTGACAGTTGTTTTATAATGTTATCAGCAATTTTTTTGTCGGTCACATCTGCTATGTAACCGAGTATTCTTTTTAATTTTCCGTTTTTATTGAATTGCCCAAAAATATTTGCACACAAATGAAGTTGTTTCCCATCGGGTCTAACCATCTCAAGGTCATATTTTTCAAGTTTAACTTGTTTCTCAACTTTATCAAGTAGTAATTTATAATCAGAATAATTTTTAAAAAGTTTGCTGAAAGTTACTGCCTTTGCTTCTTTATCACTTTTAAAATTAAATATTTCTCGGTATCGTTGATTGCAGATAAGTACATTTCCATTAGAAGATACGACAAAATTGCCTGAAAGATCGTTGTCAAAGAATTTACGGAACCTCTCTTCATTTCCTTTAAGTTTTTCAACTGTCTTTTTGTTAGTAGATATATCAGTACAAAGAATAAGTAATTTCTTTGTTTTACTCGCAGTAATTATTGGCGAAATTTTTAAAAGCCAATCATAATTTTTACCCTTGGCTTTAGCAAAATTAACCTCCAAACTGGAGCTTTTTTGTGTTGCTATAACATCTTCAATAATACTTAGAAACCTAATTCGCTGCTCAGTTTGCAGTAAGTGTAAAAAACCAAATCCTATCAGATCGCTTTCTTTGAAAGGAGGAGTTAAATTATATATTTCAAGTACTTTTCCTTCAGTGTCGGTAAAAAATATTGTATCGTGCGAATTATTGAAAATATTTTTTAATTCTTTTTCAATTCCATTAATTAGTTTCTCTTGTTCTAATTTTTGTAGATGAATATCTTCGCTTAATCCCATTAGTTTAAAGCTATTCTGCGAATCCGGCATTCTCAATTTACCAACCATATCACGCAGCCATATATAGTTGCCAGCTTTTGATTGGACTCTATACTCGTACTCAAATTTATCTTGCAAACCTTTTTCCAATTGCGTTAAAAAATATTGAAAACGCGGCCTATCATCAGGATGCATTATTTTTATGAAGTCCAGCAGAGAGTTATATTCTCCGATTATGGATTTGAAAGAACCAGTTTTTCTTTCATCGCGTAATATTTTGCCAGAGGGCAGCTCAAACTCCCATGAAGCGAATTTGTCAAACATAAGTTCACCTGCTAATCGACTCTGCTCTTTTTCATCTGCTCCTAGAGCTGCCTTCCTCTCAGGCAAATTTTTTATTGTTACCGCACGTATTATTTTATTTTTAACATTAATATCATGCGTAGAAATCTCAACTTTAACTACCGTACCATCTTTCTTCTTATAATTATAGAATCGATTTCCCGGTTCGGCATCCTTGTAAATCTTTAAATTTTCAAAAAGAATATGAGTATCTTCTTCGGTTCTAATATCTTTTATTGTCATTTGATAGAATTCATCTTCCGAGTATCCCAAGAAAGATTTAGCTGCTTCATTAACCAATGTAAATCGCCAAGTATCCAAATTGTAGTACCACATAGGTAATGGATTGTTTAAAAAATTCTCTCTGAATGGGAAGTTATCTTCTAGAATTTCATCTTCTTTGGTTTGGACATGAGAATTGTTAATCATACAAAGAAAATAATACGATTTGTTCTTCTCATCTTTGTGGATAGTAATTGTTTCATTAACCCAATTAGGTGTGCCATTTTTTGTTATATATCTTTTTTCAAGTGAAATTGTTTTGCATTTACCATTTTTTAACTGTTCAAAAGATGAATAGCATTTTTCAAGATCACTGTGATGAGTTAGATATTCCCAATGCATTAGAGGTAATTCATTATCTGAGTACCCGAGCATATTACAGAATGCATGGTTAACTTTCATTTTACCATCACTTTGAATTATCGCTATACCAGCCGGAATGTTTTCAAAGAGAAAGTTAGAAAACACATTTTCACCAAAAAGATTTTTTCTTTTAAACATATTTACGCCCGCCAATAAATAACTTTTCAAGCACTTGTTGGAGGATTGTTTTTTTCTACAAGCATCTTACAAGTATCGTACACTTTCTCAAATTCGGTGGTCTTGTCGAAGAAATAGTCTGCACCGTTATCAAGACACACGTCTCTGATGTAATCGTTCGAGTAGTTTGTCAAAATGATAATACTCAATGGAAACTCATCTGTTTTAATATTTTTTAGCACTTGCATGCCGTCAAGTTTAGGCATTTTGATGTCAAGTATTACAATTTGGGGTCTGTATCGCCAGAATTTTTCAACTCCTTCCAAACCATCAGAAGCAAAATCAATTATCTCAAGTCCTTCTATATCCTGCAGCAGTTCTTTAATTTTATTACGAATAATTTCCGAATCGTCTACTAATAATAACTTCATCTATTTACTCCTTATTCACGGAGCAATTCTCTTAATTTTTTCTTAATAATTAAATAGTTACGGAAATACTTTTATTGTAGGATATTATGAATTACTTTGTAGTAATTTCACTACAAAATGCGGGGAGCTAAAACAGATAGATAAATTTACTTAAATATTCTAACCAAGCAGAGAAATATTTTCATTAAGACAATATTTCACTAAATCAGAATTATTCTTCAAACCAGTTTTACTTAGAATTCTTGCTCTGTATGTACTAATAGTAGTTGCACTCAATTTAAGTATACCGGCAATTTCATTAATTGTTTTGCCTGAGCCAAGGTACCGGAGGACTTCAAATTCTCGGTCAGAAAGATCATCGTGGGGTTTATTTTTTTTTCCTTTAACAAATGATTCGGCAAGCTGTTCGGAAAACTTTTCACTAATATATCTCTTTCCACTATAAATTCTTCTTATTGCCTGTATTAACTGTTCAGGAGCGCTTTCCTTATTTAAATAACCATGAGCACCTGCTTTTATAACACGTTTGGCAAATGTTTCCTCCTGAAGAGCGCTAATTGCAAGAATTAGTAAAGATGGGAATTCATTCAGAATATCTGGAATAATATCCAATCCGCTTCTGCCAGGCATCGAAATATCAAGTAAAATAATGTCAATCTTCTTTTGCCTTAGCACATTAAAAACTTCCGGTGCTGAAGATGCTTCATCAACAATTTTTAAGTCTTTTTCTTCTTTCAGTATTTCTTTTAAACCTCTTCGAACAACCGGATGATCGTCTGCAATTAAAATGCTAATCATCCTTTTCCTCCTTTAATACTTTAAGACTAACTGTTGTACCTTTGGTTTTATTTTTTGAGATAGTTAATTCACCATTAAATTGAATTGCACGTTCATGCATGCCAATAATTCCAAGTGAGTGACTATCGGATATTTCATCTTCAGTTATACCTCTCCCATCATCAGTTAGCTGAATTAAATATTTTCCATCTATTTCATCTATAGTCATTGTCATGCATTCTGCATTTGAATGTCTAATAATATTTGTAACTGCTTCCTGAAAAATCCTAAATATTGATGTTGCTGTTTGTTGATTAACAAGAATCTCCTCTACAGATGAATTAAAAGAATACTTTAGTTCTGCTCTTTTACTTACATCGCCCATCAACCATTCCAATGAAGGAACCAATGCTGAGTAATCAAGCATTGTTGGTCTTAGATCGGAAGAAATGCGCCTTACATTAACAATAATATTATCGATTAAATCGTTTACAGTTTTAGTTTTTTGAGATATAATTTCATTCAGAGATTGATCAGTTGAACCAATTTTACGAGCCAGCCACGCAACATCCATCTTCAATGCAGTTAAGTTTTGTCCTAGGTTATCATGTAACTCCCTCGAGAGATGAATTCTCTCATCCTCACGAATTTGTTCTAAGCGTGCAGCTAAAGCGCGTAATTGTTCTTGAGACTTTTGAACTTTATCTTCCGCTTTTTTCCTTTCGGTTATGTCATGAATTATTGAGAATAGTACTGTTCCTTCAGCAACACTGATTGGTGTGGAAAAGATTTCAACATCTCGTACTTCACCGGAACTAAGTATGTGCGGTAAATTGAAGTACGAGTTTAAATTAGAGACGACACTTTGAAGATTTTTTTCCACTGTTTCTTCAGGAAGCAAATTAATATTTGAAATCTTCATCTGGCATAACTCAGATATTGTATAGCCATAAAATTTTTCTGCTGCTAGGTTTGCATCTATAATTTTACCACTGTTAGGATCAACCAGCAGCATAATTGCGTTATGGTTCCGAAACATCGAACGAAATCTTGCTTCGCTTTCTTTCAAAGCTTCAGTAACAATATTTTTTTCGGCAATTGTTTGGATTAGCTCTGTTATATTTTGTTTCGATTCTTCGAATAAAAGTGTGTTTTCCAATGCAAGGGATGCTAAGTTAGAGTACGTCCTGCACAAATCAATTTGATGCGATGTTAAGCTTATTTTCCTATCAATAGTACCTAAAATTAAAACTCCTTTAACTACTTTCTCAACGAAAAGCGGCAGGTAAATAAGTGTTTTCATATTCCTTGAGCTTATAATAATTTTTTCTTCATCTGTAAGCTCTACAGAATTAATATCTTCAACTATTAAAGGTTCGGCCTTTAACACCGCATGTGCAATCAAATGATGATTCGCCAGCTTTGCCATTCTGAATTCAAATGGAAAATTTTCTGGCAAAGGAGGACTTGTGGTTTCGAGAAGTAAGTTTTCATTATCAACAAGATAAATAGCCGCTGTATCAACGCCTATTAATTGAGCCGCATTTTCTACAATATTTTTTAATACTTTACGTTTATCCAAAGATTCAAGAAGAATCAAGCTAGTATCAAACAATCGTGTTAATTCAATATTTCTAATTTTATTCTCTTCTTCTGCTTGCTTTCGGTCGGTTATATCCAAAAAAGCACCTACAATGCCAGCTACTTGATCATTTTCATCACGGAAAATATCCTTGGCAAATATTACAGACCGATCTTTCCCTAATTTATCCCGAACTTTGTATTCATATACTTGTTGTGCGGGATTGCTGATTAATTCGAGATCTTTTTTGTGATATGTCATAGCATGCTCGCTGGGCCACAGTTCATAAACAGTTTTCCCTTTTATCTCTTCTGATGTAACTCCCATTAGTTCAGAAAACATCCGGTTACAACCTAAATATCTTCCATCCCTATCTTTGTAAAACACCGGTGTTGGTATTGCTGCAAGCAATGCTTCAGTAAACTTAAGAGATTGTATGAGGCGTAAATGTGTTTTTTTTAACGATTCTTCTATCTCCTTTCGCTTAGTAATATCTGTAACAATTCCTTCTATTGCGATAGGATTACCATTATTGTCTCGGATTAGAATGTTGCGTTGATTCAACCAGCGAACTTCGCCGGATTTATGAATTATCTGATATTCATAAGTTGGCGGCATTAACCCATTAATTAAATTAATCCATTGCTGCTCAAAATACTCTCTCCAATCAGGGTGAATAATTTGTCTAATAATTTGCGGAGATTCATAAAATTCTGCTGGTGAATAACCCAAAATATTAATAGAGGAAGGGTTGACGTATTCATATTTACCACTGGGTAATGCCATTCTGTAAATCATATCTTGAGCATTTTCTGTTAAACGCTTATACCTTTCCTTGCTTTCAAACAATGCTTTTTCAGCATTTTTCAACCGGGTCATCTCAATACCAACACCCAGCAAGCACTCTTGATTTTGATAAATGATTCTGGTTCCATTGAAAGCAATGGGAAGCGATCTTCCATCTTTTGTAATCAAATTGGCTTCAACCTCGGCATAACCTTTGGTAAAAACTTGTTGTATTGCCTCACTAACAACTGGTCTTTCTTCTTCACTAAAAAAATCACCCGGGGATAGTTTTAACATATCCTCACTTGAATATCCGGATATTCTTTCATGATTTTTATTCCATCTGAGATACTTAAGATCTCTATTAAACAAATAAAAAATACCGGGTAAGCTATCCAGGATTGCATTAGAAAAATCACGTTCAAGCATTACAGACTTTTCAGCTAGATTTCTTTCTGTAACATCTCTAATTATTAAATTTGATTTTTCATTTCCCTGCTCATCCTTGAAAATTGTTGAAGTGATATCGCCGGTAAATATAGATCCATCCTTACGTTTAAAGTTCAGTTCACCTCGATAGTCCCCTAGTTTAAAGCCATTACTAAGAATATTATTTACTCGATAATCATTTAAGTCAAGTATTCCTTCCAATCCGACGGAACAAATTTCTTCTTCAGTACGCCCGAACATGCTGCAAGCAGCTTTATTTACAGCATTTATTTTACCATCTGATTTAACCAAAAAAATTGAGTCGTTGCTGTTTTCAAAGTGTAACTGGAATTGTTTTTCCCTTTCTGCCAAAGCACTTTGTGCGGCCATAAAATTTTTATTTTCAGTCTCAATTCTGTTTAACATTCGCCAAATCAAGATAAAAAGAAAATATGAGGTGATAAGGATGAATCCAAATCCCTTATATGTCTGAATATTGGTTATAATTTGGTGGTCATCTGAAATGAGATGAACAATTTTGTCCGAAACTAAGATGTACAAAATTCCTAGGATAAAATATGGCAGAACTATACGCAGTGAGGCAAGAGTTGTTCTATTTGATGTCATTTTGTTCCAGATGTTCAGATGAATAAAGTTATTACTGCCGTAAAAGAGCTTCACGATATTTAGTCATCTTAATAAAACCAGACACACTAGAATGACTTATTGAAAGATAAGAAAATAAAATATTTAAAGTAAAATTACTCAGTTTAACTTTTGAAGGTTTTCAATTTCAATAAAAAAGCGAAAATTTAATCAGCGAAGCAAAATCATTTTCTTAGTTTCTACAAATGAACCTGATTGAATTCTGTAGAGATACAAACCGCTTGCAAGGTTTGAGGCATCAAACTCAACTTCGTATTTTCCAGCTTGTTTGTATTCATTAACAAGTATCGCAACTTCATTCCCTAAAACATCATAAATTTTCAAAGTTTGCCAACTGGCTGCTGGCGACTGCCAACTGATT
>JACAFC010000034.1 GCA_013388515.1 Ignavibacteriaceae bacterium | reverse complement strand
GTGCTGGAGAACCCCAATATTCAATCATCAACCAAATATGGATCGGTTGAAACTTATAAGGAAAAAGAGGGATATTCATCAGTTGATTCCTACAGAGAAATAGTTCAGAATGTAACAAAATCAATTTCGGATGAAATAAGAACATCTTTAGATTTGATTAGAAAATATTCATTACAGCTGAAAGAGAAAATTTCCGATGAAGAAACACAAACAATTTTACAAAAAATATTAGATGAAACTACAAGTATAAGCAGGGCTATTCAAGCACATGAGGATTTTTTAAGTGAAAAAATAAATTTGAATGCTCAAATCTATTTCGCAGAACCAGTTCTATCAGATATCATACGTCTTCTGGAGGGATATACGGAATTTAGAGGCGTAAAGCTCTCCGGAAAATTTGAAGCGGATTCCGCAATCTTAATTGATAAAAATCTTTTCTTCCAGGCCATGCTGCAAGTAGTAAAAATCATGTGTGAAGAAATCCAGGAAAACGGAAATATTAACATCACAATAAAAAGAGCAAACTCTTCGTTGATTTTGGAATTAGTTAACACAGCATCTAAACTGCCTGAGAGTGTTTTAGGCTGCATTAACAGACAAGTACTTATAAGCGATAATCCGGGGCTTAATTATGCAAAAAACATTATTAGAGAGCATGGCGGTATTATTTCGGCTTGGAATAATTTGAACGAAGGCTCTCAAATTAACATAAAAATTCCAGTTGTTAAGTAGCGTTTTCTGGTTAATTACCTCTCCAAATAATCCTTAAAAAGTACTATGTCGAGTAAATTAATTACAATCCTTGGTCCCACTGCAACCGGCAAAACTAAATTTGCGGTGAAGCTCGCACATAAATACAATGGTGAAATAATTTCCGCAGATTCACGGCAGGTTTACATTGGAATGAATATCGGAACAGGCAAGGATTTATCCGATTATAAAATAGGCAGTAAACAAATTGCTTATCATCTAATCGACATTATCCATCCATCTAAAGAGTTTAACCTATTTAGGTTTAAAGAATTGTTTTCCAAATCTTTTTTAGATATTACTTCTAAAAATAAAATTCCCTTTCTTGTTGGCGGAACTGGTTTATATCTGAGCAGCATTATTCAAAATTATAATTTGAAAAAAGCAGATTTTAACTCTGACAGAGTAAGTGAACTTAATGCGTTATCTTTAGATGAACTGCAAAAGCACCTTTTGCACCTAAGTCCCAATGTTCATGTTAAAAAAGATCTTTTATCTAAAAGCAGAATGATTAAAGCAATTTTAGTTGAAGAATCCAAAGAAACAATTCAAGAATTTCCGAAAATAAATTCGCTTGTGCTGGGTATTAAAATGAATCGAGATGAAATAAGAAAAAGAATTACTGAAAGATTAAAGAAGCGTCTGGAAGAAGGAATGATTGATGAGGTAAAAAATCTATTAAACACGGGAATTACCTATGAACGGATTATTGCTTTTGGTTTAGAATATAAATTCATTGCGATGTATTTAAATGCTGAGTTAAGTTATGATGATATGTTCCAAAAACTTAATACGGCTATTCATCAATTTGCAAAACGGCAGATGACCTGGTTCAGAAAAATGGAACGAGAGGGTGTGAAAATAAATTGGCTGAACGGAACTGACTTTGAAGCTGCTTGTAACTTGATTGATAAAAATCTGAGTACCGTCTAATGGATCAGCTTCCCAAATCTGTAATTAAATATCTTAATAAATACACTTTTGGCTATTGGGCCTTAGAATCCAACCGCTTAGGTAAAATAGAAAATGTTATTGTTGTTCCGGTAATAGCTGAATACGAATATCTTAGGGTGCTGTTTGATTCTTTGCTAACTAACCACAACAAATATTTCAGTAAAACTGCATTAATTGTTGTTGTTAATAATCTTGCGGACTCATCATCAGAGGTTAAGACCGACAACCAAAAATCTCTAACTTTTCTTCGCTCAATTATTCAGAAAAGTAACTTAGACGATCCGCTAATCCAAAAAGCTATCAACTCTAACTTAAATATTTGCTTGATTGACGCTTCATCACCGGGATTAGAAATGCCGAATAAAATTGGTGGAGTTGGTTTGGCTCGCAAAATTGGGATGGATGCTGCATTAAATATCTTTGACTATAATTCAAGCAGAAAAAAAATAATAATTTGTTTAGACGCCGACTGTACAGTCGATTCAAACTATCTAACAACAATTGTTGATGAGTTTAACAGTAAAAATTCTTCAGCTGCAATTGTTAAATACGAACATAATATTGAGGATAATTCACTTACAGCTCATGCGATTATTTGTTATGAAATTTTTCTTCGGTATTACGTTTTAGGCCTAAAGTATGCTAATTCGCTTTTTGCTTTTCATACCGTCGGCTCAACTATGATTTGCGATTATGAGAGTTACATTAAAGTGGAAGGAATGAACAAGCAAAAAGCTGCTGAGGATTTTTACTTTATTGAAAAACTTGCTAAGAATTATAAGATCGAAGAAATAGTTTCAACAACTGTTTATCCATCTTCAAGGAGTTCGTGGCGCGTACCATTTGGAACAGGACAACGAGTTGGAAGGTTTTTATCAAATACTCAAAACGAATACTTGCTGTACAATCCAAAATCGTTTGATATTCTAAAAGAATGGCTTTACATATTTAATTCAGATGAGGCGAAAACCTCACAAGATTTTCTTAATTCTGCTAAGAATATTCACATTGAATTATTTAACTTTCTGATGCAGCAAAATTTTGGGAGTGATTGGAGCGGAATTCTAGAGAATTCCACTTCCTCTTTACAAATTTCTAAGCAAAAACTAAAGTGGTTTGATGGATTTAGAACTCTGAAATTTATTCATCACCTTAGAGATACTGCATTTCCTCAGGTTGATATGTT
The DNA here is from genome assembly GCA_013388515.1 of Ignavibacteriaceae bacterium. Lineage (GTDB taxonomy): Bacteria > Bacteroidota > Ignavibacteria > Ignavibacteriales > Ignavibacteriaceae > XYD12-FULL-36-8. The sequence goes on along the minus strand of JACAFC010000034.1, from coordinate 23,239 downwards.
TGTGGCACTAAACGAAATGTTCACCAGAGTTGGAATTAAACGAGACTTTTTTTGGTACCGAAAAGATTTACCAGCTATTGACACGCAGAAACAATATCTTGAGTTAATGCGAGAAATTACTTAAACAAAAATAATTGTTGCCACGAATAACACTAATAATCACGAATTTAATATTAGTGCTCATTCGTGAAATTCGTGGCTTAAAATGTATTTCTATCTCTTCACAAATAAAAGACGGTTAACATGATAGTCAAAACTTCTGCTGATGAAATACAAAGTTATTTAATAGATGCTTCAAATCTTAAAGGATTTTGCGATGCCGTATACTTTCCTGAAAATGAAGCAGACGTTATTAAAATTCTTAAGGAAGCAAACGAAAAAAAAATTAAAGTCACAGTATCCGGTAATGGTACAGGTTTAGCCGGCGCACGTGTGCCAAATGGTGGAATTGTAATTGCAACTGATAAGCTGAATCGAATTATCGAACTTAGCGAAAATGAAAAAACTGCAATAGTTGAACCAGGAGTTATTCTCGCTGACTTCCAAAATCTTGTTAACCAAAAAAAGCTGATGTATCCTCCAGATCCTACCGAGAGAAATTGTTTCATCGGTGGAACTGTTGCAACCAATGCTTCGGGAGAAAAGACTTTTAAGTACGGTGCAACCCGTAATTATATTTTAGAACTTAATATAGTTCTAGCAAATGGAGACTTATTGAAAGTTAAGCGGGGTGAAATATTCGCCGATGGTTATTCGCTTAAGCTGAAAACTGAAAGCGGCAGCAGATACACTTTGCAGCTTCCAGAATACACTATGCCGCCGACAAAAAACACATCAGGGTATTTTGCCAAGAAAAATATAGATGCAATTGATTTGTTCATTGGCTCTGAAGGAACGCTGGGAATTATTACAAAGATTATGCTTAAGCTTGTTGATTTACCGGAGAAAATATTATCAAGCATTATTTTTTTTGATAAAGAAAAAAATGCTTTGAACTTCATTAATAAAGCAAGAGAAATCACTTACCAAACGAGAAAAGAAAATCTAACAAACAAACTTGATGCATTAGCTCTTGAGTTTTTTGATAAGCACACATTAAGTTTTCTTCAAAAGGATTATTCGAATATTCCGCATAAAGCTGAAGCTGCAGTTTGGTTTGAACAAGAAGTAAGCTTACTTAATGAAGAAACGCTGATGGATGAGTGGATGTTATTAATATCTGAATTTGGCGGCGACGAGGAAAGTGCTTGGTTTGCTTTTTCTGATTCTGATAATAAAAAGATACAAGAATTCCGTCATGCGATCTCGTGGAAGATAAGCGAATACATTTCACAAAATAATTTGAAGAAATTGGGAACTGATGTTGCAGTTCCTGACGATAAATTTGAAGAGCTATATTACCACAGCAAAAGCGAAGTTGAAAAAGAAAATTTACATTACGTGGTTTACGGACATTTCGGTAACTCACATATGCACTTGAATATGCTGCCTAAAGGCGAGAAAGAGTATGAGAAAGGGAAAGAAATTTATAAGAAGATTTGCATGAAAGCTGTTGAGCTTGGCGGAACAATTTCCGCAGAACATGGCATTGGAAAACTAAAAACTGAATACCTTTTATTGATGTACGGTGAAGAAAATGTTAGAAAAATGCTTGAGGTGAAAAAAGCACTCGACCCGAATTTAATTTTAGGAAGCGGGAATATTTTCAAGATAGTTTAGCAAGATCTCCGGTTTTAGTTCCGTTATTCCTCTCCGAGCTTTCTCTTCCTAACCACCTTTTCAATTTTAGTGAAATTGGAATAAAATGTTTTAATATAAAATGCCCGGATAGCTTCTACAGCCTCAAACTTCTCTGCGGCAGAAGCATTCTGCCAATATTCTTTTTCAAATTTCTAATGCTCTTAGGATGATTTAAACTGGCATAGTGTCAAATCCGTTCGTCTCATTTTTTTGCTCTCTTATAAGTTGTTCCGTCTTTCGAGTCTTTCAATTCAATTCCAAGTTCATTCAGACCATCGCGAATTTTATCTGATAAAGCAAAGTTCTTTTCTTTTCTTGCATCGTTTCTTAAATGAATAAGCAGCTCTATTAGTTCTTTCTCGATAGAACCACCTTGTATATCTGATTTTTCTAAGTCAATTATACCTAATACGCCTTGAGCAGTTTTAGAAAGAAACTCTTTTACATTCAAGTAAAATTCTGGTGGAAGATTTTCATTTTCTGCTATCGTTTTATTCACATCGCGTACAAAATCAAACAACACTGCAACAGCTTGTGGAGTATTCAAATCATCATCCATTGCGGCTTCAAAATTCTTGTAGTACGATTGAAAATCAAAATTTGGGCTTATCCCCTCTCCCTTTGGGAGAGGGTTAGGGAGTAGGCTTAATTTATCAATCAAGTTATCAAATTTCTCCAAACCTCTTTTTGCAGATTCAAGCAGCTCGTCATTAAACTCTAATGGACCTCGATAGTGAGTTTGGCTGAACAACAAACGTATTGATTCTGCTGAGTAAAGCTTTAATACATCTCTTGCGGTAAAAAAATTGCCAAGAGATTTTGACATCTTCTCATTGTTGATATTCAGAAATCCAAAGTGAATCCAATAGTTCACAAACTTCTTTTTGTTAGCGGCTTCACTTTGGGCAATCTCATTTTCATGATGAGGAAAAATTAAGTCATTTCCTCCGGCGTGAATGTCAAAGGTTTCGCCTAAATGCTTGCAGCTCATTGCGGAACATTCGATGTGCCAGCCGGGTCGGCCTTTGCCCCAAGGACTATCCCAAAACGGCTCCCCTTCTTTTGCTTTTTTCCAAAGCGAAAAGTCCAATGGATTTTTCTTTTCCTCATTTACATCTACTCTTGCACCGGCATCAAGCTCGTCCAATTTTTTACCGCTAAGTTTTCCATACTCGTTAAACTTGGCCACATCATAAAAAACATTTCCGTTAACATTATAGGCAAATCCGTTTTTCTCAAGCTGTTCAATAAAATCTATTATTTCGTGAATGTGCTCGGTAGCTTTAGGATGAATGCTTGCCCGTCTTACTTTTAGTTTTTCTAAATCTTCAAAGAAAGCTGCGGTGTATTTTTCAGCAACTTGCTTAGCAGAAATTTTTTCTTCGTTTGCTTTCTTGATTATCTTATCATCAATATCCGTTAAGTTCATTATATATTTTACGTTAAAACCTTTGTACTCAAGATATCTTCTCAGAACGTCCGACATAATGAAAGAGCGGGCATTTCCAATGTGAAAATAATCGTAAACAGTTGGTCCGCATACGTACATTCTAACTTCATTAGGATTTATCGGAACAAAATCTTCTTTTTTTCTGGTTAGAGTATTGTAAATAGTCAGCATAAATATTTTTAAGATGTTCGTAATCTGAAATCAAATATATAAAAATTACTACTATAAGTTCATTTAGCAGTTGATTTGAGTTCTGAAATAAGTGTTTTAATATCAGCCGGTAATTCAGAATCAAACCTCACAAGCTTTTTTGCATGCGGGTGAATAAAGCCCAAAGTTTTAGCATGAAGTGCCTGCCTTGGCATTATTTCTAAAAGATTTTTTGTTCTGCTAACCATTTTAGGAAGATTAGCTCCATAAACAATTTCTCTTCCGCCGTATGTTTCATCACCAAATACAGGATGATTGATTGATGATAGATGAACTCGTATCTGATGTGTTCGTCCAGTCTTCAAATTAATTTTTACGAGAGAAGCAAATTCATATTCCTCTAAAACTTCATACAATGTAACTGCATGCTTTCCTTCACTTGTACTTGCCGTAAACTTTTTTCTGTCCTTTTTACTACGAGTTATAAATGTTTCAATTTCACCTTTGCTCTGTTTGAATTTTCCCCAAACTACTGCCCAGTATTCACGCTCGATAGTATGTTTTGAAAATTGTTTGGCAAGCTGTGCATGCGTCCAGTCATCTTTTGCAACCACAAGCAGTCCGCTGGTATTTTTGTCAATTCGATGAACTATTCCAGGTCTTCCCGGTTCATTTAAGCCGCTAAGATTTTTAGTATGATGAAGAAGTGCATTAACAAGTGTTCCTGTATAGTTGGAAAATGCCGGATGAGCTACCATTCCGGCTGGTTTATTTACAACAAGAAGATAATCATCTTCAAAAACAATGTTAAGCGGAATGTCTTCAGCTTCAGTTTCTTCGGGGCGAGGTGAAATTGGAATAGCAGCTTCTATAATATCTTGTGGAAGTACTTTGTAACTCGGCTTAATAAATTTTCCATTTACTTTAACCAGATTTGCTTCAATTAATTTTTGAACTTTGGAACGGGTTGCATTTTCGATGTGAGCCGAAAGATATAAGTCAATTCTCTCCTTCTTCTGACCAGGAGAAACTTCAAAGCGAAGGTGTTTTTCCTTTATTAGTTTCGTCATCTTCTTTTTTGCTTATATCATTTTCTGTATCTGCATTACTAACATTATAATTTTGTAATACCTCTTTGTTTGGTGCAATATTTGGAGCTAATGTTTCACATTCTGTTTCTTTTGAATCTACTTTTTTATCGTGTTCTTTATATAAAAATAACAGAAGTATTATACCGACTGTGACTGCAGAATCTGCAATATTAAAGATTGCAAATCTATCATAATTTCGCCCGAAGAGAGTTAAATTGAAAAAATCGAAGTCAAGAAAATCCACGACTTTGCCGTAAAATAATGGTGCATAACCATAAAAAATTCCATAGAAAGCTCTGTCAATAAAATTTCCAATCGCACCGCCGAGAATTAAAGCCAGAGAAAATCTAAATCCAAAATTTTCTTTTCGTACAATGTATAAATAGATTATTAGTGCAATGCTGGCAACAAGAGAGAAGATAGATATCCAGAGTTTAATAGCCGAATTGATATCGATACCAAAAGCCAAACCCGGGTTTTCAATGAAAGTAATTCTAAAGAAATCACCAAGAACCGGGATCTTTTGTCCGATTTGCATACCCTCATGCTTTAAATTCAATAAAGGGAAATTAAATCCTTTAATCCAAATTTTAGAAACCTGATCTGCAATTACTACAAATAATGTTGCGTAAAGAACCTTCAATTACTGCTTTCTTAGATGTTTAAATTTATGAATAAACCCAGTTCATCCATATCATTTTATTTGATAGGTGACTGGGTTTTAATCTATTAACTATTTTTTTATCCTATTTGTTTTTCTCTTGACGTTGTTTCATTGGCAAACACAATTGGCTGTGCGGTACTGCTTCAAGCCGTGCTTTAGGAATAAGCGGGCACGTTTCGCAAAGGTGCTGAGGTTCTTCGACGCACTCAACACAAATTCCGTAAGTTCCAGCATCAATGCGCTTTAAAGCATCTTCTAGGTATCCTAGAAATTTATTTTCCCTTTGAGCATAAAGAAAGGTTTTTTCTCTTTCCATTGCATCGGTTCCTTGTTCAGCCATATGCAGCGAGTAAGGAGAATTTTCATTTATATACTCGCCGGTTGTTGGATCGAGCATTTGTTCCTTTAAGTTTTGAAGCTGCTCAATTATTTCATCACGCTTCTCGAGAATTATTTGTCTAAAATGCTCAAGATCTTTTTTGCTGTAACCTTTAATTTCTTCAATCGTGCGAACCTTAACCAATGGTTTAGGTTCTTCAACAACTTTAATTTTCTTTTTAACTGGTTTAGCAACCTTCACTGCCTTTATTTTTACGGCTTTTGCTTTTGGCTGTACTTTTTCCTTTTTAACAGAAAGTTTAGGAGCTTTCTTTTTTTCAACTGCTTTTTTAGCAACAACTTTTTTCTTTGGTTTAACTGCCAATTTTTTCTTCGGTGTTTTTTCTTTTTTCATCTTTACCTTTGGTTTTTGTGTTGTCTTTTTCTTTTTATCAATTTTCTTTGCCATGCTGCTTCTCCTTACTTTTTAAGTTTAGCCGCTTTGAGTTTGTGCTGCAATTTCTTCTTAGTTGTTTTTTTATTTTGAGTTTTCTTTTTTGCAGAAACATTTTTTACTGCTGATTTTTTTATTGTTTTCTTTACAACCTTTTTCTTTGAAGACTTTTCTTTCTTTGGATTAGATTTCGCTTTCTTTACTGTACTATTTTTTCTGATTACTTTTTTCTTTGGGAGAATTTCCTTTTCAACATCAACTTTTTTCTGTTCAACTTTATTAATGGCAACAGAGCAGCTAAGTTCATTTATCTTCCAATCCTGTTTAAAGCCGTTGTTAAAATAATCAGTTTCAATTAAATTTTCTGAAAGTGTTTCGGTTGAAATATAATTTTGAAACTTTTTTACAGCATCAGCAAGTTTTGGTTCGCCGGTAAATTTAATCTCAATCCTGTCGGTAACCTCAAATCCTGCATCTTTTCGCATATTTTGAACACGATTAACAAATTCCCTGGCAAGTCCTTCTGCAATTAATTCATCATCCAGCTCTGTATCAACAGCAGTAATTATTTCTTCATCTTTTTCTACAACCCACCCAGTAATTTCGGTAGAGATTATTTCAACATCATCTTTTGTGATAAATAATTCTTCACCATCAATATTTAAAGCAAGTTTTTCACTCTTTTCCAGCAAAGCAATTGAGCTTCTATCTAACTGCTTTATAAAATTTGCAACAGGATTTACCTTCTTACCAAATTTAGGACCAATAACTTTGAAGTTTGCTTTAGCTGATTTATTCACAATTTCAGAGTCATCATTCAGAACAACTAATTTTTTGATATTTACTTCTTCCAAAATTACATCCTGCATCTTTGCCAAAGCATCGTTTTTAGATTTATCAACCACAACCATCAATCTTTTAAGCGGCTGACGTACTTTTAGATTTGCCTTTGCTCTCATTGCCCGAGTAAGATAAACAACACGCTGAGCAACATCCATTTTTTCTTCGAGCGCTTTGTCTTGATAACTTAATTTGGGAAACTCAAAAAGATGTATAGATTCAAAATCATCTTTTTTTGTAACCTGATTAAGATTCTGGTAAATCTCCTCAGCAATAAACGGTGCAAAGGGTGAGGTTAACACACTCACCTTAACAAGGCACTCATAAAGTGTCTGATAAGCAGAAAGCTTATTATCATTCATTTCTGATTTCCAGAATCGTCTTCTGTTTCGCCTAACGTACCAATTTGAAAGCTGATCAATTGTAAATGAAGCAACTGCTCGCGCTGCTTTAGTTACATCATAACTGTCCATTAGGTTTTCATATTCTTCAACAAGCGAATTGAGTTTAGAGATTATCCATCTGTCAATTTCTGGTCTTTGCTCGTAAGGAATTAATTCTTCTCTGAACTCGAACTTGTCTATGTTTGCATAAAGTGCAAAGAATGAGTAAGTGTTAACGAGTGTACCAAAAAACTTTCTTTGAACTTCAACCAAACCATCTTCATCAAAAAGAGTTGGCCGCCACGGCGGACTGTTCGTAACTAAATACCATCGTGTTGCATCGGCACCGTATTTCTCAAACAACATAAACGGGTCAACAGTATTCCCTCGGGATTTAGACATTTTCAATCCTTGCTTGTCAAGGATCAACTCATTCACAATAATATTTTTGAAAGCAACATTATCAAAAAGCATTGTAGCAATTGCATGCAAAGTATAAAACCATCCGCGTGTTTGATCTATACCTTCGCAAATAAAATCAGATGGAAATGCATGCTTCTCAAACCATTCTCTATTTTCAAAAGGATAATGATATTGAGCAAAGGGCATTGCCCCCGAATCATACCAAACATCTATCAGCTCTGGTGTTCTAGAAAACATTTTGCCGTTTCGTTCAAATTTAATTCCATCAACAAAAGGCTTGTGCAAATCTAATTCCGATTCAGACAGATCTTTAACATAAACTTTTGCTCCATTTTGTTCGATAAATCCTTCCTTCAATTCTGCAACAGATCCAACGGCAAACATATCTTCGCCATCTTCACTTATCCAAATTGGAAGCGGAGTTCCCCAATATCTGTCGCGTGAAAGTGACCAATCTTTATTTTCCTCCAGCCAATTTCCAAATCTGCCCGAACCAACTTCCGGTGGAGCCCATTTAATAGTTTTGTTCAGCTCAATCATTCTTGGAGCAACTTCGGTTGTTTTAATATACCAGCTGTCTCTTGCATAATAAATTAGTGGATTATCGCATCGCCAGCAGTGCGGATAAGAGTGAAGATAATCGTTCGAAGACCGGTAGATTAAATTTCTTTCCTTTAGATTTTTAAGAATATCAGGATCAACACCTTTTTCTTCATGCGTTTTAAATTTAATTGTTTTTACTAATCTACCGGCAAAGTCTTTAACATCATCTGTAAATCTGCCTCCTATTGTAACCGGCTGCACAAAAGGTAAATTAAACTTTTTAGAAACTTCATAATCGTCTGCACCAAAAGCAGGAGCAATGTGAACAACACCGCTTCCATCTTCTGTGCTTACAAAATCACCTGGAATTACATACCATGCTTTTTTATCTACAGGAATATAATTGAACAAAGGTTCGTATTCTTTATTTAGCAGTGCACTTCCTTTAAGTTCCTCAAGAATTGAGTATTCTTCTTTAAGAACCGATAATCTTGCTTTTGCAAGATACATCACTCCATGTCCTTCAACATTAGCTTTCACATAATCAATTTCTGGACCTACAGCAAGTGCAACATTTGAAATAAGCGTCCAGGGCGTTGTTGTCCAAACAAGAATTGAAGCATCTTCATCTTTAAGTTTAAACTTGGCATAAACATTTGGATCTCTTACTTCGTCATAACCAAGCGATAGTTCGTGAGAGGAAAGCGGAGTTTCGCAATGAGGGCATTGCGGAACAATTTTGAATCCTTTGTACAGCAAGCCCTTTTTGAAAAGCTGGGATAACGACCACCAAACAGATTCGATGTATTCATTTTTAAAGGTGATGTAAGCAGAATCGAGATTAATCCAATATCCCATTCTTGTGGTCATCTGTTCCCACAAGTTCAAGTATTTAAATACGGATGATTTACACTCGGCGTTATACTTTGCAATTCCAAAATTAGGAATTTCACTTTTGTTCTGTATTCCAAGCGATTTTTCAACTTCAATTTCAACAGGCAGGCCATGCGTATCCCAACCAGCTTTTCTTTCAACCCGATAACCTTTTAAAGTTTTGTATCTGCAAACAAGATCTTTTAACGTACGCGCCATTACATGATGGATACCAGGTTTACCGTTAGCAGTTGGGGGACCTTCGTAAAAAGTGAAAAGATTGTTTTCATCTCGTGAAGAAATGCTTTTTTCAAAAACTTTATTTTTTTCCCAGAACTCTAAAATATTTTTTTCTATTTCGGGATAATTAATTTTCTCTAAATTCTGTTTAAACATATCTGTTCTAATTATTCGGGTTTTTCGTATTTCTTAATAAACTCTTTTTCGGTTTGAATGAAATTTTTTAATTCCTTTTCCATTCTATCTTTTTTCAAACTTATATCTTTTGCTTCAGCTTCCGCATCGTTAAGTATTTTCTGAGCTTTAATTTTAGCTTCTCTTAATTCAAGTTCCGCTTCCTTTTTCAAGTCCTTACCAGTGTCCTCAATAATTTTTTGCTTTTCCTGAAAAACGGCAAGTTCCTTTTGAAGCAATATAACTTCGGCAACTGCCATTCCGAAGAAAGCCATTGCTCCAAGCATAATATTTCTTAAGCTGTACAGAAGTAGATTTTCAGTTATAAGCTGATTGGCTTCAAAATAAACTGAAAAAAAAGTAATCAGCAAAATACTAATGAAAGTTGAAGCAACGATTATTGAAAATACAACTCTGCCTCCCAAATGCCATCCAAGAGATTGGTTAATATACCATCCGCAAGCAAAACACAATACTGAAAGCACAAACCACACAGCAAAATTTTGATCATCAAATCCAAAAAGTTTTTTGTTTAAAAAGTTGGAAGCAAATATTAATACAGCTAAAACAGCTGGAACAACATATCTTACAAAATGATCTCTGTTTATTTTCATATCCTTTTAATAACCTCTTTCATTATAAGGGTCATTTTTGGTTCTGCCATCATTGCAGTTTCAATTATTTCCTTTACATCAACCGGTTTTAAAGTTTCTGGAAAACATTCATCAGTTACTATGCTAATGCCAAGCACTTTTATTCCCATATGGTTTGCCACAATATTTTCAGGAATAGTTGACATACCAACCACATCTGCGCCTGTTTCCCTTAGAAATTTATATTCAGCTCTAGTTTCCAGATTAGGACCAGGAACAGCCACATAAACACCTTTTTGAACTTTAATATTGTTTTCTGCAGCAACTTTTTCAGCTAATTTAATTAATTCCAAATTGTAGGGTTCGCTCATATCAGGGAAGCGTGGACCGAGTTCATCTTCATTTGGGCCTATTAAAGGATTATCGCCAAGCAAATTAATATGATCAGTCATCAACATAATATCGCCTTTGCGATAAGTCGGATTCATGCCGCCGCAGGCATTTGATACAAGTAAAGTTTCCACTCCTAAAAATTTCATAACACGAACAGGATAAGTTATTTGCTGCATCGAATAACCTTCGTAGTAATGAAATCTACCCTGCATTGCGACAACTCTTTTATCTGCTATTTTTCCAAATATTAATTTCCCGTGATGTGATTCAACAGTTGAAATTGGAAAGTGGGGCAGGTCGCCGTAATCAATTTGATGTGTTACTTGAATCTCTTTAACCAAACCGCCTAAACCGGTACCGAGAATTATTCCAATGGGGTATTCTTCTTTTGAATTTGCTCTAATAACCTTGAGGGTTTCTTCTATTTTTTGTTTAAGATCACTCATCTTTATAATAATTTCTGTACAATGTCATCTACATTTACATCAACCCCCGAACTATGCTCGGGTTTCTTTTCATCTCTTATTTCTTCTCCTGCTTCTTCTACTTTCATTTCAAGCAGGTGTGATTGATAATTAATTATGGTTTTTAATTTTGCAATTAGAATTTCCTTTTCTTCCTTGAGATTATTAATAGCAGTTTTTAGGCTGTTTGCTTCTTCATGAGATTTTTGCAGCAGCTCTGAGGATTTTTCTTCCGCTAAACGTAAAATCTCTCCCGCTTTTTTTTGTGCTTCATCAATAAGCTGACTTGATTTTTGCTTACTTCCTATAATGGTTTGCTGAATCTGATTTTCCAGTTGGATAAACTTTTCCAAGCGTTGCTTTAACTCATTTAGTTCTTTTTTAGTGTCATCAAACTCACACAAAAGGGCTTCAAATTCAGTAGAAAGTTTTTCTAAAAAAGCATGTACTTCGTCTCTGTTATATCCTCTAAAGGATTTATTGAATTCTTGTTTCCTAATACCGTCAGGTGTAAAAATCATTTTTAATTTTTATTGATTGTAAATTCTTTCTCCAAAAATTGCCGAGCCGATTCTAAGCATTGTAGCGCCTTCCTCAATTGCAATTTCATAGTCGTTAGTCATTCCCATGGACAATTCTTTTAAGCTGTAACCTTTATCATTCAATTCTTCTTTTAAATTACGCAAATAACTGAAACTTTTCCTAATCAAGTTTTTATCGTTTGTAAATGGAGCAATTGTCATTAACCCCAGTAAATCTAGGTTTGGTGCATTCCAACAATACTCGGCAATTCTTTCAACTTCAGTTTTATTGGTTACACCCGATTTTGTTTCCTCTCCAGAAGTTTTTATTTCAATTAATACTTTCTGCACCTTCTCAATTTTTGCAGATGATTTTTGGATCTCTTCAGCAAGAGAAAAAGAATCAACAGAATGAATATACTCAGCTGTTTTTACAGCGTATTTAACTTTATTCTTCTGCAAATTACCTATAAAATGCCAAATTACTTTGTTACCCAAAATCTCAAATTTAGAAACCAATTCCTGTGCTCTATTTTCACCAAAATTAAATTGGCCAGCTTTAATTGCTTGATTGATTGCATCAATTCCAAAATTTTTAGAAACAGCAATCAGTTTTACATTCTCTGGTTTGCGGTTATTTCTTTCACAAATTTGAGTTATTCTGTTATTGAGGAATTGTAAATTTTCGGCAATCATAATCAAAATCAAGGGTGTGAATTTATTGGTTTTACAACCCAAAATCAAAAAAAACAGCAATAATCTTGTATGCTTAATAAGAAATTAATGCAGCAAATCAAATGAAAGTGACGAGTTTCTCATTAAGGCTGCATTTGCTAAGTTTGATTAACAATTTTTCAAAATTTCGGAGAAAATCATGAATCTTTTAGAACGAATAATCAGCGAATCCTCAAAAAGAAATAAAACAATCGTCCTCCCTGAAGCCCACGATGAAAGAGTTATTAAAGCTGGATTTGAACTGCACAAAAAGAAAATATGCAATGTAATTTTGCTTGGCAATGAACAAAAAATACTTGAAGATGCAAAACGACTAAATGTGGATTTATACGGCATTCAAATAATCGATCCCATAAAATCGGAACATCATGCTAGATTTTCGGATATCTATTTCAATCTGCGGAAAGCAAAAGGAGTTGATTTAGATAAAGCCAAAGACGCTATGAAGAATGTTTTATTCTTCGGTGCAATGATGGTTAGAGAAGGACTGGCAGATGGATTTGTTAGCGGTTCAGCATCACCAACTGCAGATGTTATGCGCGCCGGAATTCATTGCGTTGGTATGCCTGAAGGAATTTCCATTGTTTCAAGCTTTTTTTTAATGGTCTGGCCGGATAAAGTTTGGGGTTTTGCTGATTGCGCTGTTGTTCCAAATCCAACCGATGTGCAGCTTGCGGATATCGCAATTTCAACTGCAGATAATTACAAAAAATTAGTTGGTGAAGAACCACGAGTAGCAATGCTTTCATTCTCAACAAAAGGAAGTGCAGAACATGAGTTAGTTGAAAAGGTAAGAAATGCAACCAATTTTGTTAAGCAGAAACGTCCTGATCTGAAGGTCGATGGTGAATTTCAATTTGATGCTGCTGTGGTTGAGAAGGTCGGCAAATCAAAAGCGCCAGGAAGCGAAATAGCAGGAAAAGCAAATGTTTTAATCTTCCCGGATTTAAATGCGGGTAACATTGGTTATAAAATTGCACAAAGAATTGGCGGCGCAGAAGCTGTTGGACCTGTTGTGCAAGGATTAAAGAAACCAGTATTCGATCTCTCCCGCGGCTGTAGTGTTGATGATATAGTGAACACATCAGCTATTGCGGCACTGATGGCTGAATAAGAAAATCAAAACCTTCAAGGTCAATGCTAAACAGTACAGCGACCTTGAAGGTTACAAAAGCGGTATAATAAAAAATAATTTGACTTTTCATTTTTTTTTTTTTCTACTTTACAGTAGAAAATAAATTATTCTTAAGGTGAGAGAATCTGGGAGCAAGGGAGAATGAAATTTTACTTCATCGCATACTATAGCACACACTATCTTACAAACGTAGTTTTAGCGATCACTTTGCCCAAAGTAGAATCTTCAATAACTACATCACACACAAATAAAAACCTAATAATAAATACGATAAAGTTTAAAGGTTTTAAATGAAATAAGAACATAGGATTTTCTTACTATTACTAACACTCATACTCTTTACATGCTGCAACACTACAGAACCACCTGATGATGAATTAAAACCCGGCAGCAGAGATTATGAATGGACACTGGACACACTTAAACTAAAAGATAATGACTTCTTATTTTTAACACGAATGTGGGCAAATACGCCAAATGATGTGTGGGCTATTGGCCCAGGGGTTTCTGTTTTTAATTCAATTTGGCATTATGACGGCTTCAGATGGACCACCGATTCCATTCCTAGAGCAATAACTCCAACAGGAATATTTGGTTTTGCGAGTAATGATGTGTGGATTGGAACTGCAGAAGGTGCATTTTGGAATTACAATGGCAGCAGCTGGAGAGAGGTTGTTAAACTTACCCTGCCAGAGTATAATAGAATTTATATAGAAAATATTTGGGGACCTGCCCCTAATAATATTTATGCAGTAGGATTTGCAGAAAATACCAGCACAAATGATTATAAAGCTATATTATTAAACTTTAACGGAATAAAGTGGGAGTTTGTTCAAATTCCGAAGATAAAACTAAGTTTCACTAATATTTTGAAACAAAATAGTTCGGGGCTATTTATTATAAATGCATATGATTTAGCTGGTACAGACAATAATAACAGACTTATTGTTTATAATGGAACGGATTTTAATGAAATATATGTGGGGAATTCAACGACAGAAATTTATAATATGAACAACGAAATATATATATATCGCAGGCAAGGAAAGTCTTTAAATATTCGAACAATCAACTAGTACTTTGGCGGGATCTCTCTTCTTATTTCTTTAGATACAGTGTTTGGGGAAAAAACGAGAAGGACTTTTTTGGGATCGCTGATGAAGGAATATTATGGAACAAGGATATGGTTGGGCATTATAATGGAAAAGATTTCAAGATACTTTTAGAAACTAATCTTAAATTTACCGGGGCAGGTGCCTACACTAATAACAACATTTTCATGACGGCATTCGATGATCTATCAAATAGCAGTGTAATAATTCACGGAAAGTTAAAAGAATAATTTTAGGAGGGCCGAGAAAAAGAATTTTTATAAAGTAGAGGAAGCAGTGCGGCAACACTGCTTCCCGGTTTTGCAAATAAAAATTACAGGTTACCTAATAAAATCGATAATTGAAAATTATTTGGATTAAAATATTTTATGAGAACTTTATTAAAAATAGCAGTAATGGGTGTAGCAATTTTGTTAAACACCTGCAATACTACCGAACCACAGTATGATGTAATAGCACCAGGAAGACGTGATTATAGCTGGAAGGTAGATACTCTGGCTGGTTTGAACAGTCCTAGATTCAGGATGTGGGGAAGTTCGCCGACAGATATTTGGGCTACAACTTCAAGTAATTGGGAAGTTTCGATTTCTCATTTTGATGGCAGAGTCTGGTCATCCTTTGGTGTTCCGGGAATCGTCCAACCTAACGCAATTTATGGTTTTTCAAGCAACAACATTTTTTTAGGCGATGAAAATGGAAAAATTTGGAGATACTGTGGAAATAACTGGATTCTATTTGCTGAGATAGAAAAAGACGAACATACTAACATAGTTTTTTCTAATATTTGGGGAGAAAACATTAACTCACTTTATGCTACAGGTGCTTATCCTGAGGAAAACGGTGGTTATAATATGAGCGTGATAGCCCATTTAGATAACGGAAATTGGGAGATGTTAAACACTAATAAACTTTATGGTATCGTTACCTGCTTATATAAAAATTTTTCGGATAATAAAATTTATTTGCAGGTTATTGGTGGGCATAATTTTACTGATAGCACTAAAATTTATGAATACGTCAATGGAGATTTTCAAAAACTTTATGGAAACATTTGGACACAAGGTTTACAATCTGATATAAGTCTCATTAAGGGCGAAGTATATTTCATATTGGGAAATGAAATAGCTAAGCGTAAAAACAATCAGTTCATAACTTTTCTGCAAGTTAATAATCCGAATTTTTATCAGCGTATCTGGGGAAGAAACTCTAAAGATATTTTCCTTTTAATGACAGACGGACTGGCTCATTATAATGGAAATGATATTGAATACTTATTTTATTTTAACGTAACACCAAGAACTCAAATTTATGGTGCTGCGCTTTTTGAAAATGATGCTTTTTTCGTAGTTGATGAGGCTCAAACTGGTTTAAGTCTGGTTTATCATGGAATTTTACAATAGTAACGGAGGAAAAATAACCATATAAAGCAATTTAAGAATTAATAAGGAGCTGGTGGATTCAGCACCAGCCCCTGTATGAATAACCCTTACAAGGCTGGTTACCTTATTTTTCATTCATCGGAATGAAATGGGCTATTCTCTTTTTAAATATATGAAATTTTCTCAATAAGAAAGGAGGAAACCAAATAACAATATCAGAAAGAATTCTAAAAATAGTTATCAAACTCAAATTTTATTAATATGAAAGGAACACAAATTATGAAATCCGTTTTATTTGCAATATTTATAATTCTGCTGTTTATTAACATAAATGCAGAACAAATCACCATTTTCCAAAATAATATGCAAACCGTTGTAAGATATATTAATTCGAGCGGGAATTATGATTATTCTTATAATATTACTCATAGCATTGGAAGACATGACGGAAATAATGGAATTAATTCAGGTTCTCAGAACGACATATGGCGTTCTCAGCATTCATTCCCTCTTGGAACTATCCCATCAAAGCAACTATAACCCAGGCACAGTTACAATTTTTCGTGAACCAATATCAATGTTCTACTTGCAGTTTAAAAGTTACAAAGACGACAGGCCAAGGAAGTTACGGACAACTGTGGGCAAACATAAGCAATACAAATACCATTGTATCGAGCTACCGCTATGATTCATCAACCCCAGTAATATCAGCAGCTCTTAAAGATGCAATAATAGCCGCTCTCTCATCAGGTACTCTGTATTTGGGCTCTTTGTCTTTAGTAGAGGGAGCAAATAATTCTTATGCAAGTTTGGAGTTGCGTCTTATAGTTGATTACACTGTCCCGCCTTCTAATGTTTCGATTACGGCTGATAATAATTTTACTGCTGCCGGTGGTTCTAATCATGGAACGATGGTAATTGATGGAGTCAATCAAACTATTCCGCTTACCGGTTACACTTTTTCAAAAACGGTAGGACAAAACCTTACCTTATCAGCAAACTCACCTCAAAATGATAATCAAGGTTATCAAAGAATTTGGCACACAGGTGCAACAAATCCAAGTAATTGGACAAGAAATGGTGAATTCAGGTGGTCAAACCAAACCTATTCATTTACCGTAGCAGCTGATGATAATGGTAAAAGATATGTAGCTAATCTCAGAAAAATCTGCAAGCCCAATTTCCAAAACAGCTTTGTGGGCGCAGGTAATGGAGGTGTGATCAAGGTAAATAATACACCGTATATCTCGCCAACCATCCAATTCAATGTCATAGAATTAAATTCAATTTCTGGCACGGCATTGTATCAGGTTATAAATGGAATTGAATATACGTTTTTTCAATGGAGTGACGGAAGCACTAATGCTACAAAAACATTTAACCCCAGCAGTACTCAAACCTATACTGCATACTTCACCAGCAAACCTTCAACAGCTAACAGAAATTTGCATACCGGGACAAATTATGGCCAGCCAATAGTGCTTTAATGGAATGAACATCCAAACACTAATGTAACACAGTACCAAATATGGAGGAGGGTTAAGCATAATGGTGTTACCGGTCCTGAAGTCTTATTAGCGACGAGAAACCGGGGTACAACAAGTTATACAGACAATGAATATGCGCTTACCAATGGTTATACTGACGATTTACTTTGGTACGATGTGAGGCCTTATTACTCAACAGAAGGTACTTATTCTAACCCCAATTGGATATCTGTTTATGGAGAAGAATTTGCTAAACCATCCTACACACCTTTAGCTCAAACAAAGGTTTTGGAAAATTCATTATCCAACCATCCAAATCCATTTAATCCAGCAACAAATATTTTCTTTAGTATACAGGAGCCCGGATTAGTAATTATTAAGGTCTTCGATTTGACTGGTCAGCAAATAACTGAACTTATAAATGAAGAAAAAGAACCAGGCAGTTATTCAATTCCATTTGATGCATCGAACTTACCATCTGGAATCTATATTTATACAATAAATGCTAAAAATTTCAACCAGCATCGCAAAATGCTGTTGATGAAGTAACCAACTTATAAAAGCATAAAATGGGAATCGCTTAATAGTGGTTCCCATTTTTTCCTCAACTATTTAGTTTAACTTATACGTTTAATGGGCACTTCTGTCTTTTCTTTAGGAATCATCTTAGTAACCACATAATTTTGTACTAGTAATCCCTACAAGTAGAACAAAATTTAATGGAATTAAAATGAAAACTAAACTCATACGAATCTGTATTATTTCACTTTTACAATTTTCCATCCAAGCCCAACAAGCCGATCTCTCTGGCATTTGGACAGGCAAACTTTCTCTTCCAAACACAGTAAAGCTTACTATTGTTTTCCATTTTCAAAAAGATACTGATGGAAAATACACAGCAACGATGGACAGCCCCGACCAAGTCGCGAAAGGAATTCCAACCGAAAGTGTAACCATTAACGACGACTCTATTATTGTTAGAGTTCCCTCTATAATGGGTTCATACGAAGGAAAAATTATTACTGACAGCATGAAGATAGATGGTAAATGGAAGCAGGGCGGAATGAGCTTAGATTTGGCGGTTTACAAAGTGGACAAAGTTGAGGAGGTTAAACGTCCTCAGGAGCCGAAGGAACCTTTCCCATACAAAGTTGAAGATGTAACATTCGAAAACAAAACTCATAAACTTACACTTGCCGGCACTTTAACCATGCCGAAAGAAGGAAGTAATTTTCCGGCAGTTATTATGATATCTGGTTCGGGCGGGCAAAATCGTGATGAAGAATTACTTGGGCACAAACCTTTTCTTGTGATTGCCGATTATCTGACAAAAAATGGTTACGCAGTTCTTAGATATGATGATAGAGGAATTGCTAAATCAACCGGTGATCACTCTTTAGCAACTACCGAAGATTTTGCTGCTGATGCCTTGTTCGCAGTTGATTATCTTAAAACAAGAAGCGAAATCAATCATTCTAAAATAGGATTGATAGGACACAGCGAAGGCGGGTTGATTGCTCCAATGGCTGCTGTGCAATCCGATGATGTTTCTTTTATTGTTTTGATGGCAGGTCCAGGAATTCCAGGAGATTCAATACTTTATCTTCAAGGTGTTTTAATACAAAGAGCAGAAGGAAAAAGTGAAGATGAAATCGCCAAATCAATGAGCATCCAAAGAGAAGTTTTTCAAATGATTAAACAAAGTGATGATGATGCAGCATTAAAAAGTAAACTAGAAGAAAAATTTTGGAATGAATATCCATTGATGAACGATGATGAAAAAAAGCAGCTTGGTGATCCGAAAGTTTATGTAGAAATGCAAATTAAAACTATAACAAGTCCGTGGTTCAAGTATTTTGTAAAGTACGATCCCCTTCTCACATTAGAAAAAGTAAAGTGCCCGGTACTTGCAATAAATGGTGAGAAAGACTTGCAGGTACCGCCATTTGAAAATCTTTATGCAATTGAAACCGCACTTGAAAAAGGCGGTAACAAGAATTATGAGATTAAGATGCTAACAGGACTAAACCATTTATTCCAGACTTCAAAAACAGGAGCTATTTCTGAATACGGCCAGCTTGAGGAAACTATCTCTCCGCTCGCACTGGAAGCAATGCTAAGCTGGCTGAACAAAGTTGTAAAATAAATTACTGCCTCTTTTCATTAACTGCATGGAGAATAAGATGAATAAAGTTTTCACCTTAATTTTGGCTTTTTGCATAAACCTCATTGCCCAGCAAAACTATAGTTTATTCTCTCCAGACAAAAAAATTGAAATTAAAATTTCAACCGATGAAGATGTTAAGTACTCTTTGGTAAAAAATGGAAAAGTGTTAATTGTTCCATCTCCACTGTCAATGCTTATCAACAATAAAACTGCTTTGGGAATTAATTCTAAAGCAATAAAAACTGAAACTAATTCTGTAAATACAACAGTAAGCAGAGTTATCTGGCAGAAAAGTAAAATAGTAAAAGAAAACTACAACGAACTAAAGATTACTTTCGAAGGAAATTATGCACTCACTTTCCGTGCATTCAACGAGGGCGTTGCTTACAGATTCGAAACAACAATGGACGCTGATATAAAAATTAATTCAGAAAAGTTTCTTGTGAGTTTTGGCGGAACCTATTCAGTCTACTTTCCTGAAGAAGGAAGTTTTATGTCCCACAACGAACAGAATTATAAATACTTGCAGATAGATTCAATCAATAATAAGCGGTTCTGCAGTCTTCCCGCAGTGGTAGATACAAAAGAGGGAACATTGATTGGCATTACTGAATCAGATTTGGAAGACTATGCCGGTTTATGGTTGAGAGGTACTTTGGCTAACAGTCTCGAAGGAATTTTTCCAAATTATGTGATTGAAGAAAATGCTAAGAACGATCGTGATATTGAACCAATAAAACGTGCTGATTACATTGCCATCACAAAAGGAACCCGCACATTCCCCTGGAGAATTTTTGCAATTACAGAAAATGACGGCGATTTAATAACCAATGATCTAGTTTATCTCCTCTCAAAACCTTGCCAAATTAAAGATGTTTCATGGATTAAACCCGGCAATGTTGCATGGGATTGGTGGAATGCCTTGAACATTTACAATGTTGATTTCCGTGCAGGAGTTAACAACAATACATACAAATATTATATAGACTTCGCATCAAAATACGGAATTGATTATGTCATTCTTGATGAAGGCTGGTATAAACTTGGGGATGTTCTATCGCAAGTACCAGAGATAAATGTTCCTGAACTTGTTGAATATGGGAAGCAAAAAGGTGTTGGCATTATTTTATGGGTTATCTGGAAGTCATTCGATGAAAAATTGGATGAAGCATTAAAACTTTACAGCAGTTGGGGAGTAAAAGGTTTGAAGATAGATTTCATGCAGCGCGACGACCAAGCAATAGTAAATTATTATTGGAAAACCGCACGTAAAGCGGCTGAATATAAAATGCTTGTCGATTACCATGGTGCATACAAACCAAGCGGATTGAACAGAACATATCCGAATGTACTAACCAGTGAAGGAGTTAAAGGATTGGAACATTGCAAGTGGTCAAGCGATATTACACCCGAACATTGTGTTACTCTCCCGTTCATTAGAATGTTTGCTGGACCAATGGATTTCACGCCCGGCGCAATGAACAATGTGCAAGTTTCATCATTTAAACCAATGTTTCAGCAGCCTGTCAGTATGGGAACACGCTGTCAGCAATTAGCAATGTATGTTGTTTATGAAAGTCCTCTGCAAATGCTAGCCGATAATCCGACAAATTATTACCGCGAACCTGAGTGCATGGAATTTTTGTCTCAGGTTCCAAGTGTTTGGGAAGAAACAAAAGTACTCGATGCAAAGATTGCAGACTATGTTTTGCTTGCAAGAAAAAGTGGAGATACTTGGTTTGTTGGCGGTATGACAGATGCAACTGCGCGACAGTTAACTATTGATTTTTCTTTTC
The DNA here is from genome assembly GCA_013388515.1 of Ignavibacteriaceae bacterium. GTDB lineage: Bacteria > Bacteroidota > Ignavibacteria > Ignavibacteriales > Ignavibacteriaceae > XYD12-FULL-36-8. The sequence goes on along the minus strand of JACAFC010000034.1, from coordinate 2,114 downwards.
TTGATAACAAAAACTACACAGCACAAATTTGGCAGGACGGAATTAACGCTGACAGAAACGGTAATGATTTTAAGATGATTACAAAAGAAGTAAACAAAAACACAAAGCTGGAAATTTCACTTGCACCAGGCGGCGGGTGGGTTGCGAGAGTTTTTCCGAAATAAAATTTGCAATGTAACCTTCAAGGTCAACACAGCTATTGCTAAGTGGAAGACCTTGAAGGTTGCACTTGCATAATCTCTGTTAAAAAATGTTAATTGTTTATAAAAACTTTATTATATAGATTCTTAACAGTTAGAATAAATATTTTCATACTATTAGGGACTACGGGAGCTAACGATGAGAAAAAATATCTTATTTAGATTTTCACAACGCACTTACCTACAAACAATTCTTCTACTAAAAACTATAATTTTTGCTGCCATATTATTAACTGGCTGCGAAGAAATAATAACGGAAGGAGGAATTGAACCAACTATTAACTTCCAGGAAGGAACGATTGAAGGTGTAAAAACCGGAGATGATACAACAACAGTAATACAAAAATTAGGAAGACCGGATTGGATTGGGATCGGCGATCTTGATGGTTTTACTTATAATTATGAAAATAGTAAAATACCAGGAATAACAATAATTAAGGTTGTATTCATGAATAAATCAATTGAAACAACATCTCCAGATTTTAGAGTAATTAGTATTTGGGCTCAAAATAGTTATGATGGAAAATCGATCGAAGGAATTGGAATTGGAACAAAACGAATTGATGTAAAATACTTACTGGGAACGCCTAAAAATACAATTGACGATCTTGATGTTTATGAGTTTTCAATTAGTAGTACTAAAACCAAGATTATCTCACTTTACTATGGACAAGATCAAAGAATTCAGATAATTATCATATCGGCAAAATCAAATTAGAAGGGGGAGTTATGAAAGCAAAGTCAATTCTTTATATAGTTGTTCTTATTTTTTTAGGATAAATTCTTATATCAGCGCAGGTTAAAGACATTATAGTAGCTAAATTATTAAGGAATATTAAAACTGCTGATTTAATAATTGAAGCAAAGGTTGTAGACATTGTCAAGAATCATGATGAACACAATAGTTTTATTGTTAATGTAACTTTTGAAATTAAAAGCATATTATCTGGGAAACTTGAGACGCACAAGGTTGTTTTAAAATATTTTCCTAATCGATTAAGCGATGAAGACATCTTAACCTATACATTTTTAACAGATTATAATTATATTCTATTACTGAGAGGAAATGAAAAAACAGGCTTTTCATTGTTGGGAGGTGACTTAGGTAAATTTTTAGTAGCTGAAGATAAAATTAATGTTTTGAATATAAGAAAGGAAGAATTTGTTTTCGTATTACATAGAATTCGGAATAATATACAGACTGATTTTGATCTTGATATGCTCAATGATTTAGCCGGTGAAATGATGGGTCCTATAAAACTTAATGGTGAGTTTGCTATTATTCACCCTGATTTCCATAATAAACCTAAAGGGCAAACGATAACTTTTAGAATTAATCCTGCTGAAGCAAAAGATAAATACGGAAATCAATTAACGTTTAGTCAAATATACAATGTCATAAATAATGCAATTTCAGCGTGGAACTCGGTTTCCTGTTCATACACCGTTTTTAACTTATCAAGCACACCGTATTCTGGATCTAGAATAAATGGTGATGGAATATCTACAATATCATTTGAACTCTGGGAATCTAATGGAGGTGGTGATCCTCCTTCGTTATATAGTGAAATAAATGAATATGATATTATTTTCAACAAACTATTAAGATGGAATACAGACAACACTTATCCCATTAATTATGATACCTATTCAGCTCCACCTTGGGATCCATATTTAACTCATCCTTCTATTGGTCCAGTAGATTTGCAAGATGTAGCAACGCACGAATTTGGACATGCGGTTGGATTAGCAAACCTGGATAAGCTTAGCATTTATGATTATACTATGAGAATTACAAATTATGATATTGATGACTGGTGGGAAAAAACATCTAGAAGAAATTTAAGTACAGGTGACAAGGCAGGTAAAATATATATGGATCCGGATTTTTCAACTACATTGACTCAGCCAGTG
>JACAFC010000009.1 GCA_013388515.1 Ignavibacteriaceae bacterium | reverse complement strand
CTGCTAATCTATAAGTTTCAATAATGTGATTCTTGTAGCTTGTCATCTAAAGGAATACAATTGCAAAAAGTTAATAAACAAATTATGAAAAGAAACTTATCTATAGCTTAAGAAAATAAAAAACCCGGAATAATATATTCCGGGCTTCATCACTTTATTGGTGGAGAAAAGAAAGTGATTTAGGAATAATTATTTACGAGCGATTTGCTCAATTACGGTGAATTTTTCATTAAAGGAATTATAGAAATTGGTACAGAGTCGTTTGACCCTATCGCTTTGATCAAATTTTACAGCTTGCTTAATTGCGAAAATGCCTTTTGCATCACCAATCTTAAGTAAGGCAAGAGCAGCTACTATTCTAGCATCTTCTCTTTCTTCATTTTTTAGCATTCTCATTAGTGGAATAACTCCAGCTTCACACTTCAACTCTCCCAGCATGAATGCTGCACTTGTTCTAAGTCCAAAATTTTCTGAATTAATTCCCATAATTAAGCTTGCAATAGTACCGTCTTTTAGTTCCTTCTCTTGGGTGTCAGCAGCAAAAACAGAAAAAGTAATAAGAGAAATGAAGATTAAAATTAATTTGATCATGGTCTTATTCCTTTTGTTATTAAATACTGTTCATTTATTTTCTGAACAAAAGTAAGTAATAGTGTTCTGCTATGACAGCAATTTATGATATGTGGTAATTAAAATGGTTCAGGTGGCATTTAGCTGCATTAAATCGGTGCAGTAAATTCGTTGTATTGTATTATGGCAGGAAAAATTTTAGTTCAAAAAGAACGAATTGAATATTTTAAAAAGTAAAATAGCGGAAAGAGAGAGATTCGAACTCTCGGTACGCTTTCACGTACACACGCTCTCCAGGCGTGCCAGTTAAACCACTCCTGCATCTTTCCAAACACTAATCAAATATAAAAATTTCACTCTCTTTAACCAAAGATATTTGCAAAAACAGAATGCGATTATGTTTAAAATGCAGTAAGAAAAAATTTTAATTCTTTATTTATTTTGATAGATTGCAACCATGATAATTAATATGGCATCAAGTGGATTTTAATATTTTAGCCCAATCTTTTTTAACAGTTATTTCCGCCATAATCGGTGCTGCAACAATATTCCTTATCAAGTTAAATCATGAAAAGTTATGTACTTTAATTTCCTTTTCTGCTGGTGGATTATTTGGTGCAGCAATTTTTTCTCTGATTCCTGAATCATTGGGTCCTCTAAGTTCAATTGAGATTGGTATAGGAATTTTAAGTGGTTACGGTTTATTTTGGTTATTAACCAAATATTACTCGCACGTATGCCCTGCTTGTTCAGCATCGCACTTTGATGAAAGAACGGCTAAAAAGTTTTCTGAAATTGTCCGCTCTCTGTTGATAGCACTTTCAATTCATTCGTTTTTAGATGGAGTTGCAATTTCAACCGACCAAGTTCATAAACATTTATTTAGCACAACCATATTTATTGCAATTTTATCTCATAAGTTACCTGAAGGTTTAGCATTAGCCTCAATGATGTACAGTGCAAGTTACCCTAAAAGTAAAATTTTAATTTATGTTTTAGTTGTTGAAATGACTACCATTTTCGGGGCAATAGCAGGCAGTTTAGTTCTAAAATATTATGTTTCGCAAGTGTTACTTGGTATTGTGATGTCTCATATTGCTGGCGGGTTCATATTCTTAGCTCTGCATGCAGTATTAGGCGAAATGCTAAAAAACCATACAAAGCTGGTTATTACAGCTTTTTCTTCTGGATTAGTAATAATTCTGGCTATTAGTAAATTTGTCCATTGATTTTAGAAAAGAATAGAAAACAAATAAATTTATAAAGTTATATTTGGAGAGATGCTAGAGTGGTTGAATAGGCCGGTCTCGAAAATTTTCGGGACACTATAATTACTTAGGTTTAACTCTCATTGAATAGTTTGTTAGGACTAATCTTTTGATTTTGATGAACTTGGGAAAGGAGTGTTTCCCTTATGTTCATTGCACGACACCCCAATGGTAAATATTATATTTACTATGAAAAGCTTGATGGAAAAAGAAGTTGTAAATCCACCGGCTCCACAATTAAAAAAGAGGCTACAAAATTCCTTCTAAGATTTCAGAAACAACTCGAGGAAAAAGCTACTCAGAAATTTATCCCGATTGGATTAAAGGAATTTTCCTTCAACTTCCTCAGATATTCAGAGCCATTCTATACTGATAAAACGATGGAAGTTTACAAAACATCGTTCAAATTTCTTTTAAGATACTTTGGGAACATCCAACTTTGTGACTTATCATCTCTCCGGATCGAGGAATATCTTCACACCAGGTTAAAACAATCTTCTGTATTTGCAGCGCGGCATGATTTATCTTGTTTATCCTGTGCACTGAATAAAGCAGTTCGCGACGGTTATCTGCTAACAAATCCTTGTAGAGGAATAAAAAGATTTAAGCTGCCTGAGAGGTTACCTTTCTTCTACAGCAAAGAAGATTTCACTAAGCTGCTTAATGCTATTGATGAAGAAGAAATAAAAGACATCACTGTTTTTGCTGTAAACACCGGGCTACGACAAGCTGAGCTCGTTACAATGGAATGGAGACAAGTTGATTTCAATGAAAAGATTATCACCCTGGATAATAGAACTCATCTAACGAAGGGTAAGAAAATACGAAGCTTACCTTTGAATGACGCTGCATTCAACTTGATGCTGAAAAGGTTCATGGCTAAACCAGACAAACATGATTTTGTTTTTACCTACAGAGGAGAAAAGATCGATCAGAAATACCTTTCCCGGTACTATAAAAAATTTATCCTGGCCGCGGGCTTGAATCCTAAATTAAATTTCCACAGTTTACGGCATACTTTTGCAAGCTGTTTAGTTCAGAAAGGAGTTTCGATTTATACAGTCTCAAAATTACTTGGTCATGCTGATATCTCTACAACTCAGATTTACTCACATTTACGAAGGGAAGACCTAAGACACGCTACTGATCAAATTGATATGTAATTTCGAACAGAAATAGGGCTAGATTCAACGATCTCTTATAAAGACGACTGTATATTCACACCTGCTAATGGTGAACATGTTTCTTCCTGGTGATGGCACTTAGACAGAATAGAATCCGGTGAAATCGAACAGCAAAATATTGAGAACATTTCTGAGAGTTATTTAGATATTTGGGGGATAAAAAGTATTTTTGCATCGAAATAAATCAAAAAAATGTTAAAAATTTTAAAAATTCACTGGGAATTTGTCGTCTGCAGAATTTCTGAGGTGTTATAAAAGTGCAAATATGGTTTAATATTAAATGAATTTATTTCCCATTGTCGAAAATTGTCGTATATAACGATTTTAATCCATCAAAATCAGAATGAATTCTAAGTAAATCTGGAATAGTCTATGCAGCAAAAAGCAACAATAAGTATTGAGAAAGATTTAAAGTTTATTCAATACTTAGTAAAGTTGAAAGTTATAGATGACAGGATTTTCAGAGACATTGAGATAAGACGCGAATACAGGCAACTGCGAAAAGAGGCACGGCAGCCATCTGAAGAAATTAGAAGATCACTCTCAGAGAAATATTTCTTAAGCGATAAAAGTATACAGAGAATTCTTTACGAATCCCGGGAAGATGAAAATACAATTCTCCTCATAAATCTTAAACCCTTCAAGATGACTACAATTACCATTGAGAAATAATTAACGGCTGAGGGTTTAAGAAGAATTAAATCCGAAGGCTGCCACTCTCTCAGAATAGAAAATATTTCTTGATTATTTCAGAAATTAAATTTAAGTTACCATTGTCAAACACAGAGCGGATTGATCCTTTCCCGTAGCAAAGGTGTTTTTGTTTTAAATCAAAAACAAAATTAATAGTTGGGCTCTGAGATTCTGGAAGTTGCGAAACTCCAGACGCACTTTGTGGCGTGACAAATCTCAGAGCTTAACTATAAGTCAAACACAAAGGAGTCTTATCATGGAAAACCAATCTAACCAAAACCAACCTGCAGCTATCAAAGTAATCTTTGAGAATTTTTTCGATGCCCTAGACTCGATGCAATTCTCTAATTCTAAACTGGATCAGTTCAATACAAATGCACTGACTGAAATTCTTTCATCAGTTACCGAAAGCAAGTGGGTAGCCAGTGTCATATCTTCTGCTTTACAAGAGAAGGAAGAAGCAAAACAGATTTATTCAATTGCTGAATCTATCAGACTAGAGTACATTGGAAATACTGTAAGCGATCTTGACCTTTTATTCAAGGGCCTTGCTGAGTTTTCTGACAGACAAAAAGAAAAGGTGAATCCAATTATTGATTATCTATATCGGTGTGTTTATGGGATTGATCTTTTTGAAGTTGCAAAGGAGTTACTGGTCCGGTATAAAGAGAATCTTCAATTAGAAAACAATGAGGTAAAAAATGGAAATAGCCGTAATAGCTAAAATAGCACTGATTGATCTGGAAGAGCTGATGGACTTTAATCGAACGGTTCTAAATGACCTTGACCTCCTCAGGGTAGAACTAGAAGATTTATCAAAATCTGAGATTTCCTCAGAAGCGAAAGAACGTATAAATTTTATAAGTGAAATGGTTGAAGATCATTACACCCTCTTTACAGAGATCGATAATTATTTATTGGAACATAAACCAGAAGCAATAAGAGCAAGTTAATTTTTTTAGTGTACATGAATTCATCAATAATTGGCTGCTACAATATTTTTTTAATCCTTCATTCGTCCGGGTGAATCCCGGAGCCTTTAGCCCAGGCTGATGAACGAGTGAAGGATTTTTTTCAAAGCCGAGAAATGAAAAAGAACAATCTATACTTAGAAGAAGTTTATGAGTTGGCTATAAAACATTCGAAGGATTATTTTCTAGAAAGATTTAATACACTGAAATCCGACCGTACTTCTGAATTTATAAGTTTTAGAAATACCAGACCATTAAAAGCAGAGATTAGAGAGGAATGTAACGCCAATATTTATGATTATTGTTATAGAAACACTGGTAGGTTTGAGGCTTTTTCAAAACAATTTTCTTCTAAAGAAAAATATGCTGAGTCAATAGCTATTAACGCTGTAAATAAAAGCTTCAATAAGTATTCTAAGTTTATGAATGCAATAGAAAAACTTGAGAATAAATCAAAGGAACAATTAAAGGATTTAACCTCGGCAAAAAAGAGAGCTGATGAAATGACGGGTAAAAAGTTGAAAGAAGAAAAGAAAAAAGTATTGCTCAAGATTATTAAAAAAAGAACTGAGCTGATGAAAACCAAATCGTCAAGTCATCAATTTTCTTGGAATTGCGCTATCGAGCAAGTTTATAATTACCTATCTGATGAAGAAAAAAGACATTTGCTAAATTCTGATTCATCCGAAAATTTTCCAATAAAATTAAATGATAAAAGAATCCATAGAATTGACCAAACTATAAGATACCATCAAAAAGAAGACAATCTTCCCCTCAAATAAAATTTCAAATTTAGCACCTTTGAAATTTTCAAACCTACCAATTTTGAATTTCTAAAGCTGAAGTTATGTATAGTTTTTTGAAAAGCTGAGAGAACCCATTCAGGCCGAGAACCTAAAGTATTCCTGATTCTGATTTTTTTGAAAAGACAATTTAATTCTTCAATTGTCATTTCATCTCCGAAGGCTGTTCCAATTCTCGGCTGGGACAGCCTTTTTTTATTAAACGGGTTCTTACATCGAATCAATGATAAATAAATAAGATAGTTAGTGAGAATTGAATGTTGAAAAGATTTAAAATAAAAAAACTGACCCGGGGGAGTCGAGTCAGTTTTGAAGCAGAGAATCAAAAACATATTTCGAAGTTGATTATATGAAAAATTACAAATTATTTTTCTTACACGCAACAAATAAAATAACAGCCCTTCCCCCGGGACCTACACCAGCGTGCACGGTACCCGTCGAAAACATCTCACCAAATCTTATTCTAGAAAATCCGAGAGGAGTTCAAAAATGGATTTGAATAATGTCTGCGAAAAATTTAAAGCAGGTTCATTATCAATAGACGAATCGAGGAGCCTACTTAATTCTGTTATTACAAAGGATGTTTATGAGAAAGCCTTAAAGGATTTTCTTCTCCAAGAATTTTCAGAATTGATTGGACGAGTCATGAATATTTTATTAGTGCTCAATGAACTACAAATCTTAGAAAATGATTCCGCAGCGTTAATCAAGCTTTACGAAATTCCGATTATGAAAGATTTATCTGATAATATTAAATCAGATGGGAGGCTAAACTAGTGGCAGATAAAGATCCGACAATTCCGTTTTATGCTCAAGATTTTTTAGTTGATACAATTCAGCTCCCGGAGAAATTAGTTGGAGCATACATCAGGCTTCTTTGTGTCCTTTGGGTGAATAAGTTTTGTTATTACGATGCTACACAACTTGCTATGATTTCGCCATCAGCAAAAGAAGTTGTTGATCGGTTAAAAAGTAAATTCTCTTTCCATTCGGATAATACTTTTACCTCTAACCGCCTAGAAGAAGTACGAACCAAAAGAGAGGAAATTCGTTCGAAAAGACAAAATGCTGGATTAATTGGTAGTAAAGGAAGATGGCAAAAAGATAACAAAGTAGATAGCAAAAATATGACAAAGGTAACTGAAACAGAAACCGTAACTGAAACTGTAATAGAAAATGAAGTCAGAAAATGGAACGAATTTGCAAAGCTCAATAACCTACCAAGGGTAGTTATGATAACGGATAAAAGAAAGAGCAGTATTAAAGCTCGTTTATCAGAAGATAACTTCAACCTTGAGCACATATTTCAACGAATTCTAGAAAGTGATTTTCTTCTAGGTAAATCGAATGGTTTTAGAGCATCATTCGATTTTGTATTCGAAGGAAAAAATAATTACGTAAAAATATTGGAAGGAGTATATAGTGGAAACAATAAAGGAAATAATGGAGCATCACCACAACAACTTGCTGAAATCGTCTCTCGACGGCTTAGCCGAGAGTGAGATAAGTTTATATGGTCATGGTAAAGTTTCAATCAAAGTATTAACTGAATGTGTAATCAAGCTTAAGAAATCATTCCCAAAACTTCCAATTGGATTTTATGATGTGCTTGAGCAGCTGCTTGATGAAGAAAAATTCACCGATAAAAGATTGATTGATGCTACGAATAATTTAATTAAAACTTGCCAATATCCTGAACCTACTATTGCAAACATTTTAGGATATGATAAGAAGATAAAAATCTACACCTGGGATGAATTGGCAAAAATATCATGTGATTACGGCCCGGAAGCAAGAAAAAGATTTTGGGATCAATATGGAGCAATCAAGATTTCAGAACAATCCAGGTACGTACTAAAAGAATTTATGCATCACTTTACAAAATAGGAAAGTAGCATGCCAAACAAAGAATTTTTCGAGCTGGAAGACGAAATATTAAAACGATTTCGCATCGAGGTTGAAAGGTTGACTGAGAAAATCGGGTTAATAATCGAACGAGAAACAAAAGCCGTACTTGCAGAGAATGAAAAAATAGCTACCGGAGATCTTAGGAAATCAATTCGTTATAAGGTTACAAAGCTTGTCTCTGCGTACCTCATTACGTGTTTTGCCAATGTTAAGTACAGCCAATATGTCTATGATGGTACGAGACCGCATTTCCCACCGATTGAACCAATAGTGCGATGGGTACAAAGGAAAGGAATCGGACAGAGCTTTTCAATTAAGTCACATAAAATGGTAGGCAGTAACCGCAAAGGAGTTGCAATTGGTAAGCGAAGAATAGGTCTAGCAAGATTTGAAAATCTTTACAGTGAAAAGAGCTACTCGGAAGAAGTTAGAAGTGTTGCGTATGCGATTGCAAGATCAATGGCTAAGAAGGGAACACATGGATTAAAGTTCTTTGATATAGCACTTAAGCAAGCATGGCCGGCAATCGAGAAGGAAGTTCAAGCATTTAATTTAAAAAATCTTTAAATAAAGAGGTAGAAGATATGTTCAAAAAAATGCTGAAAGATATTACCAAAACTCCGGAAGACATCCTCAAGGAAGAAAGGATAAAAATTATCATTGCTGAAATCCTAAGAACTACTTTTAAGGAAGTTTTGAGTTCTGAACTAAAGCCTCTCGAGACCAGGATGAAAGAAATCATGGGTGAAGTAGATAAGCTCGGAGAGTTAGAAAAAAGAGTGAACAATTTAGAGAAAATATTAATAGTCAATCACTTCAATCCAAATTAATTAAGTACTTGAACAGGTAAACCCCATAGAAATATATGAGCTTAGAAAAAAGTAATTACATTTTTAATGACGAAGACGCGAATATTTTAAGTCAAATAAATGCCCGGCTGTATTTTGAGTCGATTGATATTACATTGGCAGCTCCATTCATTCAGAGAAATCTTCACTTACCAAACCCGCAGCTTGCAGATCTGCTGCAGATAACTAGATCTCAATTAGAAAACATTCTCCACAGGAATAAAATAAAACGAACTGAGGAACAACTAAGAGCCATCCGGGAAAGAACCGGTGTGCTGCAGCGAGGTGAACAAAATGGTAATTGGCGCGGAGGTATTTCGACAAATCACTACTCCTATAAACTTAATCAAAAGGAAAAATGGCCCGAGAGAATTAAAGCAAGAAATAAAGTGAGAGCTGCTATTAAATCGGGGAAATTAATTAAAGACACTTGTTTTATTTGTGGAGTTACGAACACTGAAGCACATCATCATAAAGGATATGATCAACCTTTGACAGTGTTGTTTCTCTGCAAATCTCATCATAGAGCGTTTGATATCTTTCAGCGCGCAGGCTTAACAGAGGTCAAAGAGTATTTCATCTTCGTTCTATCGGTAACAATATTTTTATATAAAACTAACAATTGAAATCAATCATTCATTAACAAATAAAAAAAGGAACTAAGGAAAATTTATGAACCACGATATTCAAACATTCAAATTTGTTAAAGACAAAAAAGTCTTAGTGATCAATGCACGTCCTTACACCTTCGAAATTGAGGACGTTTTAATCAAGAGGTTTGGCTTAAACACCATTAAGAAGTTCGCACAAACCGGGAACCTTGTTTTTGATGTTACCCTTGGAGAGGTGAAAGAAGATTTACCAAAACTCCTTGACATGAAGGGTGCTGCAGACATAGACTGGAAGAAGCAAAACTTTGATGAGATCGCCAGGGTATACTATTTTTTTTTGGAATACAAACGGAATGTGAACTTGAGAGCATTAAAATTAGAAGCAGAAACCCTGCGTTCACAAATCCAAGAATTGGCAACACTAATGAGTTCAGCCCAGGAAAATATCTTAAAGGCGACGAGCTGAAAGATTTCTATTTCTATCTGCTAGCGGATAAAAACATTATGACTTATGAATATATAAAAAAAAATCTTTGTAATTGTGAGTGCACAAAGCTTACAGCTTTTGGAATTACCTCTCTGTTTCAAGAGCAAGATCAATTCAAAAAAATGAAGAAGGAATAAAGGAACATGGATACCAAAGAAGCCAAAGTTAAATTAGTAATCGATGGGAAAGAAGCCCACGTGCAAATGGTTGCGGCTCAAGAAGATCTCGAGAAGGTTAGAACTGAATCCGAAAATGTAAGAACAAAGCTTGCGGAATGGGGACAGGTAATAACTGGTTTCAATTTTGCACTTGATCTAGGCAAACAAGCCATATCAGCATTAGGGAATCTAGCACTTGAAGGGTTGGGACTTGATGTGCTTAGAAGCAATTTCAAAGGTACACAAGAAGATATCGAACTTTTTAGAAAGGCAACATCCGGTATAGTAAGCGAAGCAAACCTAATCAAATTTTCAAATCAAGCAACTGATTTAGGATTATCGCTTGAGCAGCAAGCAATTTTCTTTGACCTTGCAGATGATGCAGCTGATAAATATGGTACAACAATAGAACAGGGTTTTGCTGCTGTTGTAAGTGCGACTGAGGGAAGTACACGTGCATTAAAAAAACTTGGAATTCAAAAGGAAATTTATGAGGAGATTGTAAAAAAACTCGCAGCTGCTCAGGGAACAACAATCGATAAACTAGATGCTGAGACTCAAAAGCAAATTAAACTTCAGGCAATTATTCAAGCGAGCGGCAAATCCATTGATGATCTTAAAAATAAAGTGGCTGATAAGGATGATAAGATACAGTCATTTGGTATAATGGTTGAGGAAGCAAAACAAAAGGTAGGACTATGGATAGGTGAAGCAATAGTACCGGCAATAGAACAATTAAATAAATTAGGAAGCGCCGGTGTTATTGTTACGGGATCTACTGCCGCTTTAACAGGTACGATTGCACCCCTTATTCCTGTCATTGCTCAACTAAGGATTGCAAAAGCATTATGGGCAACTCAAAGCGCATTAACAGCCGGGAGTGTTAATGGGTTAAATTTATCTGTAAAAACACTGTTCGCAACTATCAGCGCTGGAGTGGCTGCCGGTGTTGGTCTAGGAATGTTGATTGATTACATAAGAGACAAACATCGTGAAGCTATGGAAGATACTTCTGCTTATGATAAACAATTGACAGAAAACTCTGAAAAGATGAAATGGATATCAGAAGGTAAAAGATTTGTTCCGGGAAAGGGTATCATACAACTTAAAGAAACAATAGAATCAATTGCTAAAAATTCGGGAAAGACAGTTGCAGAATGGGGAGAAGAATTAGTTGAAATAGATAAAAAAATTCAGAAAGTAATAGCTGGATCTAAAGAACATACTGCACTATTGAAGCAAAGGAAAGAGATTGAAGAGAAGATCACTCCCAAAGAAGATAAGAAAAAAACACATGAAGAAAATTTAGCTAATCAGTTGAAATATTATGATGAGCTAGTGAAAGTTGACAAAAACTATTTTGGATTATACAAAGTGTACCTTGATGATCAACTAAAATATTATACCCAGATATTATTAAAAAGAAAGGGGACATTCGAAAAATTTACTGCAGAAGAGATAGCGTCTCTGAATAATGTAAAACAACGCATTGAAGATTTTAAGCCGCCAAAAATTGAACTCGGTGAGTTTGAGATGGAGGATATTCCATTTGACCCGGATAAATATCAGAAAGATCAGGATAAACTTAAGCAGCTTCGATTAGAATCTGTCCGGGATTCTCTGAAGCATCAAGAAGCTGAACTTGAATTGTGGTATGCAGAGCAAAAAGAGTTAGATCTGTATAAGGAAGGAACTGAAGCTAAAACACTTATCGATCAACAGTATGCAGACAGAAAAAAAGAAATCATGAAGGATGCTGTCGAGAAGGAAAAGGATAGTATTCGTGAATATACAGACTTTGCTAAATCGGCATTAACTGAAATCAGTGATCTTGACAGAAGCGGTTCAGAAAAAAGAGAAGCGATTTTAAGACAGTGGTATGCAAGAGCTATTGATCTAATGTTAAATTATCTCCTCGAGTTTATTACTGCAAAGTCTGCGGAATTAGCTGTTCATACAGGAACAGAAATATCTAAGACGGCAGTTACTGCTGAGCAGAGTGCTGTACGAGCAAGTATGGCTGGATCTTCGGGTGGTGGTGGTGGTGGTGG
>JACAFC010000098.1 GCA_013388515.1 Ignavibacteriaceae bacterium | reverse complement strand
GGAAACTGCAAAATGAATTGACAAAAATTGAGAATGAGTTTTTAGGTAAAGCACTTGAGTATGAAGCTAAACTACTTGATTCTCAAAGCAGAATTGTTGAAGCAGAAGCGAAAGGACAAAGCTGGCTTCAAAGGAATTGGAGACCAATTACAATGCTTACTTTTTTAATTCTTGTTGTGTGTGATAGTTTTGGATGGTTAGCTTTTAGATTGAGTGGTGAAGCATGGACTTTATTACAAATCGGTTTAGGTGGTTATGTTGTTGGCCGAACCGGTGAAAAGATTGTTGATAGGATTAAGAAATAGAATGCTTTCGAAACTCAGCAATCTCTTTACGAATTAAGGATTTCGGTATAGTCATCAAGTTATGAATTACTTTCCAATGACAGTTTCTTAATTTTTCCCCACTTTGACATGGGCATATACAATGGCCTCTAAGTTTATCCTTTTCAGCTAGCGATAAAAACTTAATGATTTTTGAAATATTTTTTGTATTAAAAAGTTCGTTATAAAATTCCAATTTACCTTTAAGACCATGACCTCGTTCACCAAATGGAAATTCATTATAATCACGATGATAAGCAAAACCTAGTAGGTAAGGAATAACCAGTTTATTAAGAAAGACCCCAATAGAATTTTGTTGAAAGAAAATCTGGCTAATTTCTATCTCAGTACCAAGACAGAGTGAGTAATCAGGATTTGTATGGAAATCAGAGGGTATTTTATGACGAGGTTCAAACACAGTTGGATACATATGAGGGTAATTTGGAGGAAATTTTATTTTTAACCAAAAATTATCACTGATAATTTTATCATTAATATTAGCTGAGATATGGATTGTCCCAATTAGAAAAACATATCCATTCTCAACTTTGAAATGCAAATCCGGGAAATTAACTGCGATGTATTTTTGTTCATTTACAAAAAATATTTTATCGTGAATATGCCAGCTTTTTATCTGTGCCATGGTTTTGGTATTGACGCGTTAACTGGTATTGCAAAAGATTTATCTCCGTTTTCTTTTGTTTCAACAAGTACAAATCGATCTCCAAAGAGTTCAATCAAAAAAGCAGATGCTTTTTCATCATCCGTTTCACTTATAGCTTTTTCACATGCACTTTTTAGATTAACAAATGAATTTATAATTTGATCGATTTCAGCAACATTGTACTTTTCTAATAGGTTATCATATGGGGCTACCGGCATAATTTCCGTACGATAAATCGTAAGAGAATTGATAATCTGCTTAAGAGTTTCGAAAAGACTTTTATCATCTCGATCATCTACTGAAATGTGATTTTTGCACACTAAGACTGTAAGAAGAATTCCGGAAATTTTATTTAATGAATTGAAATCAGCCCAAGCTTTAAGATAGATAATATTTCGACGAAGTTGTTCAGATGCATTATTTAGTTTTTCGTAAAACCAGTCATTAAATCCTTTGGGATCGTTCTGGATCCATGTGTTACTTTTTCTATGGGCTAAATATGTGGTGTCATCCTTCACACCATAAACCGGCAAATCAATATGGTAATCATTAGCATAGATGATACGAACACAACTTGGTTTACAAACAACCTTAGCTTTAGTAGCATCCTTAACTGATTCAGCAATCCAGTCTTGTGCGGTTTCCGGTTTAAGCTTTGTCAAAAAATCTTCATTGAGATTCTGCAAATATACTCCATCATCAACATCGTATTCACCGGCAATGGGATTTATTGTGGTTTTGAATGAAAAAGAACCTTGCTGAAAAAATTGAGGAATCTTTTCTTTCAAAGTATCTTGGAAATATTTTTTAATCCGATCTCGATTAGCTTCACGAGAAGTAATGAGATTATCTTTTTTCGATTTTGAAAGTCTAGCTTTCTCACAAAATTTAAGATAAGATGAATTTAAGTTTGCCATATTTCGTACCTCTTATTTATTAAATAATTCTGTTATCTCTTTACGCGATAGTTGAGTATTAACCGTTGAGTTTGCTAAATCAAGAAGAATCCGAATTGATTTAGAAGACGCCTTATCTAAGTCGATATGTTTCATTTGATTAGGGGAGACAGCCGGTTCATCAATGCGTATGTAATTACCCATAGGAAATAGTTTTTTGTCTGAAGCAATCTTCAGCAAATTATTCATTGCATTACTTTGTGCCGAAATAGTAAGCGGAAAGATTTTTGTACCCCATCTAATGATTGAACCTTTTTTGTGTTTACTCGGATACCATGATTTAGATGATGAAAGAGTTCCAATCGATAGAATGGAAAATTCTTCGAAGAGTTTATCGTTACCAACGAAATAACTAACCGCTTCTATGGCACCAACAAATGACGGATTATTAGCCCATAAACCTCCATCAACTAACCCAGATGATATTGATGGAATAGTTGCCGAAGGGAAAAAAGTAGGAGCTGCTGAAGTAGCTAGCGCAACATCGACCATTTTTAAATTTGCATCCCTTACAAATTCAGAAAAATGCGGAGTCTTGAAAACAATCCCTTGAGCATCAGATAAATTAATAGCAGGAATACATAGATTACATTTAGCATCTTTCATTAAAGCGTCTTTGAAGAAAATGTTTAGCGATTTTCTAAGAGTGGAATCTGAATACTTAGGGGCAAAAGTAAATTGACGGGCAATATGATATGATCTTTTAAAAAAAGTATCTGAAGGGAAAATCTTCGGACCATATTGAAGATAGTAATCAACAATCTCTTCTGCACATTTTCCTAAACCCAAACCAAGAGCAATAATTCCACCAGTTGAAGTTCCACATATTAGATTAAAGTTCTCATAAATTTTTCCAAACCTTTTCTCAATTTCCGAAAGAACTTTTGCCGTATATAGTCCTTTGAAACCGCCTCCATCTAAAGAGAGAATTCGAAATATCTTTTTTTTATCCACAATAAATCCGTTAATAAATTGTTTGTACCCAAATATTATGGTTATTAGTGTTTTTGATCCCTTGGCGGAAATGGATCATTGCCGAATGAATCTTTATCGCGGATGCGGCCATCACGACCATGAATAACTAATTCGGTTTTTTGATTCTGCGCGATTTCTCTTGCTGCAACTATTGCTTCAGCTTGAGTTTGATGAACCGATGTTACTTTTGAATTACCTTCACCTCTGACAGCCCAAAAATTGTCATAAGGAACTACGTGTTGATTTTTTGAGGACATTGCTTACTCCATTATTTTTGTAATAAAATTGTTTACAAATGAGTTGACAATACTTATTGTTAAAAACTTTCTTTGTACATATATTATAAGCTACTGAGAGATGAATATTTGCCATCATACAGTGGATATTTTTTGTAAATGAATAGCTTATAAAGTATGGAAGGTAATTATGGATGAAATTGGACAATTAGAGGAATTAAAAAATCAGGATTGGAAAACGATAATCCCTAGAGCTACCAACTATGTTCTTAATAAGCTTAAGATCACTGTTTTGCTAAAAGGTAGTAAACAATTTGCCAGAGGTACTGAAGCTAAAGAAATAGTTTTTAAGGCGATTGAATTGCTTTTTACTGGAGAAAGAAAGTGGAATAAAGAAGTACATCCAGAAATATTTCAACATTTGATAAGTACTATTAACAGTCTTGTTAATGAACATCATCATTCCTTTGAAAGTGAAAAAAGACTACTTGTTAATGATAATAATGATGGAATTGATTCGGACTCATTTTGGGAAAAATTTTTGAACGATTCTTCTCCACAAGAATTGACCGAATATCAAGAAGTATTTGATGAATGCTTAAAAATAGTTGAAAATGAACCAGATTTACCAGATCTATTGCTATACATGATCGCTGATTATGATAGAACAGAAATTGCAAAAATGATGAACAAGTCTATAAAGGAAATTGATAATATGAAAAAACGTCTTAGACGTAAATTAAATAATGAATTAAGTGTTAGAAAGGTAGGGATTCCAAGATGAATCTAATAGAAAATCACAAAGAACTTGAAAATCTTTTTGAATTTCTTTCTGAAGACGATTCAAAAGATATGAAAGAAGTCAAAGAGGAATTATTAGCAGCGGGTATCCAACCAGATTTGCTAGTAAAAGAAGGCGAAGAACTAATTCAAAAACTTATTGGGAAAAGAAAAAGAGAATTTACAAAACTCAGGCTTGCCGATATGAAAGGGAAATTAAATTCATTTTTGCAAACCAGTAAAGAAGCAACAGCCAACAACGCAAAAGAATTTCTTCTAAGTCTTTTAGGTAATAAAAATAGTGAAGCATTTCAAGCTAGTTTTAGAAAAATTGAGAATCTTAGTGATAAAGAAGCCTTGGAAATTTTGAACGAAAGTAAATTACTTGAATTCTTTTCTAATATTATGAATGAAGAAAAATAATGTCAGTTATTGCTATTGCTAAAGCAAATATAATCATTCAAGAATATGGTATATCATCACCAGATGAAATCGAACTAGAAGTGATTGCGTTTGATCGGGGACTGATAATTCAGGAGAAAGAACTCACCGGGTGTGAAGGAAGATTAGTTAACAACAAAACAAACGGATTGATTATTGTTAAAAAAAGCATTAGAGAAAGTGGGAAAAAACGATTTATCATAGCTCATGAAATTGGACATTTCGAATTGCAAAAAGGGAAAAACAATATAAATCTCTGCGAAGAAAGTTCATTTATCAATTGGAATAAGAATGGACCGCAAGAAAATGAAGCCAATGTTTTTGCATCTGAAATGTTATTCCCTAAAAATATTTTTCTTGAATTCTGCAAAGGGAAATATTTTTCCAAAGATTTGATAATTGACTTAGCGGATAATTTCGAGTGCAGTTTATCAGCAACTGCATTAAGATATGCTGATATTGGAAATATCCCGATAGCCGTTATTTTTTCACAGAATAAACAAATCAAATGGTATCGATGTCATAAAGATTTTCCATTCCAGTTTGTTGATTTAAGAATACCCGTTAATTCATTTTCGTTTGCACTAGATTACTATAATAGAAAAGATATACCGGATGATCCTCAAGAAATTATTTCTGATGCGTGGTTCACAAAGGATTTTAGATTCAAATCTCAGCACAAACTCTTTGAACAGAACATACCGTTTTCTTCGTACAATGCAGTTTTAAGTCTTGTTTGGGAAATCTAAGCAATGAAAGAAATACGTGGTGAAGCCAGCCTAGCAAGACGGCGAATAAAGTTCTTGGGCGCCAAGAGTAAAAACACGATAGTCATCCAAGATTCAGCCAATCATATTTATCCGTAATCTTGGCAATTAAGGACCAATAATAAAAGCTCTCCACATTAATTTTTTTAAGTGCGTTTAAGGATTTAAATTCTTTCGGCAATTCAAAATCTTTCAGACCAGGTAATTTATCCGGACCAAATCTGATATCAGTTATAAGAAAATCCTTTTTGTTAAAAAGCAGTAATGTTGATAATAGCGCAACCTTTGCTGCAGAGACTTTTGCTTTT
>JACAFC010000115.1 GCA_013388515.1 Ignavibacteriaceae bacterium | reverse complement strand
GGATGTGTGATTATGGAAGAGTTAATACTTACAAGTTTATTAATGCAGATTCAAGAATTAATGGACCTTTTATTCGTAAAGAGGGAACTCTAGTTCATGTTGAATGGGAAGAGGCATTTAGCCATGCTGCAATAAAGTTAAAATCATTTAAAGCTGATGAGATTGCATTTATTGGATCACCATATGCAACCTGTGAAGATAATTATGTTTTTAAAAAATTTGCGCAATCGGTTGTTGGATCAAAGCACTTAGATTTTATACGTCACACTGATTCACAGTTTGGTGATGAAATACTCAGAAAAGATGATATTACCCCAAACACTGCTGGCTGTGAACTTTTAGAAATTTCTCCATTAAAATCTGGTTTTAATTTTGACGGAATTTTAAATGCAATAAAGCAAAAGAAAATTAAAGCTGTGTATTTGATTGAGGATGACCTGGTCTCTAAAAACCCTGAACTTGAAAATATTTTTGCTGAACTTGAATTATTTATAGTTCATTCAACCAATTTTAATAAAACAACTTCTATTGCAGATATAGTTTTTCCGGCCGCGACATATGCTGAAAAAAATGGCACATTTGTAAACTTTAATGGCAGAGTGCAAAGGGTAAGACCAGCGCTTGCAACCGTTGATGTAGATAGAGCACTTGATGGACTTTCCCTTAGCCGATTAGATAAATTTGGGACTAAGTTCGATAGATGGGCAGAGAAGAATAAACATGATGCTCTGTCAACTTGGAAGATATTAAATTCACTCTCCAACTTCTTTAATAATAAATTAAAATATAATCTTGCTGAAGATGTTTTTAATGATATTTCGAAGTCTGTTAAGGCATTTAGTAAGCTTGATTATGATAAAATTGGTGATTCCGGAATATTGTTGGAGTCCTTCAATCAAGAATTGCAAACTAACACTCAGGTAAAAACCATATGACAGTGGTCGAAATAATATTATTCACTCTCATTAAAATCTTGATCATTCTTACAATAATGCTTCTAACTGTTTCGTATTTAGTTTACTTTGAGAGAAGAGTTAGTGCATGGGTCCAAAATAGACTAGGTCCAAATCGCGTAGGATGGGAAGGAGTGCTTCAACCTTTCGCCGATGTATTTAAATTATTACTTAAGGAAGATATAGTTCCTGTTAAAGCAAATCATACAATTCATGCTCTCGCCCCAATAATAGCTCTTTTTGTAGCATTTGCAACATACGCAGTACTTCCAATAGCGTCTTCTTTAGAAATATTTGGTTATACAATTCCTCTTGTAGTTGCGGATATAAACGTAGGTATCCTTTATGTGTTAGCACTTACATCTGTTGGTGTTTATGCAATTACTCTTGCTGGTTGGTCTTCAGGAAGTAAGTATTCACTTTTTGGTGGAATTAGATCATCTGCGCAAATGATATCATACGAAATCTCTATGGGGTTTTCTGTTGCCGGAGTATTGCTATTTGCTGAATCTCTTAGACCCTTGGAAATTGTACAATCTCAGGGAAGCTGGTTGTGGAATGCATGGATGCAGCCGATTGGTTTCATAACGTTTGTAGTGTCTGCATTCGCAGAAACAAATCGATTACCGTTCGATTTACCTGAAGCTGAACCTGAGCTAGTGGGAGGTTATCACACAGAATACAGCAGCATGAAGTTTGCAGCATTCTTTTTAGCAGAATATGCTAATATGATTATCGCATCCGGAATGATAGTCACTCTTTATCTTGGTGGATTCAATATTCCATTCTTTAATGTTGAAACTCTTGGATTAACCAATTGGGCCTTGGTTTTAATTCAGATAGGCAGTTTCTTTTTGAAAATTGGTGCAGTTTTATTCTTTTTCTTATGGATAAGATGGAGTTTACCAAGATTTAGATACGATCAGCTTATGAATATTGGTTGGAAAGTAATGTTTCCACTTTCACTTGTAAATTTAATTTGGGTGGCATTAATTATAATGATCTTTAAATTGTAAATGTTTTTTGAGAAACAAGGAATTTCAATGGGTGTAAGAAAACGCAAAAAAGATCTTAGCTTACTTGAGAGAATATATATTCCTGAAATTATAAAAGGTCTTGTTCTAACCATGAAAAATATGTTCAGACCAAAGTTCACGATGGAATATCCTGAAGAAAAATTTATTCCTCCAGCCTCTTATCGAGGGAGACCAGTACTTGTAATGGAAGAGAATGGTGAGGAACGCTGCGTTGCCTGCGGATTATGTTCAAGAGTTTGTCCAGCTTTGGCGATTGAAGTTCAAGCTTCTGAAACTGAAAGAGAGAAAGAACGATATCCCGAAAAATTTGAGATAAATATGCTTCGCTGCATTTTCTGTGGATTTTGTGAGGAAGTATGTCCTGAAGAAGCCATAGTAATGAGTAAAGATTATGAATTGGCATTTTCTAATCGTGAGGAAGCCATTTTCGATAAAGAAAAGTTATTAATACCAATCAGCCAACTTGATGAAAGAATTCAATTTCTTAGACAGTACAAATAAGGGCAGGCGGGTAAAAACTCTCTGAGTTTTTAGTTTATCGAAAAATAAAAATTATCAAAATCAATTCTTCTGTCTTAAAAATAATGTTGTCAAAATTATTTTCTAGTTCTACTTACGGTATAGATGCCTACATAGTAGAAGTTGAAACTCATGTTGAAAAACAAATACCCGCCTTTATTATAGTCGGATTACCGGATAATGCAGTTAAAGAAAGTCGTGAAAGAGTTATTGCAGCAATTAAAAATTCTGGATATGAATTTCCAAGAAATAAGATTACAATAAACCTTGCACCAGCAGACATAAAAAAAGAGGGTAGTTCTTTTGATTTATCCATCGCTGTTGGAATTCTAACTGCAACTGAAGTAATCGATCCAAGTTTTGTTAATGACTATGTTTTTTTAGGTGAACTCTCTCTTGATGGTAATTTGAGGCCAATCAAAGGAGCCCTGCCCATAGCTGTTGAAGTAAAAAAAAGAGGAATTAAAAAATTAATTGTACCAAAAGACTCAGCAGAAGAAGCAGCAATTGTTGATGGGGTCGAGGTATTTGGTGCAGCATCATTAAAGGAAGTTGTGGGCTTAATTAATGGGGATTTTCAGCTTGAAAAAATACAAGTGAATAAGGAAAATCTTTTCTCACAAGTCAATATATACAATCTCGACTTTTCTGATGTTAAGGGTCAAGAAAACGTTAAACGAGCCTTGGAAGTTGCTGCAGCAGGAGCGCATAATATAATTATGATTGGACCTCCTGGTTCAGGGAAAACAATGTTGGCAAAAAGAATTCCAACAATATTGCCCCCAATGTCATTTGAAGAAGCACTCGAAACAACAAAAATTCACTCGGTTGCAGGAATTTTACCGAAAGAGCGAGCATTAGTTACTGAGCGTCCATTTAGAAGTCCTCATCATACAGTATCAGATGCGGCATTAGTTGGAGGCGGATCTTTTCCTCGACCAGGAGAGGTATCATTTGCGCATCATGGAGTATTATTTCTTGATGAGCTTCCTGAATTCAAAAAAAACGTGTTAGAAGTACTAAGACAACCTCTTGAAGATTCTAAAGTAACAGTTAGTCGATCTAAATTATCTTTAGAATTTCCTGCAAATTTTATGCTTGCTGCTGCAATGAATCCATGCCCTTGTGGATATTTTACTGATCCTAATAAAGAATGCACCTGTTCACCACCACAAATACAAAAATATATGGCGAAAATTTCCGGACCTCTGTTGGATAGGATTGATATTCATATTGAAGTACCTGCAGTTAAATACAAAGAACTTTCTTCAGATTCGAAAAGTGAGGCCTCCGAGAATGTAAGAAAGCGAGTTATAAAGGCCAGAAAAATTCAACTTGAAAGATTTGAAGGAAATAAATGCATTTTTAATAATGGCGATATGGGATCGAGAGAAGTAAGGCAATTTTGTAAATTAGACAATATTTGCTCAGAATTAATAAAAATGGCAATGACAAAATTAGGTTTATCAGCTCGTGCGTATGATAGAATTTTGAAAGTAAGCAGAACAATTGCAGATTTAGACGATTCAGATGAAATTAAACCAAATCACATTAGTGAAGCAATTCAATACAGGAGTTTGGACAGAGAATTGTGGAATCATTGATATTCAATAAAACTGATCTTAAAATGTAAAAAATCATATCTTATTATACTTCACATTATTTGCATATTTTGAAAAGAAAGAATATATTTATTGCTCGATTTTTGTAATTAAGGGCGGACGCCGGAGTTGGAGAGCCGGGGCGGACTGTAAATCCGTTGGCTGACGCCTTTGGGGGTTCGAAT
>JACAFC010000061.1 GCA_013388515.1 Ignavibacteriaceae bacterium | reverse complement strand
TTCCATTGCCACTTTCATCATTTGCATTTCCATTAAAAGGGTAGTATGCAACTAATCCACTTATACTGTTTTGATAAACTCTAAAATCCATAAAATCATTATCAACGCCAACAGACCAACGACCAATTTCTTGTCCACTCGGTATATCAAACTCATGGTTAGTACCATCGCCAGAAAATTGATCATAATAACTTGTTTGTTGATTGAAAACCGAATAAAGATAAAGCGAGGATGTACCGCCATCTCTCCAAACATCTATGGAGAGAGGAGAACCTGGATCGATATAGAAACTTGTAAAAGGATCTGTTTTACTTATAAAGTCTTTTTCTTGTATACCATTTTTTAGGTAAGTCACGTTAACCCCCAAAATGGTTCCACCTGTTGCAAATTGACCATTAGTAAAACTCCATGTGGCAGTGTATGGACCCCATTGACCAGCATATTTACCTTGTACTCTCCAATAGAAGGTTGTAGCATCATTTGGAAAACCTGGAACTGGTACTAAAACGTAATTTCCAACATCATGATCAAAGAATGGGGACGAAAAATCTGAATTATCATCAACCTGTAACCAATGTGATGATACATCTGACGAACTAATCCAACCAAAATTTATAGTTGTTCCAGATTGGTTAGAGCCGTTAAGAGGCGTCATAGGTGATAACTGTTGGTACACTCTGAAATCCATAAAGTCATTGTCAACTCCAGCCGACCAGCGACCAATTTGATGCCCATTAAGTATATCAAAAATATGGTTGGCTCCACCACCAGAATCTTCTTGGTAGTGACTCGTTTGTTGGTTGAAGACGGAATATTTGTATGGTGAGGCGATTCCACCATCTCTCCAAACATCTATGGAGAGAGGAGAACCTGGATCGATATAGATACTTGTAAAAGGATCTGTTTTACTTATAAAGTCATCTTCATTAATCCCGTTTCTTATGTAACTTACATTTATTCCAAGAATAGTGCCCCCCGTTGCAAAAAGTATTTTATAAAATAAAAAAGTCAGAAGTAGTACAATTATTTTCATTTTACACCTTGTTTCTTCGCTTTAAATAGTTTATTAAATATGATGACTTAAACCTTTTATACCGCCAAACCAAACTTTTTTGGAAAGTGGGAGGAAATTTTTTCGTGGTTGTGGGTGGGAGGTTGGTTTGTTGTAATACTTTTCAGTGAAAATTGGTAATACTGTTTTTTAAACTTACTTCGATTTATTCAAAATTTTGGTATTTTTGACTTAGATCGAAACGATAAGTTAATTTTCTTTTTATAACATTCTGACTTTATGATTAAACAATATTACTTGAAAGAAAAACTAATAAGTGTATGAACGAATTAATAATCAATCAAATTCGTGATAGGTTAAAGGAACGGCTAGATCTTAACCAACTAATTTTATTCGGTAGTCATGCGACTAAGAGTAATTCCCCGGATAGTGATATTGATCTTATTGTAATTCTTAATCACAAAGGTTTTTCTAAATCATTTGCGGAAAAGATCAAAAAACGCTCTTCAGTTAGTAAATTGTTGAGCGATATTCGCAGGCAGGTTCCGTTAGATATTTTAGTATATACCAAGGATGAATGGGAATACCTTTCGAAGCAAAATTCTTCATTCATGAGAGAAATAAGGGAAACAGGAGTTCGGCTAATTTGAAAGAAACTACAAAGGATTGGATTGAACTAGCACGACGTGATTTCTATGCGGCAAAAACATTAGCGGCTGATGAATATCTTGCGAATGTTTGCCTGTTCCATTGTCAACAAGCGATTGAGAAATTGTTCAAGGCAATTCTTGAAGAGCACAGTTTAAAAATTCCTAGAATTCATAGTGTCACAACACTTTTTGAAAATCTTCCTTCCGAATTCAAAGATACATCTAAGATTGAGCTTGATGATTTAGAGTTGATTGATGATATTTATATAGACTCCAGATACCCTGGTGAAATTGGATTACTGCCGAATGGGCTTCCATCAAAATCTGATGCAGAAAATATCTTATGTATTGCAGAAAATATTTTACAATCCGTATTGAAGTACATCGAAACTAAAATTTAAGTAATGCATAACCAAGTTTGGATTGATGTTCAATTTTTGATTTAATGAAAATGAAATTTGAACTCATTGGTATTCTGAGATCCATAATTGCTGGTAAAGAATTATATCATAAAGAGATCAGATTTATCATCGAACTCACGCAGAACTTCGCCTTTACCTACTTAAAATACCGTTATAAAAATCTTCATAAAGTTTTTTTGGCTGAGGATTCAACATTAAATGAACTAGCTATTGATGCCATTGCACCATTATTTGAAAGAGATGAGAGTGGAATCTTTGTTAAAATTCAAACCGCATTTCTTCATTGGCAGCCGCCTATTGAATCCGAAGAAGAAGCTCAGTTTTTCTTAAGCAGAATCGTTGCTAAAAGTGTTGAAAAATATGTATCCGAACTTTTAAGAGATTCAGATCCCTTCTTTTCCAAAATACTTGATCAGGTAAATTACCAAATTGAAAAATACAATTACAAAAAGAAACAGCTTCTTGGAACAGTATTTATCTTAGAAGATACTGACTTCCAAAACATCGGTAGTTTTGTGGACACTCATTTTATTCTCAATCTACCGTCGGATTTGTTTTTTGACATGAAAAATATGCTTCCCAAAGTTTTTGAATATTTAAATACTAATTCTGATAAAGCTGCAGCAATTCCTCTGAATGCTTTTGTTAATAAAGTAAAACAAATAAAAGCTGCTAATTTTAATTTTACCGATAGAGTTGATATTGGTGGCGAACTTAAAGTTGAATCAATTCTTGAATTGGCATTAAAGGTAAGTTTGAAGAAGCTGGACGAAAGTTATTTTAACAAAGGCAAAATATCGCAACAAGAAAAATGCGGGATTGAAACTGCGTTAAGAAATATTACCATCGATATGAGGGATGGGGGAATAAATCCTGGTTTACATAAGTATTTTTTAGAACAATTTCCGGAAGAGAGCTTTGACAGCTATAAAAATAATTACCAAAATATTTTTGAATACCTGTACAAGGTATTGAGGAACGAAATCGTCAAACAAATTGGTGGTGATTAGGTGACATCCATTTTCCAAAAAAAACACTATTCGAGGTATAACTGATTTGTAATGAGAGGAAAAATGATAATTGATGAGAAAGATATTTTCATGTTTGTTTTCTTTCCAGAAAAACTCGATGATGAGAAGAGAAAAATGATTGAATCAAACAGTTCCTTTGATGAAGCTGTTGATTTCTATAACAAGTTAAAGTTAAATTCGCAAAAAGAACTGCCAAGTTCTGTTAAGAAAAAGCTAGCAGAGAAAATACCCGCTTATAATTTACCTGATGTTATTTTGCTTTATCCTTTAGTAGAGCCGCGAAGTAAGACGCAAAACAGCAGCCGTTTGGCAGCTTCAACAAAGGAACTTAATCCAAAAACAACCACTAAAACATTTGTTGATAAGGAGAAAGAATACCTGATTAAGGTTATGAACTATGAAAATGAAACTAAGATTTTTGTATTCTCAACAAGTGATGAAATTGTAAAAGATTTTGAGCTGATTATTGAACCTAAAAGTCTAACCTTTCATCTTGCAGATAATTCTGAACCGCTTACTATTAACCATACGATTGATGCTGAAAAAATACAGCTTAAGTTTAAGGACGAATAAATCCATTACACTACTCTGCATACAGGTTTATGCTTGTGTCAGAGTGTCTGCAGCATTCTGAATTCATTTCAGTATCTAAAATTAATTTGAAAATCAAATTGAACCTCTGGCGCGACTTCAACGACAATTAACAAACAAAGTACATTCTTATAAGCCATCAAAACAAACATAAATGTCATTTCGAACCCGATTTATCGGGAGAGAAATCTTTTAGTTTTTAAGAAGATTTCTTAGTCGCTTTACTCCTTCGAAATTAGTCAGTATCCCAAACATATAATATGTAAAGCGTAGTTGATTAAATCACTTCGCAGTTTTTGATTTTTAACTCCGTAAATTGTAAGTTTTATGCGGTGATGATACCAAACTCCTATTCTTTAAACTTCTGAAATTGATAAGTTATTTAGTAGGGGCATCAAAGTTATTAAAGTTCATTTATTCTTATTATAAAAACAATATAAGTACTTCTGTATAATTTTATTTCAAGAGCATTAAGCAAAATACATTTGCTTATAACTATACTTTTAATACAAACACTTTGAATCGTTATGAAGAATGCAACGTCTTTTAAATTGGAATATTATAAAGAATCTAAATTCAAAGAATTAGACATAGCAGATTCAATGGTAAATGATAGAGAATTTTATAAATGCACATTCGATAGCTGCAATATGAGCAATGTGATATTTCAAAATTGCAGAATTGAAGATTGTGAATTTCATAATTGCGACTTGAGCTTATCCAAATTAAATGAAAGCGAGTTCATTGCTGTAAAGTTTTATAAAACAAAAATGATAGGTATGAATTGGACAGAAGTTAAAAATTTAAATTATATAGTTTTCGATAAATGTAAATTAAGCCATTCTTCGTTCTATGGATTAAGCTTGAAATTATTTGTATTTAAAGATTGCCTGGCAAACGAAGTCGATTTCACAAATGCGAACCTTAACAAAGCTAATTTATCTGGTACCGACTTTGAAGGAAGTAAATTTAATAATACAGATTTATCCCAAGCAGATTTTACGCAGTCAAGGAATTATAATATTGATCCAAACTTTAATATTATTAAAAAAGCTGTATTTAGTATTCCCGAAGTAATAACCTTATTACAGGGATTTGATATTAAAATTAAATGACATACCTAGATAAAATAACTTTTACCTTCTCCCAATCGCAAAAAATTTAATTAAGACAAGTCCCGCAATAAACCCGCCAATGTGTGCGCCATACGCAACTCCGCCGCTTTCAGAACTCCCTAGTAAACCCACGCCATTTATTACTTGAAAAGCGAACCACAATCCAATTGCAAAAATAGCCGGGACTTCCATGAGCTGATAAAACATTACTACTCTAACTCTTCTTCTTGGAAACAGTAGCAAATAACCTCCTAGCACAGCCGAAATGGCACCTGAAGCACCAAGTGAAGGAATTAAAGTGCTGTTTCCCAGAAATACACTTACAAATACATGTGTCAGCGATGCGATAACTCCAGTCAACAAATAAAAAAACAAATAACGGATGTGTCCGAGACGGTTTTCAATATTATCTCCAAATATCAAAAGGAACAGCATATTACCAAATATATGCGCAAAACCTCCATGCATAAACATTGAAGTTATTAGGGTGATGTAAACGGATATCGGCGTTGGTTGTAAACCCGAGATTCTGAATCTATCTCCGGTTATAGGATCTTCATACAATTGATCATCAGTCACAATGTCTTGACCAGTTACAATTTCTTCAGGTACAGTTGAAAAACTATAAGTAAATCTCTCATTTGAACCCAGTCCTTGCAAGAAAACAAAGACAAAAACATTTATTGCAATAAGTAAATAATTGATTACAGGCGATAACCTTCGATCGCTGTTATCGTCTCCAACGGGCATTAACATTAACGT
>JACAFC010000002.1 GCA_013388515.1 Ignavibacteriaceae bacterium | reverse complement strand
GATAAAGAAGATTATCAAACCATTTATGCTAAAGTAGATGGCGCTGTTGCAGCACCTACGGCTGGTTTGCATTTTACTCCAAAGCTTATGGAAAAAATTGAGAAAAAAGGCATTCAAATTGTTCCTATTGTACTTCATATTGGTTTGGGTTCTTTTAGACCAGTTGAAGTTGAAGACCTGACCAAACATAAAATGGATTCAGAGTTTTATGAAATTCCTCTAAAGACTGCTGAAATAATAAACAAGGCCATTCTAAACAAACATAATGTTTTTTCTGTTGGAACAAGCACAACCAGAGCGCTTGAAACTAGTGTTACTGCCGATGGATTAGTTAAGCCAAATCGCGGTTGGACAGATAAATTTATCTACCCGCCTTATGACTTTAAAGTGGTTGATAAACTAATAACAAATTTTCATTATCCGGAATCAACTCTACTAATGTTGGTTGCTGCATTCGCAGGACTGGATTTGACTATGAAAGCTTACAAACGGGCATTAAAAGAAAATTACCGATTGCTTAGCTATGGCGATGCTATGCTCATATTATGAAAACTTTTGCTATTATTCCTGCGGCAGGAAAAGGCCGGCGAAGCGGACAGTTAATACCTAAGCAATACCTTAAATTTGCTGGGAAGGAACTGATTGCTCACACATTGGAAGTCTTTCAAAATAATAAATTAGTTGATGAAATTATTATTTCTGCCCATCAGGATTATTTTGAAATGATTAAAAAAATCAAGACAAAATACAAACTGAATAAAATTACTCATGTAGTAAAGGGTGGTAAAGAAAGACAAGATTCGGTTTACAATGCTTTGAAGATCATAACTCCAAAACCAAATGATTTAATTGCTGTTCATGATGCTGCGCGCCCCCTGCTTCCTCAAAAAGTTCTTACTGATGCAATTCTATTAGCACGCAAAAAAGGAAATGCCTTGGTTTGTCTAAAGGCAAAAGATACTTTAATAAAAGGTGCGGAAGTTGTTGAATCATACATTGATCGGGAAAAAGCATATTACGTGCAAACTCCTCAAATTTTCAGATACCAAGACTTGAAACGAGCGATGGAGCTGGCATATGCCTCAGATTTTTATGCTACTGATGAATCAATGCTTGTTAATAATCTTGGAATTGATATCAACATAGTTCCAGGGTCGCTTAGTAATTTTAAGGTAACTACAAAGGAGGACATTGATTTTTTGAAGCAGTACTTTAAAACCAGGTAGAATATGAATCTCTGGCTTAGATATTGTATCTAATGTGATGAATCTGTTATTTTTTAATCAATTTTAGAGAAAATTAGTTTTTCATTGTGTTTTTAAGCTAATATGATTAGCTTTTCGCAACAAATTTTTACAATTGGATGTAAATGTTTCTATTAACAACAATAATAATTCTTTCCTATTTGATAGGATCAATTCCAACAAGCATAATAATTTCTAAAGCGGCAAAAGGAATTGATATTCGTGAACATGGCAGCGGCAATGCTGGCGGAACCAATGTTATGCGTGTACTCGGATGGAAACATGGTGTTTTAGTTATTTTGCTTGATGCTTTGAAAGGTGTTCTAGCAGTTATTGTTGTTGCCCGGTTACATTATGGCTCAATGCCTTTTGAAAATGCCACCCCTTTTGATGACTTTACTCTCGTTCAAATTATAGCTGGAATTTCTGCTGTTATTGGCCATATATGGACTGTGTTTGCAGGCTTTAAAGGAGGGAAAGGCATTGCTACAGCTTTGGGCATGCTAATAATGATTGTTACTATTGATATGCTTGTTGCAATTGGTGTTTTTATTATCGTTGTAACTTTGTCGCGTTATGTTTCTCTCGGATCACTTGCCGGTGCAATAGCCGTTCCGCTTACATTAGTTGTTCGGGAAAATCTATTCCATGTGGATATTCCCAATTATCATACTCTTCTTCCATTTTTAATCTTCGTAGCTTTGCTTGTAATCTTCACACATAGAAAAAATGTAGTTCGTCTTATTAACGGAAACGAAAACAAAATCAGTTTTTCTAAGAAGAAATAAAAACTATTAAATGAACATTTCTGTGTTAGGTGCCGGTGGCTGGGGAACTACACTTGCAATAATTCTGCATTATAATGGCCATAAAGTTACCCTCTGGGAATACAAAAAAGACTATGCAAAAATTCTTGCAAAAAAAAGAGAAAATGAAATTTATTTACCTGGAATCAAAATTCCGGATGAAATTTCAATTACCCATGATCTTGAAGAATCAACCTCCAAAATGAATTTGATAATTTTGGCTGTGCCATCTCAATTTCTTAGAGGTGTAATAAAAAAAGTAAAGCATTCAGATATAAAAAATTCAATTCTTGTAAGTGTGGCAAAGGGTATAGAGATAAAATCCCTGATGACAATGTCGCAAATGCTGAAAGATGTATTTCCAGAATTAGATAATTCACAAATTGGTGTATTATCGGGCCCAAGCCATGCTGAAGAAGTCAGTCGTCGAATTCCCACTGCTGTCGTGGCAGCTTCAAAGGATATTGATACATCACGCACTATACAGTCGTCCTTCATTACATCATATTTTCGAGTGTATGCTTCAAGAGACATTCTTGGAGTAGAATTGGGCGGAGCTTTCAAAAATGTTATTGCAATAGGGGCCGGAATAATTGACGGGGCAAAATTTGGAGACAATACTAAAGCCGCAATTATGACCAGAGGAATTGCAGAAATTTCCAGACTTGGTGTTGCTTTGGGTGCTGAACCAGAAACCTTTGCAGGGCTTTCCGGCATGGGCGATCTAATTGTAACATGTATGAGCAAACACAGCCGAAATAGATATGTAGGAGAGCAAATTGGTGGCGGTAAAAAATTAAAAGAAGTTCTCAAATCCATGAACATGGTTGCAGAGGGAGTTGAAACTTCAAGGTCGGCATCCCAACTTTCTAAAAAACATCATGTTGAAACACCAATTACTTCAGAAGTTTATAAAATATTATTTGAAGATAAAGATCCAGTTAAAGCCACTAATGATTTAATGACTCGAGATATGAAAATGGAATAGGATTCATCCTAGATAAAATTCGCCCAACCACTTGTCACCCCTGCTACTCACATAACCACATAAATAAATTAATAATTGAGTAATAAGTAAACCTATAGAAGCAATCAATTTGTTGTTAAACTATAATTGTAATTACTTTTCGCTTGATTTATTTTTAACCATGACAATGCAAGAAAAAAACAATCCTTTAAATCAGTCGGTTCAATATCTCAAATCAATTGGACCAAAACGAGCTGAGTCTTTTCAAAATATAGGAATTAAAACAATACGTGATTTGCTCTTCTACTTTCCTACCCGGCATCTCGATAGAACAACGATTTTGTCCACCGCAAAAGCATACGGTTATCTTATGAACGGATATGAGGGTGAGCTAACAATTATCGGTAAGGTTGAAGATACTGAAAAAAGACGTTTTAATAGAAAAGAAATATTTAAGGTTCAGTTCCGTGATTCAACAGGATACTTTGAATGTGTTTGGTTTCATGGTGCTAAATATCTTTCTAACCTATTTAAAGTTGGAAATATTTTCGCAGTTTCTGGCAAAGCAAGCCTTTCCAAATATGGAAGCCTTCAATTTGCCCATCCGGATTTTGACCGAATCTCTGAAGATGAATCTTACAACATGATTAATACAGGAAAAATAATTCCCTTCTATCGAATACCTAAAGAACTTAAGAATTCTAATCTTGGCGATTTAAGTTTACGTAAAATCATCTACTATTCGGTGGAAAATTACATTGAATATCTTTCAGAGACTCTCCCAGAGTCAATCTTAAAACAATATCAACTTCCTGGAATAATTGATGCTGTAAAAAATTTTCATTTTCCCGAAAGCAATAACGATTTAATTTCTGCTGTGAGAAGATTCAAATACGAAGAAGCTTTTTATCTTGAGTTACTTGTTGCTTTGCGAAAAAAGAATTATCAAACAAAGCTTGATGGTTTTCCATTAAACATAAAAACTAAACTTATCTCAAATTTTCTTAAAACTCTTCCTTTTAAACTTACTAACTCACAACTCGAAGTACTTTCTGAAATAAAAAATGATTTAATGAGCAACACTCCAATGAATAGACTTCTACAGGGCGATGTTGGAAGTGGTAAGACTATTGTTGCATTAATTTCGATGCTTATTGCGGTAGATAATGGATACCAGGCAGCTTTAATGGTGCCAACAGAAATTCTTGCTGATCAGCACGCTAAAACAATTTCTCAAATGATGGCGAAACTTTTTAAACTTCATGGCGGTAAAGAAATTAAAGTATCGCTTATTATGGGCGGACAGAAAAAATCAATCCGAGAACAAAAATTATCCAACATTGAACTTCAAGAAGCCGATTTAATTATTGGCACACATGCTTTATTCGAAGAAAAAGTAAATTTTAGAAATTTAGGTTTAATTGTAATTGATGAACAGCATAGATTTGGAGTTGCTCAGAGAGGCAGGCTAATGGCTAAAGGCAAAGCTCCGCATGTTCTTGTTATGAGCGCTACTCCAATTCCCCGAACCTTATCAATGACTGTTTATGGCGACCTGGATAACTCAATAATTAATGAAATGCCTAAAAATAGAATTCCAATCAAAACATTACTTAGAGGCGATAGCAAACTTCCTGATATATATAAGTTTTTGAAAGACAAGAAAAAGGATGGTTATCAGTCTTTTATTGTTTATCCATTAGTTGAAACATCTGAAAAGTTAGAACTCAAAGCTGCAGAGAAGTACTATGAATCTCTTCAAAACGAATACCTTTCGGAATTAAATATTGGCTTAGTTCATGGCAGAATGTCTTGGCATGAAAAAGAAACGGTTATGTATAAATTTTTACAAAAAGAATTTGACGTACTTGTTTCGACAACGGTAATTGAAGTTGGTATCGATATTCCTGATGCGAATATAATATTGATTAATGACGCTCATAGATTTGGTTTATCTCAGCTGCATCAACTTCGTGGACGAGTTGGGCGCGGAAACAAACAAGCTTATTGTATATTGGTAACTAAAGACGAATATGCTTCTTCGGATTTTAAATTACCATTAGAATCAGAATTTTTATCACCCTCGCAAATTGAAAACAATAAATCAATAATTCGGCTTCAATCAATGGTTAAATATCTCAACGGGTTTAAAATAGCTGAAATTGATTTAAAGCTTAGAGGCCCCGGAGACATATTCGGAGTAAAGCAAAGCGGTTTCCCCGAACTTAAGCATGTTGATATAATTAATGATTCTGAAATTATTTCAGATTCAAAGCAAGCTGCATTTAAAATTATTGAAACCGATCCTCATTTAGCTGATGCCTCTAATGAAATGTTAAGAATTAATTTGCTTACTCACTATAAAAACAATTTAAAGTATGCAACGATTGCATAAGCACTTTAATTCTTCTCTTCTCAAATGTTTTTTTATCTCACTCTTTAAAAAAAATTTTTGTTGCTTATAATTTTTTTTTAACTGAAATTTAGAAAGACAAAAATATTTTTCTTTACATGAAAATTTTTTTGAACTTTTGTTCTTAATTTTTATTGTAAAATTTTTTTTAATCGTTATATTTGCAAAAATTTTTTAAGGAGATTTTTTTATTTCATCTTTTTTCGGTGATGTTCAATTGAACGTTGCTCTTACATTCAATGTTAAACCAGAAAGTGGTGCTTTCGCCGAAGAAGTATCTTCACTCCGAAGCAATTCCAATACCCAGCCGCGAACAAATACCGACACATATGCAGAATGGGATACATGGGAAACAATTAATGCAGTTAAAGACGCATTAGAAACTTATCATAATGTTGAATTGATTGAAGCTGATCATAATGCATACGAAAAATTAAAAGAGTCTAAATGTGATATAGCGTTCAATATTGCCGAGGGTTTTAATGGAATTAGCCGCGAAGCTCAAATCCCTGCTATCCTTGAAATGTTAAACATACCATATACAGGCTCAGATCCTTTAACACTTTCTATTTCATTAGATAAATCAAGAACAAAAGAAATCTTATCTTACTATAACATTCCAAATGCGCGCTTTCAAGTAATTGACCAAGTTGATCAATTAAAAAACTTCAATCTAAATTTTCCTGTAATTGTGAAACCAATTGGAGAAGGATCAAGCAAGGGAATTTATTCCTCATCTTTTGCAAAGAACAGTAATGAACTTAAAAGTGAGGTTGAACGAGTATTAAATGAATATAGTCAGCCGGCATTAGTGGAAGAATTTTTGCCCGGCAGGGAATTTACAGTTGCGATAATAGGAAATAACGGAAGCGCGGAGGCTCTCCCAATTGTCGAAATAAGTTATAACGATTTTCCTAAAGATTTTATCCCAATTTATTCTTACGAAGCGAAGTGGATTTTAGATACACGCGAAAAACCTTTAAATGTTTTTAGCTGTCCGGCTAAAATTAATTTTTCTCTTGAGGAAAAAATAAAATCAACCGCTTTGAATACTTTCAAAGTTCTTAGATGCAGAGATTGGTCGAGAATAGACATTCGTCTTGATAAAAATGAAATACCAAATGTTATAGAAATAAATCCACTGCCAGGAATTTTGCCCAATCCTTCTGACAACTCCTGTTTTCCTAAAGCAGCGCGAACTTACGGCTTAAATTACACCGAGATGATAAATAAAGTTCTTTATGTTGCAGCAAAGAGAAATAACCTGATATGAAAGAAAATTTCAAAATATTGATTTGCTACAACTCGCCTGTAAGTATATTCTCAGTATACAACGGCAAACCGAACGACAATCAAACTGATATTAATGATCTCTCCGAGAGTGCATTCAGTAAAGAAATAAGTTCGCTGAAGAAAACAATGCAAGAATATTTTAGTGATGTGAAAACTTTAGCAATAGATAGAAATGTAAACAGGACGGTTACAAAAATAAACAGCTATGCACCCGATGTTATATTAAACTTTGTCGAATCGGTTGAGGGAATTTCTACTTACGAATATTGCATGGCAGGACTTTTTGAACTTTTAAAAGTAGAATTTACTGGCAATCAGCCTCTTTGTCTTGGGAATTGCCTTAACAAGTGGAGAGCAAAAGACATTTTACGAGCCAACAACATCAATACACCAAACGCCTTGGTGATTAATAATTCAACCGATCTAAGTAAAAAAACCTTCTCGTTAAGATTTCCTGTAATACTTAAACTGCTAACTGAAGATGCAAGTATTGGAATATCTGAATATTCAGTTGTAAATGATTTTATCGAGCTTAACAGACAAATTGAATTTTTATCTGCTACTTATAATCAAAGTGTTATTGCAGAAGAATACATAGATGGCAGAGAATTAAACGTGGCTGTTTTAGGAGGAAGAACACTTCCTATTTCGGAAATTGAATTTAAAGGATTACCAGAAGGTTTACCAAAAATCGTTACCTACGATGGTAAGTGGATAGAGGGCAGCATATATTATCAAAATACAAAACCAAAATGCCCTGCAGAACTTGAAACAAAAATTAAACAGAGAATAGAATCAACTGCTCTTCAAGCATACGATGCTTTAGGATGCAGAGACTATGCACGAGTTGATATAAGATTGGACAAAAATGGCATACCATTTGTTATCGAAGTTAATCCGAATCCAGATATTTCTAGTGATTCGGGATTTGCTCGTGCTGCAGCTGCTGATGGAATGAGTCATTCAGAGCTGCTGCTAAGAATAATAAAATTTGCTTTAGATAGAAAAATTAATGATACGCAAGTTAAAGCAAGCTGATGTTCCTGTTATAGAAAAATTTTTGGGTAAAGTAAAAGCTTTTACCGAAAGTGAAGTTGCAGTTGCAATGGAACTTATAAACATTACTGCAAATAATCCGGCACATACCGATTATAATGTTTTTGTTTATGAGGATGGAAAAAAAATACTGGGTTACTATTGTCTAGGCAAAAGACCATTAACCGACGCCGTTTATGATTTGTATTGGATAGTCACAAATCCAGATCATCCTAAAAAAGGAATTGGAAAAAGTCTTTTAGAGCATGCTGAAGAATTCGTTCTTTCACATAATGGCAGATGGCTTTTAGCAGAAACTTCTTCAAAAAGTAGTTATACTGCGGCAAGAAATTTTTATTTGAGAAATCGCTATTCGATTATTGCCGAAATTAATAATTTTTACTCAGTCGGCGATAATCTAATGGTGTTTGGTAAATATTTTAGCAAGTAAAACAATCATAAAGGAAAGTCATGGAACTGTGGCAGCGAATGATAAGAGACAGCGTTCATACTGTTGATCAGTTGGTGGAAAAGTTCAATATCGACAGACACGCGGCTGAATCTCTTGACGAATTTTTTCAAGCCCGAATTAATCCATATTATCTTAGCCTAATAAGATATCCAGGAGATCCTATTTGGCTACAATGTGTTCCCGATAAAGCCGAACTAGAAGACATCGATGCAGCTGAAGATCCTTTAATGGAAGATGCAATGAGTCCCGTTCCGAATATTACCCATAGATATCCGGACAGAGCATTGTTCCTAGTTACCAGCCAATGCGGCCTATATTGCAGGTTCTGTACTCGAAAAAGAAAAGTTGGCGATTATGAGAAAATATCGATGCGCGGACTGGAAAGTGCTTTCCAATATTTAGAACAGCACACTGAAATTCGTGATGTTATACTTTCCGGCGGCGATCCTTTAATGCTTACCGATGCGATGCTCGAAAAAATATTGCAGCGAATTCGCAGCATCCCGCATATTGAAATTATTCGTATCGGCACCAAAATGCCATGCGTTCTTCCTCATAGAATTACAGATAAATTGACTTCTATGTTGAAGAAATATCATCCATTATATATTAATACTCACTTCAACCATCCTTGGGAAATAACTCCAGAAAGTTCAAAAGCTTGTGAGATGCTGGCAAATGCTGGAATTCCTGTAGGAAACCAAATGGTTTTGATGAAAGGTGTTAATGATGATCCTGCAACTGTTAAGGAATTAATGCACAAACTTTTGAAAATTAGAGTTCGACCATATTACATGTACATGGCAGATGAAACAAAAGGTGCAAATCATTTCCGTACTTCAATTGAAACCGGGCTGAACATTGTAGAAAATTTACGAGGCCATACAAGCGGATTAGCAATTCCTCATTTTGTAATTGATGCTCCTGGCGGAGGCGGAAAGATTCCTATCTTGCCGAATTATGTTCTTCATCACGATGAGGAAAAAATTGTTCTCAGAAATTATCAGAATAAAGTGTATGCTTATAAGAATTATAAGGATAAAAATAATCCCGCTAAAAAGAATGGAAAAGCTGAAAAATCATCTGATGGAAAGAATGGAAAAGCCAAGATTAAACTTCCGCCAAGGGTAAATGTAAAGCTTCCCATACTTGAAGAAGTTGAGAACTAACAAAAAACGCCCCTTAATCGGGGCGTTTGAGTTTTAAAAATCACACAAAAGCTTTCCTTGGCTGTCCCGTTATTTTAACTCTCCCTCATTACCTGATCTTTTTCTAAGATCCACACCCCAGAGCAGTTTGTTCCTTAGTGTTTCGAAATAGCTTGTTAAAGAAGTTCTAACCAATTTTAGAGATCTTTCGCTTTTAGAAATTTTAATTTTTAACGGTGGAGGAACTGCAAACACTCTCTGACCATCACAATTAACAAGGATTTCCTTATGGAGAGAAATGGCTTTTATAAATATTTCATGATTACTTGGTAAAACAATTGGTCTAACAGTTAGACTATGCGGAGAAATGGGGCTCAGGGTAATTGCATCAGTCATAGGGTTAACTATTGGGCCCCCAATTGACAGTGAATAGCCTGTTGAACCTGTGGGCGTAGCAACAACAACACCATCCGCGGAGAATGTAGTGACGTACTCACCATTAACCATCAGCTCAAGCTCAATCATTTTTGGCCAGCCGCCCTTGTCAATTACAATATCATTTATTGCAAACAAACGTTCAACTTTGTGACCAATAACTTCGCCTGTAATTAAAATTCGTTTTTCAATTTTAATTGAGTTGCTTTTGATTTCATTAATTAAGATATCAATTTGGTTGATATTAGCTTCCGAAAGAAAGCCAAGTTTGCCATAGTTTATCCCCAATACAGGTTTATCATAAAATTGTGCTTTGTAAGCTGTGGTTAACATTGTTCCATCGCCGCCGATGGAAATTATGAGATCGCTGTTCTTACATAATTTATCTTCACTGACAAAGCTGCCTTTCTTAATTCCTTTGGCAATTAGTTCCTTTTGCTTTAGGAGAAAATTGCTCAGAAGAAAATCGAAATTATTCGCTTGCAATTTTTTAATAAGCTCTGATACAACGAGGTTTACATTAGACTTTGTTGTATTAGCTATAATACCTATTGTTTTGTAGTTAGGTTTAGTTTTCATACATACAAACTTAGCTAAAGTTGGCTGATAAAATAAAGGCGGTACTATGACCGCCTTTACAGATAAAGATTTAGATTAAATTTATTTTACTACCATCATCTTCATAGTTTTCGTAAAATCGTGCATGGTTATTTTGTACAAGTAAACTCCGCTTGAGAGGTTACTCGCATCAAACTGTACTTCGTAATTGCCAGTTTGCTTTTCTTCGTT
>JACAFC010000075.1 GCA_013388515.1 Ignavibacteriaceae bacterium | reverse complement strand
CCTTATAACCAGTACCACCGCATTTTTCACAACCTTTGGCAGTATAAATTGTATGCTTTCTTAGTTCATCAACATCTATTCCTGCTGCAGTTAATAAATCTTCATCACAGCTTGTAGCTTCAATTTTGCAAGAATCACACAACTTGCGAATTAGGCGCTGCGCCATAATTATATTTATTGCATAAGCAATTAGAAATGGTTCAATTCCCATTTTATAAAGACGAGCGACTGCACTTGGAGCATCATTTGTGTGAAGAGTTGAGAAAGTTAAGTGACCAGTGTTAGCTAATTTTATAGCTACCTCTGCTGTCTCTTTATCACGCATTTCACCCACAAGTACAATATCAGGATCGTGCCTTAAGATAGATCTAATAGCCTGTTCGAAATTCATTTTATGACCGATCTTAAGTTGTCGTGCACCTTCAATAACATATTCCACAGGATCTTCAACAGTTAAAACATTTACACTTGGATCAATAACTTGAAATAGAGCCGCTACCAGAGTTGTACTTTTACCACTTCCGGTTGGTCCTGTTAATATTACCATGCCCTGAGGCTGGCTAATGGCTTTGGTAAATGCTTCTCTTGCATAACCAGTTAAGCCAAGCTTACCCAAATCTTTTACTACTTTTCTATCATCAAGAATTCTTATTACAACACTTTCAAACTTGTTCCGCAGTTCAGTACCTACCATTGGAAGCACTGAAACTCGGAACCGGATTATTTGTCCGTCAATTTCTCTTTGTATAAAACCATCCTGAGCTTTTTCACGTTCAAATCTGTCCATTCCTTTTGATCTGTCTTTAACAACAGCAACAACTGCTTCAGGCAAGGTGCTTTCCTGAACGTGCCATTGCTG
Source organism: Ignavibacteriaceae bacterium (assembly GCA_013388515.1). Taxonomy (GTDB): domain Bacteria; phylum Bacteroidota; class Ignavibacteria; order Ignavibacteriales; family Ignavibacteriaceae; genus XYD12-FULL-36-8. The sequence continues at coordinate 20,712 of JACAFC010000075.1, read as the reverse complement.
CAGGTTTCCATCAACACGGAATAAAATTTCAGTTTTATTACCCGCTCTAGGAATAAAATGAATATCGCTTGCTCCTTTACGAACGCCCTCGACTAACGCACCTTCAACAAGATTAATTAAAGCACTTTTATTTATTTCAGCATCTAGTTCTTGTTCATCTAAAGAAGTTTCCTCTCCCTCAATATCCATTTCAGTTGAAGATTCTTCTATTGCTTTCAGGTAAACATTTTCAACTGGAAGTATTTGATGTACAATTCTCTCGTAATCTTTCTTTTTGAGAAAAGCGACTTCATATTTTCGGGCATTTAATGCAAAAGCAATTTTGGGTATAGTGCGATTAGTTGGATCGACTGCTGCAAGGATAAGTTTGTCGCGCAGTCTTTCATCATATGCATAAGGTATAACCTTATGCTCAGACATTAATTGCTTAAGCTGATCGTTGGTTTTGTTTATAACTTGTTTTATAGATTCAATTTTATGTATGAGTTGATCACCTTCGGGCAGGGTAAGTTCTCGAAAGGCATAAAGTATGGCTACTTCACGGAAAATAGTGTCGTGGTCAAATTCAAAATTCTGAACTAAAATTTGCGCAAGATTGCGCTTTATTTTTCCTTTTTCTTCAGCTTTTACAGAGAGTGCTTTCTCTAGCATGGCGGCATCAATTACCCCCTTTTTGAAAAGGAGATAACCGATTTTATCTGACATGTCTAGATTTGTAGCAATCATCCTACATTCTGTTCGAAATAAATTTGATTCGATGTTCCAGGCGTTGGAGGTCGAACAGTAGCTGTCTCAGCAGATACAAGCGTTAACATAATCATCACTACCATTATTATCATAGCAATCGAAACCTGAATCACCTCAATCAAATTTTTCAAACGATATACTGTTTCGCTCTCATAATAATTTGCTAATTGTAAAGAGGTATTTTTAACTGTACCGGTTTCTTCACCGGAATGCAGCCTGGATAAAGCAGTTTCAGTAAATACTCCAGAAGCAGTAAAAGCGTCCGTTAGCCCCGTTCCTTTTTTAAGCATTAAAGGAATGGCAACGTTTTTAATTCTATCTTCAAAATATTTGTTGCCTGTTGCTTCGGAAGCAATTCGTATTGGTTCAATACTTTCAGCAGAACCACTGTAAAGTGTGTAAAATACTCGGCAAAAAACTTCGATTAATGTTTTGTGAACTAATGGTCCAAGTACGGGCAATTTCATCATCATCTGTCCCATAATAAGCCCGCCTTTTTTACTTTTTGATAATTGCCAAAGAACAACAGGTGGAATTACAGACAAGGCAAGAATTAACCAAATGTACTGCACAAGAAAATCGCTCATGTCTAATGTAAATGCTGTCATTGGGGGTAATTCAATTCCAAATTTCACAAACAGTTTTGCAGTTTCGGGGAATATATAGCCAACATAAAATACTATGGTTAAGAAAAGTACAAATACCGTTACAGCGGGTGTAATCAATGCACTACGCAAACTCTTTTTAAATTCTTGCCTTCGTTCCAAGAATTTTGCGGTAGCTTTATAAATTTCCGACATGTTACCACTTTTTGAAGCAAGACCCAGCATGTATGCGGTAAACTTTCCGAAAACGTTTTGGTACTTTAGAAAGGTTACTTCACTATCTGCACCCTTTTTAAGATCATTGTTAATTTCTTTTAGCGTGTCTTTTAGCGTTTTGTTTTGAGTGTCATTAATGAGAAGCGATAGAATTTCTCCGTAAGCAAGCCTCTGTTCCAATAATTCTGCACTAATTTTTACAAAGGTTACAATATCCGCCATTGGCGGCTTTCTTTGAATGTCGAATAACTTGCGATTAACAGACAGAACCTTATACCCCAATCTGCTTAATGCGTCTTCCACTTCCTTTTTTGAATAAGCTTTTTGTTCGCCTCTAATTGGCTTATCTGTACCTTTTTTTGCCTTATACAAATAAGTTACTTTGCGTTCAATTGCTTTAACTTTTAGTTGATTTTTCTCGGCAAGGCGTTGTATTTTTTTCTTTCCTTCTCCAAATGAAGAAACCGAAAGTGAACCGCTAATTGCCTGTCCGTCTGGTTTTTCTGCTGTAAATTTGACTTCAATCATTTTTCACCTTTAAAAGAAGAGCGGCTGATAAACAATCTGTTTATTCAGCCCCAAAAGAATAATAAAATATTTCAGATTTATTCTATACAATAACAACTTCAATGCCATGTGCAATAATTAGCGTTAAATCGGCATTATAATTTTCAATGTAATAAAATAGCGTTTAGGCGGTCGGCTTGCCTTTGACCGATTCTACCGATTTACAAATGATTTACTACCGATATTCACTTCTAATGATTTCGAAATTACTTCAATAAAGTAAGTTTCAACAAAAAACAATGGATGATTAATCGATTTTGTTTTCTTCTAGCAAGTCTTTAAGTAACTGCCAGTAACCTTTAAAATGCAGAAAGGCTGATAACACAAATTGTCTATCAGCCTTAAAAGAAAAGAATTATTTTGAGATGAACTTTTGTTCACTCACTTAATTAGTTGGTTTTTACAACTGTAATTGTTGTCGGTCCAACTGTTGCAGTATGGTTAATCTTATTACCATTTGGTGCATTTTCAGTTCCATAACCTTGAATTGTAACTGCTTGAGCTGCAACTGTTACACCATAATTTCCGTTTGCTGTTGTATCTAATTCAGCTGGTATTGACCAACCAGTGAATGTATTTCCACCACCACCCATTGATGTTGGTTTTTTGTAATATTGCTGTGCCATTGCACCCAAGTTGTTCAAATCAGAAACCACACCGTCTCTGTTTGATGATACTGCATTTGCGTTGAATAGGTTAATACCTACAACCACTGCAATACCTACTACAATAACGCCAAGTACGATTAAAAGAAGCTGCTGTTGACCCATTTTTTACTCCTAGTGTTTTGTGTTAATTAAATTTGTGATGAAACTGATGTCATCAATTCTTACCTTAATGAATTATTTGTATCTGATAGTTATCTGAATAAACTGTTGTTCTAACCTGTATCGAATCATTTCCTGTAACAATTTCAGTTCCAGTCGCAACTAAAACCACACTATCACTGTAAATTTGACTAATAATGTATGAACCATTAATCGTGTTTTGAACTTGAGAAGGTATTTGCCATCCTAAAAATGATTTACCGCCGCCGCCAAATTCCCTTGCTCTTTTATAATATGAAATTGCTTGAGCAGCCATATCAATTGTTTCATTCGTAAGGATATCTCTCTTTGATGAGATTGCATGCGCTCTAAAGAGATTAATCCCGATCGCAATCGCTATACCTATAACAACCAAACCAAGTAGAATTAATAATAATTGTTGCTGGCCCAAGTTTCATTCAATCAATTTTTATAAAAACATTCGCTAGGAGTTTAGAAAAAAATGTGCCACCTGAAATAATTCAGATTTTAATTACGATAAAGGGATTTTTTTGCAAAGAAATAACAAATGAAAGTTTTACAAGTAATATGTTCGACGTGGTTCTTATTTACCGATTGCCATATTTTTATAGCATGTTCGTTGGGCATTGTTTAATAATCTGGGGTAACTTTTACTCAAACTCCCCCTTTTCAACTGTAATAATTACTTTTTCTTCCGTTTTACTCGTAAGATTTTCCGCTCATCTTTCATCCCTTTCAATTTGCAAGAATGTAAAATGTACATGAGTATATAATTAATAAAGCTCAAGGCTGATGAAACTCAGCAGCCATTTGGTTAACCATTTAACCGCCCTGTTGCGTTATAAAGACTGATTTTCAATTAAAATATTTACCTGTTAAATTTTATGAATGTAGGGAATGAGCATCAAAAAAATTAAATTTACGATGAAATTTTAACAATTAACTTAAGGAGTTGAAATGCTCAGTCTATTTTTTAAGAAGCTTATGAGTATTGTAAAAATTCAGAATTTTATATTTTCATTAATGCTGATCTCATTTTTGTTACAAACCGGATGCGAGCAAAGGAAAACCGAAGAAGCTTCAATACCAAAAGATACTGTTCAAGTTAAAGTTGAGGAACCAGCCCCTGTTGATACCGTTAGTAAAGATTCTTTGAAAGTTGTCGAGGTGCCTGAAGTTGTTATACCTGAATTAATAGGAAAATGGACAGGTACATTTGATAAAAGGTCAACAACTTTAAGAATCACCGAACAAGATGGAAAATCGTTTAAAGGTGCAATAACTATTAATTATAGAGAGGTTATTAACCAACAGGTGAGTGGAACAATAAACGAAGAGACTCTTGAAGTAAGCATGAAGGATTTGCTCCACAGCCGATATGCCGGTACGTATAAAGCAAAACTTTCACAAGATCTGAAAAAACTGTCCGGTACATTTACACAGAATGTTGATAAAACCAAATTTTCTTTTAGTCTAACAAAAAAATAAATAATAGAATAGAAAGGATTATTAAATGAAAAAACTAATTTTTCTTCCAATAATATTGTTCACTACCTTTTTCTTCATTTCATGTGAAGACTCAACTACAGATCCTGGTGGTGACGTAACAACAGGAACATTGTTTGTTCAATCAACTCCCGTTGGTGCTCAAATATGGGTAGATGGAACTAACACAGGAAAAGTAACACCGGATTCAATTAAAAACTTATCAGCCGGAGTTCATACCTTAACCTTAAAACTTGATGGTTACAAAGATTCAATTCAAACTGGAATTACAATTACAGCCGGTTCTACAACAACGCGAAATATTACTTTATCTCGCGCCGCTTTAACCTTTGGACCTGTGAGAATATGGGAAACAACTGGAACAACCGCTGCTCAACCAAGCGGTTTAGATTTATCAACCGGAAATGCTTATGGTATTTCAAGTGCAGATAAAGATAAAGTTGATATTTTCTATTCGTCAACCGGATTTGTCGTCCGAAGTGCAAATGGTTCTTCTGGTATGACAAGAAATACTTCTTTCTTTGTTGGTTCAGGTACAAATTTGGATGATGGTGTTGATTCACCAGCTGCAACTGGTTCATGGGCAACACAAATGGGTGATAGAGAAACAAATTATGTTTTCTTATTTGATAACGACCAACATTATTCCAAGTTAAAAATTACAAGTTGGGGCGGTGGCACACCCGGTAACCCGGCATGGGTTGAAGTACAGTTTATTTACAACGAACAGGCAAATTCTAGAGTATTCTAAAAAGCCTAACCCAACCCTTCCCAAAGGGAAGGGCTTTTAAAACTTAAGCCGTGAAAATTCTCACGGCTTTTTTATTTTAAAGATGATGGCTTAATTGTTGTTCACCAGAGATAAAAATAAACCTTAAATGATGAGTATCAACAAAGTAAACATTTCCATAAAAGCTTGGCTGTTTTTTGCTTTCACTTTTATTTATACTGTTTTACTAGTACTTACAGCTTGGCTCTCGGATGATGCTTATATAACCTTTAGAAACATTGATAATTTTATCAACGGTTATGGGTTGGTCTGGAATGTAAGTGAGAGAGTTCAGGCATATACACATCCGCTTTGGATGTTTTTACTTTCATTTTTTACATTTCTTACAAAGGAATTTTATTACACAAGTATTTCTGTTTCGATTATTGTTTCAATCACTGCCTATTTCCTTGTCCTAAAAAAAATATCATCTTCAATAAACAGCGCAATAATTGCTTCTTTAATTCTAATATTCTCAAAGTCTTACTTAGATTACTCAACTTCCGGACTTGAAAATCCGCTTGCGCATTTTCTGTTTGTTGTATTTTTTATAATCTATTTTGATGAATACAAAACTAAAAACAAGCTATTTCTGCTTTCAGTAGTTTCTGCATTATCAGCTTTAAACAGGATTGACTCCCTTCTTTTACTAATGCCTGCTCTGTTATTCGAATTCTCTAAATCAAATAAGAAATTAAAAAACATTGCAATTATTCTTGCCGGTTTTATTCCATTTTTTCTTTGGGAATTATTTTCACTTTTTTATTATGGGTTTCCTTTTCCGAATACAGCGTATGCAAAACTTAATACTGGTATAAGTAGGTTAGAATTAATCGAACAAGGCTTATACTATTTGCTAGACTCTTTGTATATGGATCCGCTAACCTTTTGCGTACTTATATCAGGAATCATTTTTCCCTTCGTTCTTATGAGGAAGGAATTATTTCCCATTGCCATTGGAATCATTTTGCAAATTGTCTATCTGCTTAACATCGGCGGCGATTTTATGAGCGGCAGATTTTTATCTGCTCCCTTGTTAACCTCAGTAATTGTTCTTTCGCGAGTAGAGATAAAGTCCTTTCAAAAAACTTTGATTTTTACTGGTGTTATAATTGGTTTAGGATTTTTATCACCCCGCCCAAATGTACTAAGTACTAAACATTACAGCCTTGGTCCTAAAATCATTAATGCATTTCGATTTGGGCCAACAATTATTGGCATGCATAATGGGATTACAGATGAGAGATTCTGGTATTACGAAAACACAGGTTTGCTGAATAATTTATTCGAACGGAAACTTGAAAAACATCCTTGGATAATTCATGCAGTAACATTTAAAGAATCGGGGCATGAACTTGTAGTGAAATCGAGTCTTGGTTTATTTGGTTTTTATCTTGGCCGAAATGTTCACGTTGTTGATCAGTATGCACTAACAGAACCTTTACTTTCAAAACTTCCATCAACTGAGTATTGGCTTATAAATCATGAAAAGCCGAAGACTGAAAAATTTTGGCGAATTGGACATTTTCCTAGAAAAATTCCAGATGGATATCTTGAAACAATTAAAAGCAGTAAGAATAGAATTTCAAACCCAAGTTTAGCAGAATATTATGAAAAGCTGTCAATTATAATAAAGGGGAATCTTTGGAGCTGGAATAGATTGAAAGAAATTTGGAACATTAACACCGGAAAATATAATTACTTGATTGAAGATTATAATAAAACCCTTTCAATCAAGTAATAAATATTGATCCTGCTTATCTAATTTTTATGTGGAGTTCTTTCAATTGTGTTTCATCAACTTGCGAAGGAGAATCATCCATCAAAGAAACTGCACTTGCGGTCTTAGGAAAAGCAATAACTTCTCTTATTGAATTCTCACCGGCAAAAATCATAGCTAATCTATCAAAGCCGAAAGCTATTCCGCCATGCGGGGGAGCGCCATATTTGAATGCATTCATTAGAAATCCGAATTTGTGTTCAGCTTCTTCATGACTAATTCCTAAAGCTTTGAACATTTTCGATTGCAAATGCGAATCATGAATACGAATGCTACCACCGGCAATTTCGCTGCCATTAAGCACAAGATCATAAGCTCGCGCCTTAACTCGCTCAGGATGTGAATCCATAAGTTTAATATCTTCCAATCTCGGCGAAGTAAATGGATGATGCATCGCATAGAACCGTTTTGTTTCTTCGTCCCATTCGAATAAAGGAAAATCGGTTACCCAAAGTAATTTTGGAGCTGAATCGGATTTAATCAACTCCAGCCTTCTTGCCATTTCTAATCTAAGCATCCCCATAATATTTAAAGTTTTTATTCTGTTACCAGATAAAATAAAAATTAAGTCGCCAGGTTTTGCATGAATTTCAAAAACCAAGTTTTTCTTTTCCTCATCGGATAAGAATTTTGCAATTGGTGCTTCGAGTTCACCGCCCTCTTTAACTCTCATCCAAATTAATCCGCCAGCACCCAGCTTCTTAACAAAATCAGTAAGTACATCAAGCTGGTTTCTCGTATAATCGCCGCAGCCGGGAGCTAAAAGTCCCGTAATAATTCCGCTGGCATCAATTTGATCTTTAAACACTTTGAATGCAGTTTGTGAAAAAACTTTATTTAGAGTAACTAATTCAAGATCAAATCTAAGGTCCGGTTTATCACTTCCGTATTTTTCCATTGCTTCATCAAAGGTATATCTTGGAATTGGAACTTGCAGCTCGGAATTCCATACTTCTTTATAAAATATTTTCATCAAGCCCTCAACCATCTGGAAAATATCTTCCTGGTCAATGAAAGACATTTCAACATCAATTTGGGTAAACTCAGGTTGTCTATCAGCCCGTAAATCTTCATCCCTAAAACATTTTACGATTTGGAAATATCGATCCATTCCCGAAACCATCAGTAATTGCTTATATGTTTGCGGCGACTGCGGCAGAGCATAAAATTTTCCTTTGTGTATTCTGCTTGGAACCAAATAATCCCTTGCGCCTTCTGGAGTACTTTTCATTAACACAGGAGTTTCAACTTCCACAAAATTATTTTCATCAAAATATTTTCTGGTTAGTTGATACATTTTATGACGCAGGAGAAGATTTTTCTGAACGGATGGTCTTCGCAAATCAAGATACCTATACTTTAACCTAACATCTTCACTTGTATCAATTTTATCTTTTATAGGGAATGGAACTGTTTTAGCATGATTAAGAATAACAAGCTTACTCGCCATTACATCAATATGCCCGGTTGGAAGGGCAGGATTATCTGTTTCCGGAGGTCTTTTTCTAACAGTACCCTCAATCGATACAACGAATTCGCTTCGCAATTCTTTGGCATGGTTATGTGCTTCTTCACTAAAACTCGGTTCAAATACAACTTGAGTTATCCCATAACGATCTCGTACTTCGATAAAAATTAATCCGCCAAGATCTCTTCTTGTATCAACCCAGCCATTTAATACAACTGATTGACCAATATTGTTTTCTCTTAATTCACCACAAGTGTGTGTTCTTTTATTAAAATGTAATTCCTTTGTAGTCATCTTTCCTATGTGCTGTTTTTGAAGGCTTAAATTAATCAAATAAGAAGGGGCAAACAAATATTTCACTAATTATCTAGTTTGATTTAGAGCGCTGCCAGAGCTTTCTAAAAACCATATTATTTTGAAACTTTTGCAAAATTATTTCTTCAAAGCCATTGCAAAGAATATAATAACTAATCAATCTGGCATTTTTGCAATAAATTTTAATTTGCCACTTTCGGCATGCCTGTATGCAACAGGTAAATTTGGGATTGCAAAGAATGATTTATGAATTTTTAATAAGTCTCATTAATTCAATCCCTACTTATTTTAATATTGATTAAGTTTGCAGCATGAATGCAGTTGAACTCATACGTAAAAAAAGAAACGGTGAATCGCTAACCAGCAGCGAGATACAATTTCTAATTGATTCTTATCTCAAGAAAAATATTCCCGACTATCAGTTTTCCGCATTCTTAATGGCAGTTTACTTCAAAGGAATGAATGAAAATGAACAATCAGCATTAACTAATGCCATGATTAATTCCGGAGTAGTTGTTAATCTAAAAGATATTATAGGTGTTAAAGTAGATAAACATTCAACCGGTGGTGTGGGTGATAAAACATCCTTAATTATTGCCCCAATTGCAGCTGCTGCTGGAGTAAAAGTTCCAATGATAAGCGGGCGCGGGCTTGGACACAGCGGAGGAACTTTAGATAAACTAGAAGCTATTCCCGGCTTTAGAACCAATTTGTCTCTAAAAGAATATAAAACCGTTTTGAAAAAATGCGGTGCGGTTTTAATTGGTCAAACTAAAGAAATTGCTCCAGCAGATAAACTAATTTATGCATTAAGAGATGTTACAGCTACGGTTGAATCAATCCCCTTGATTACCGGAAGCATAATGAGTAAAAAAATGGCGGAAGGAATTGATGGTCTTGTTTTAGATGTTAAAACCGGCAGTGGTGCTTTCATGTCTAAAGAGAAGGATGCATTAAAGCTTGCCGATTCTCTCATCCGAACAGCTAAATCTTTTAATAAAAAAGTAATTGCATTTATAACTGATATGAATCAACCGCTTGGTAATTATATTGGAAATTGGTTTGAGGTTTATGAATCAATAAAAGTTTTGCAAGGTGAGAACGTTCCTGATCTATTAGAACTTTGTTTGAATTTAGCTGGGGCAATGATTTATCTTGGTAAAAAAGCTGATTCCGTTGAAGAGGGGAAAAAAATTTCGCTGGAACTGATAAGAAATGGAAAAGCTTTTAACAAGTTTACTGAGATCGTAAAACTGCAAAATGGCGATGTAAGCTATCTGTACAAACCGGAGAAATATCCGAAATCAAAATATTCAGAAAAAATATATTCAGCAAAGAGCGGATATTTATCTTCAATAAACAATTATGAAATCGGGATGGCAGCTTTGGAGCTTGGTGCAGGCAGAAAAACTAAAGAAGATAAGATTGACCCAAAGGCTGGAATTATTTTTTATCAAAAGATTGGAAATCAAATAAGCAAAAACGATGTTATAGCTGAAGTATTTACCGATTACAAACACAGTTTGAACACAGCAGTAAAAAAGATTTCAGATTCTTTAGAATTTTCAAAAAATAAAGTAAGTAAACCAAAACTTGTAAAAAGAATATTAACTTAATTGAAAGGATAAATATTATGGCATCAAAAAAAGAGATAGTAAAAAATCTAACCATCAGCTATTGGATGGAGATTGAAACAGTAATGAACTATATAGCAAACTCTATAAACTTGGACGGTGTTCGAGCCGAGGAAATAAAAAAGTCATTGCAAGTTGATATTGCTGAGGAAATTGCCCATGCTCAGACCTTAGCAAAACGAATAAAAGAAATTGATGGTGTTGTTCCCGGTTCAATGGAATTTAAAGCTGCACAAAAATATATGCAGCCGCCAAAAGACAGCACAGATGTAGTATCTGTAATTGAAGGTGTTCTTAAGGCAGAGGAGGGCGCTATAGCTCAGTACAACAAAATAATAAAACTTTGCGATGGTGTTGATTACGTTACTCAAGATCTTGTAATCGGGTTGTTAGCTCAAGAAGAATCTCACAAAATTGAATTTAGAGGTTTCTTAAAAGAATATAAAAAATAAGAGGTAGAAAATGCTATTCATAATTGCTTTGCTTGCTGCTCTGGCAGCGGGTGTGGTTTATTTTAACGCTAAAAGAAGAGCAAATAAATCAGAATCAAATTTAGCGTTAGTTGGTTTAGTAATAGCTGGTTTAATTGCTTTCATGCAGGTTTGGACAGTAATACCAGCCGGACATGTTGGTGTTGTTGATTTCTATGGAACGGTAAGCGATAACACATTACGCCCAGGAATAAATCTTGTTAATCCGCTTGCTAATGTGGTTAAGTTTGATGCACGCACACAAGAACTTAAAGAGGTAATGGATGTTCCTTCTAAAGAAGGAATGAATGTAGAGCTTGAGATAAGTCTTTTATACAGCCTAAATGTTGAGAACGCAAATAGAATTTATAAAACTGTTGGTGAAGATTATGTAGAGAAAATTCTTATTCCTCAGTTTCGTTCTGTTGTTAGAGAAGTTACTGCAAGTTATGATGCACGCGCATTATATACTGCCGAACGAGGACAAATGGCAAACCTGATTAAATCCGATCTGGAAAAATTAGTTACGCCACGCGGTATTAATGTTGATGCCGCACCATTAAGAAGAATTTTACTGCCAGCGGGACTTACGGCTTCGATCGAAGAAAAATTAAAATCGGAACAAGAAAGCCAAAGAATGCAATTCGTTCTTCAGAGAGAAACACAAGAAGCTGAAAGAAAGAGAATTGAAGCAAAAGGTATTGCGGATTTTCAGGATATAGTTGCAAGAGGAATCAGCGATCAGCTGCTGAAGTGGAAAGGAATTGAAGCTACTGAAAAATTAGCAAGTTCTAATAACACCAAAATAGTTGTAATTGGTTCGGGTAAAGATGGCTTGCCATTAATTTTGGGTGGGAATTAATGATTCATTTATTGAATAGATAAGAGGATATCTTAAAATCAAAAATCATCATGCTGAACTTTCTTAGCTGTTACGAACCACTTCGTAACAGCTTTTTATAATGATAGAAAAAAGATGCCTACCTTCGCCGTTAAATCAATACACTATTTCACGGGGCTGAAATCTCCGTCTAAACTTCCTTCCGGAATTGGGATAATGAATCCATACGAAAAGAAAGAAGTAAAAGACACCGTCAAGAAATTCTATAATAAGTTTTATGACGACGAACGAAAGAGAATTTTTGTTCTTGGGATAAACCCCGGGAGATTTGGCGGTGGATTAACAGGCATATCTTTCACTGATCCTGTGGCATTAAAAAATCATTGCGGGATTGATAACCAACTTGGAAATAAGGAGGAGCTTTCCAGCAAATTTGTCTACGAAGTAATTACGAGATTTGGCGGAGTTGAGAAATTCTTCTCTCACTTTTTTCTTTCGGCTATTTATCCGCTTGCGCTCATTAAAGATGGGAAGAATTACAATTACTACGACAGTCAAAATTTGTTCAATATTCTGAAACCTCATCTTATAAAATCTTTGGGCGATCAATCAAAATTCGGTGCAGACAGAAAAACTGCAATTTGCCTTGGTAAAAAGAATGCAGAGTATCTCAAATTACTGAATAATGAGCTTGGATTGTTTGATAGAATTGAGTCGTTAGATCATCCGCGGTTTATTATGCAGTACAGAAAGAAGAAAATTGAATACTATTTTTCCAAATATCTTTCCACTTTAGCAGCGTCCCTTAATTAAAATTGCTTAGCTGTCTTTTGCTTCAACAGAGTTTTAATAAAATCAATTTCATCTTCGTTAACAGTGTGTGCCATTCCTTCAAAAATTCTTTTCGAAACATTTGCATTTAATTTTTTAAAAACCTGCTCAGTATCATTTACCCGCTGAAGCGGAATATGCGGATCAACATCGCTACAGCCGAGAAAAATGTCAGTTCCTTCTAGATCACCCGAATAATTTTCCAGTTTTACAGCTTCACCAATCAAGCCACCGCTCAATCCAAAAATGCCGCCAAACTTTTTGGGATTGCGGGCGGCATATTCTAAACTTAGACACGCTCCTTGCGAAAATCCAAGCAGATAAATTTGTTCGGTTGTAAATCCTTTTTGTAAAACCATCTCAACTATTGAGTTTAACAAAGCCATTCCGGATGAAATTCCCGGTTCATTCATCTCAACAGGATTTAAAAAACTTAAAGGATACCATGAATTATTTTTTGCTTGCGGCGCAATGTACGCCACGTTTGGTAAATCAACCTCATAGGCTAGAGAAATAATATCGTGAGCCGAACTTCCTCTGCCGTGAACCATAATAATTGCTGCATCAGCATCATCAAGAACAGCTCCGTAATGAATCATGTGCTGATCCTGATGCAAGCTTTTTATTTTAGCGTGTTCGTTTATTTCCATACATACTCAGTTTTGCTTTATAAAACTCTTTGTTTTTAACGGAATAAGAATCTGCTCAATTATTTTTCTCTTTGGCTCATGCCATTCGGGAAGTTTTAGATCTGTGCCGAGATTCTCAAAACTCTCATCCACCATAAATCCCGGCTGATCAGTTGCAATTTCAAATAATATTCCGCCGGGTTCACGAAAATAAATTGAGTGAAAATAATTCCTGTCGACAACTTCAGTCGGGTAATAGCCAGCATCTAAAATTCTTTTTCTCCAGTTTAGCTGTTCTTCATCATTTGCAGTTCGCCAAGCAATATGATGAACTGTACCTGCGCCTCCAGTTGCTCGTGGAGAAACTGCATCTTCTAAAATATCCATAAAGGATTGACTAGTGTTTTCTCCCAAAGAATATCGTTTTATTTTTCCTTCGGAGGAAACAAGTTTTGCACCCATTATTTCTGATAATAATTCTTCTGTTGGGTTGGAGTTTCTCAAGTAAAAAGTTGTACCGAAAAACTTTCTTATTGAATATTCGGGCGGAACCTCACCGTTATACCATCCAACTATTGAATCAACATTCGGATCAGCAACAATTTCTATTTTCATTCCGTCAGGATCAAGCAAGCTTATAAATTCATAATCAAACTTTTTCTTTTGGCCATCGAAATCAATTCCAAGATTAGCAAATCGTTCCATCCAGTAATTCAAAGATGTTGATGGAACGCTAAATGAGACTACGGTTATTTCTCCTGTTCCCCGCTTACCTCGTCTTGCATCGGGAAAAGGAAAAAACGTAAGCACAGTTCCGGGCGTACCGACTTCATCTGCATAGTAAAGATGATAAACATCCGGTGCATCAAAGTTCACGGTTTTTTTTATAAACCGCATTCCAAGTATTTGAGTATAAAAATCGTAGTTTGCCTGCGGATCGCTTGCCATTGCGGTTATGTGGTGAACTCCATTTAATGATTTTTCCATCTTTATCCTCTTAGCTTATCCAAAAGCTCATTCAATAATTTTGCTTCTTCGGTGCTTAGCTTTTCAAAAATTTTATCTGCTTCCACATCATGAGAATCGATTTCTTTCAATAAATTCAATCCTTTTTCGGTTATCGCTACTTCAACTCTGCGCCTGTCTTCGGGACAAATTTTTCTATCTGCCAATCCTTTTTGAAGCAGTCTTTCAACCAGCCTTGATGCGTCAGACATTTTATCCAGCATTCTTTCCTTTAGCAAATTAATTGATGCTGGATCGGGATGTTGCCCGCGTAAAATTCTTAGAATATTAAATTGTGCACCAGTAAGACCATGCTTCTTGAGAAAAGCTGATTGATGATTTAAAAGCCAGCCGTGAGTATAAATTATATTCACGGCAAGCTTGTGATATTCGTTTCTGAATTTTTTCTGCTTTATTTCTTCTTCAAGTTTCATTTATGATTTTTTAACAAGTTGTAAATCAATTACAAGCTCTACTTCTTTACCAACTATGAGAGAACCAGTTTCTATAGTTTTATCCCACTTCAAATTATAATCAAATCTATTGATTTCACCTGTGACCTTAAACCCAGCCTTAGTATTTCCCCAGGCATCTTTTATAATTCCATTAAACTTAACATCAAGTTCAACTTGTTTTGTTACATCACGAATTGTAAAATCGCCAACAAGTTTGTATTTGTTTTCGCCAACTTTCTTGATGCTTTTACTTTTAAAAATCATTTGAGGAAATTTTTCAGAATTAAAAAAGTCGTCCGAGCGAAGATGACCATCTCTTTTTTCGTTATCAGTAAAAATACTGTTTGTGTTAATTTTTAATTCCGCTTTAAGAGTTGAGAAGTCATCACCGTTTGTGGAAATTTGAGCATCATACTCTTTGAAATATCCATCGACATCGGTAATTACCATGTGCGACACACTAAACCCAACTTTTGAATGAGACTTGTCAATCGTCCAGGTTGTTTGTGCATATACTGCTGCCGAAAGCAAAATAAAATTGACAGCAAGAAATTTGAGCTTGTTCATGTTGTACTCCTTTTGTTTGTTTTGTTTTGATTTAAGTTAATTCAAATTAAATGTTGTAACGTTAGATGTTATAACATGTATTTGGATTCTAAAGTTCCTAACCCATCCAAAAAATAAAAAAGTTAGGAAAATAGTCTAAAAATGCAGAATTTATAAATGCTATTTTACTCAACTACAACAAAGAGCCTTAAATGACACAATTGAATATTGAGATAAAAGCACGATCAAATAAGCAAAATGATATTCGCGAAATTTTAAAATCGCTAAATGCCGAATTCAAAGGAGTTGATCATCAGGTTGATACCTACTTCAAAGTGAATTCCGGAAGATTGAAATTAAGGGAAGGTAATATTGAAAATTCTCTTGTCCATTATGAACGAGAAGATATTGAAGGTCCAAAAAGATCAAATGTAACTTTTTATAAATCTGCAGATAAATTTTCCTTGAAAGAAATTTTAAGCAAAGCGCTGGGTATTTTAGTTGTCGTTGATAAAACAAGAGAAATATATTTTATTGAGAATGTTAAGTTTCATATTGATTCGGTGAAAGACTTAGGAACATTCGTTGAAATTGAAGCTATTGATTTTGATGGAAAGATTGGCAAAGATAAACTTTACGAACAGTGCAAATATTATCTCAATCTTTTTAAAATTAAGGATGAAGATTTAATTTCAGATTCCTACAGCGATATGCTGCTGAGAAAATAAGCCACGAATTACACTAATTGTCACAAATCTTATTAGTGTTAATTCGTGTTATTCGTGGCAAAAATAATTTTTATTAAGCTATGAGCATCGAGAAATCCTACAACTCCTGGGCAGAACAATACGACACAAACGAAAACAAAACTCGCGACTTAGATAAAAAGGCAACCGTTGAAACTTTATCTAAGTATAATTTTGAAAATGTTGTTGAGCTCGGCTGCGGAACAGGAAAGAATTCCGAGTGGCTCATTACAAAAGCAAAATCTGTAATCGGACTCGACTTTTCTGAGGAAATGCTCAACATAGCTAAAAGTAAAATCGCCTCAAATAAAATAAGATTTCAAATAACAGATTTGAAAAAACCCTGGCCAATTGAAAACAACTTTGCCGATTTAATTACGTGCAATTTAACTTTGGAGCATATCAAAGATTTAGATTTTATTTTCAATCAAGCGCTGCAAAAATTAAAAGCCAACGGTAAGTTCTTCGTATGTGAACTTCATCCAGCCCGCCAATACTTAGGCAGCAAAGCGAAGTATGAAACTGAAAAAGGAACTGAAGAATTGGAAGTCTATGTTCATCATCTCTCAGATTATTTAGATGCCGCAAAGAAAAATTCTTTTAACCTAATTGAAATAAACGAATGGTTTGACAATCGGCGCGAAAATGAAGTACCAAGATTGATTTCGTTTGTGTTTAATAAATATGGTCATCAGTAATCAAGTCATCAACGCCAATGATTTTTAACAGCAGGAAATCGCCTCGACTAAAGGAGTGGGATTATACGACTCCACATTGGTATTTTGTAACTGTTTGCACCAATAATCATTTGCATTTCTTTGGTGAAATAATTAACGAGAAAGTTAATCTCAATCAACTTGGAAAAGAAGCAATGTATCTTTGGAATGAGATTCCATCCCATTACAAAAATGTTGAACTAGATGAGTTTGTAATAATGCCAAATCATATCCACGGAATTATAATATTAAACGATGTAGGGTCGAGGCATGCCTCGACCAAAGATAAAATTAACAACAAAGAGGGCGGAACATGTTCCGCTCCTACATTAAGTTACATTGTCGGTTCCTATAAATCGGCCGTTACTAAGTGGGCAAATCTGAATAGATATTCAAATTTCAGATGGCAAAGAAGTTATTATGACAGGATTATTCGTAACGAAAAAGAATTGTATTTTATTAGAAACTACATAAAACTAAATACTTTTAAATGGGATCTAGAGAAAACAATTTCTGAAAATCTGAATATATAAATTAATGGATGAGGCATGCCTCATCCCTACGATTAAATGAAATGAATTTACAGCCAACTCTTAAAAATGAACTTGTAAAACTCATACCGCTGAAAGAAGAGGACTTCGAAACACTTTACAAAGCTGCCTCCGATCCACTAATTTGGGAACAGCATCCTGAAAACAATCGATTCCAGAGACATGCGTTTGAGAAATTCTTTAAAGGCGCCATCGATTCAAGAGGAGCTTTTCTTGTTATTGATAATAAAACCGGCGAAGTAATCGGCAGCTCGAGATACTATGATTATGATGAGAACAATAACTCGATTGCAATTGGATTTACATTTCTCACCAGAAAATATTGGGGAACCGCTTACAACAGAGCAATGAAAACATTAATGCTTGATTATGCTTTTAAGTTTGTTGAAACCGTTATCTTTCACATTGGTGAAAAAAATATTCGCTCGCAAAAGGCAATTTTAAAATTAGGAGCAAAAAAGATTAACGAACTAAAAAAGAGTGAAAACTCAATTTCTTTTGTGTATGAAATTAAAAAGAATAGTTGGCTAGATATCCGAAAATTTTAGTATTTAGCTGTCAAAATATTTTATTTGAAGGAAATCAGGTATGAACATAGAACAAATGAAATATCCCATCGGGAAATTTAAACTGCCGGATATTATCACAACTGAGATAATTGAGAAATTCATTTTAGTAATTGAGTCATTTCCTGCTAGACTAAAAGCAGAAGTTGAAAATCTGAATGAAGAAGAACTTGACACTCCTTATCGCCCTGAAGGCTGGACAATCAGACAAGTTGTAAATCACTGCGCTGATAGTCATATGAATGGTTTAATCCGGCATAAACTTTTGTTAACTGAGGATAAGCCGACAATTAAACCATATATGGAAGATCGCTGGGCAGAACTAGCTGACAGTAAAACAATGCCAATTGCTTCAGCTTTACTGATCCTTGATGGAGTACACAAGCGGTGGACAGTTCTACTAAAATCATTAAATCAAGATGACTTGAAACGAATTTACATTCATCCCGAGCATGGGAAAGAATTCCCGCTCGAAGAAAGTATTGCGCTTTATGCCTGGCATTGCAACCATCATCTCGCACACATAACCGAATTAAAAAAACGGAAAAACTGGAGATGAAAAATATTTTACTTGCGATATATCTAATTGCTTTTGGACTACCGGCTTTTGCTCAAACAACCGAATACCAGACAAAGCTAAACATTCCTTACTACGAGGAGTCAATTCAGAATTCAGATGAATACATAAAAGAAAGATGCGTATTAGATGTTTACTATCCTTCGAAAATTAAAAACTTTGCAACCATTGTTTGGTTTCATGGCGGAGGACTAACAGGCGGAGAGAAAGAAATCCCAAGTGCTTTGAAAGAAAAAGGATTTTGTGTGGTGGGAGTGAATTATCGTTTGTACCCTAAAGTCAAGTCGCCAAAGTATATTGAAGATGCCGCAGCGGCAGTTGCATGGGTTTTTAACAACATACAAAATTATAGAGGCGATACTGCATTAATCTTTGTAGCCGGATATTCGGCTGGCGGCTATCTTACAAACATGATCGGTTTAGATAAACGATGGCTTAAAGTCTATAGCATTGATGCAAACCGCATTGCAGGATTAATTTCTTTCAGCGGACATGCAATCACCCATTTTACAATTCGCGAAGAGAGAGGAATTCCAGGAACCCAGCCGATTATAGATGACTTAGCGCCGCTTTATCATGTCCGTTCGGATGCGCCGCCACTAATTTTGATTACGGGAGATCGTGAATTAGAATTGCTTGGCCGTTACGAAGAAAATGCATATTTGACGAGAATGATGAAAGTAGCTGGTCATACAAAAACAAAACTTTATGAATTAGATGGTTACGATCACGGAATGACTGAACCGGCGTTTCCATTGCTTTTAAAAGAACTGAAGAGGATCATGGAAGAGAAACGAAAGAAAAATTAAGTTTTAATTTTAATTTATTCCTTAGTTCCCGATTTACTGAAATCTTTTTAAAGATGTTTCACTTCCTTAATACTTTAAACGCAATATTTCTTCCCTGCTTCTGAAGTATTGCAAGATTTATCCAGCTTAGTGCAAATTGCTCGAGCAATTCTACCTTATCATCTCCACCAAAATCATAACACTCAGCAAAACCAGCATCAATAGATAATGTTCTTGCTACCTCTTTAGCTTTTTTACTTGAACTGGCAGCAAACATATCAATAACTAAATTGCCGTACTTTGGATTTTCCATATTCTCAAATCCTGTGGAGTTGAAACATTTGACCACCTCTTGGCATCCGGTTTCTTTTTTAATTCCTTCGAATGCTGTTTTATATGGCTCCGGTTTTTTGAATATTGAATTCGTTGCATCAATTACAATTTTATTTTTTAGCGATGGATTTTGTTTTGCAACTGTTACTGCAGCCTCAGGCGGAGTTGAAAATAAAACAACTTCAGAATTGTTAATTGCTTCGCTGATTGTGTGTGATGAAATGTTTGGAGAAAATTTTTCTAATTCTTTTGCATCGGTTGAATTCAAATCTCTTAAGCCGAGTAAAATAGTATGACCCGCTTTCGCCCATTGTTTTGCTAAAGCACTACCAACATTTCCGGCTCCGATGATTGCTATTTGCATGCTTAGTTGTCCTTAGATTTCTTATTCATTCCAAAAAAGACGAAGTAAATTGGTATCAGCGCATAAATCCCATAGGCCAAGTATGGATAAATAAACGCACTTACTGCGCCAATAAAATATAGAACTGGTCCAAAGGTTATTGTTTTAGAAAGCAGACTTTTATAAACGTTCAAATCAACCGATTCTTTTAGTAAATGATTTTGTTTATAAATATATCTTCTTAAAAAGTAAAATGATAGCCCGGTGAATGCCATACACAGACCAAAAAAGAACATTGCGATTGGTTGATCAAAATAGTCTCCCATAAATGCAGTTGGAAAAGGAACAAAAGCCATCCAAAATAAAAGCAGCCCATTTACCCACATTAAACCATTATCGGAATGTTTTAGATCATTAAAAATTCTATGATGATTTACCCACATTATTAAAACCATAAAAAAACTTAATGCCCAGCTTAAAAATTTTGGTAAAATTTTTATCAGTGCAGCTCCAATAGTATAAGCATTCACTTCGCCATCAATATGCGGCACTTTTATTTCCAATACAAGCAAGGTTATAATAATTGCTATCACTCCATCACTAAAAGCTTCAATTCGGTTCTTTTCAAGAATTGGTTTATTCACTTAATACAACCTTCATTTAAGTAATTTTTATTGATTATAAAATTTTGTGGTTTTCATTTGAAAATTAAAATTATATTCCTAATGCCTCTATCACAAGCTTGGCAGCCTGTGTTCCAGAATATTGCTGCTGACCGGTGATTAATCTTCCATCACGAACTGCAAAAGGTTTGAATAACCCTCCGGTAATAAAATTTGTGTTGGGAATTTCCTTTGCTTCATCTTCAATCCAAAATGGTTGAATTTTCTGCCCGACAAAATTGTCTGCAAATTGTTCTT
>JACAFC010000042.1 GCA_013388515.1 Ignavibacteriaceae bacterium | reverse complement strand
ATCCTGGTAATTCTGGTGGGCCATTGTTTCTAGATTATCAGAATAATGTTTATGGAGTTGTAGTAAGTAAGCATGCTCCAATTTCAGATCTTGTTTTATCTGCCCTAAAAGCTCTTGAGAATAATAAAACGGGAGTTGTTTATACTGGAACTGATAACAGCGGTAAACAAATAGAGTATATGGAATCAGCTATCGTTGCACAAATTCTAAAAGAGTATCGTGAATTAAGTCAAGTTATGATTGGTGAAGCAATATCTCTAGATGAACTGAAAAGTTTTTTAAAATAGAATAGCTTTATGAAATAGAAGAGGTATAACAAGTTCTTCAAGGCCGACCGCTTTAAACGTAGCGGCATTTTTGTAATAATAAAGTAGGGTTGTAAAAGATAAGTTGCTCTTTGAAGTAAGTTATAAATGAAAGTTAATTAAAAATTATTGGTGTTCGTTTTTAAAGTTGCATTGCTGTGTTGGGCGGCGGTCATGCCTTCGGCAGATAAACTTAAAAACCAGCCGTTAGCCATAAATTCTAAATTATAAACATAAGGCGTAAAAATATCACAACAATTTGATAAGTTAGGACGCTTCGCTGCAGAAAAGAAATTATTTATAAACTCCAATTCATTAAGAAATATATTATGAGAAAACTTATAATGTGGAATGTAGTTACCCTAGACGGATATTTTGAAGGTGAGAAAAATTGGGACTTGAGCTTTCACGAGCTTGTCTGGGGCAAAGAGCTTGAGGATTTCAGCATTCAACAACTAAAATCAGCAGACATGCTTGTGTTTGGAGCGACGACCTATAAAGGTATGGCCGAGTACTGGACTAAAGCTGAAGGAGATAAAGCTGAAGGAGAGGTAGCGGAATACATGAACAAACTTCCCAAGGTTGTATGTTCACGAAAACTAAAATCTGCAAGCTGGAACAATACAACAATTGTGAAAGATGCTGCGGCTGAAATTCCTAAATTGAAGCAGCATGGCAGCGGAGATATGTTTGTATTCGGCAGCGGTAACCTCTCTGAATCTTTAATGAAAGCAGAGCTGTTTGATGAGTTTCGCTTATGCATTGCACCAGAGTTTTTAGGTAAGGGGAGACTTTTGTTTAATAAGGGAATTCCTCATAAAAAACTCAAACTACTCGAAGCACGTCCGCTTGCTAAGGGTGGTATCATCCTTCGATATGCTCCAGATGAAAAAATTAAAAAATAAAAAGTAAATGATAATCTCGGTTTAGTAAATATTTCAAAGTGGATATTCTGATAATTAGTCAACTTTAGCAGAAAATATTTTTAAGACCAATATTAAATTTTCACGCCACATTTTTCAGTTTTATTTTTAGCAGTGATTTATGTGCATCTTTTAATTTAGCTATGTCGTTCATTACTTGTTCCCAAACTTTCATTGATAATGATCTAATTTTCTTGCTGATTTTTATATTCCAAAATATCTCCCGGTTGGCAATCCAATGCTTTACAGATTCCTTCCAAAGTTGATAGACGTATTGCTTTTGCCTTTCCGTTTTTTAAAATAGAAAGGTTAGCCATTGTAATTCCCACCTTTTCTGAAAGTTCAGTAACGCTCATTTTTCTTTTCGCGAGCATTACATCAATGTTTATTATAATTGACATAATTGGTCCTTAGACTGTTAGATCGTTGTCTGATTTTATATCAACAGCGTTTTGAAGAAGTTTTTGAAAAACAGCGGCAGCAGTTGCAATTACAGCAGAGATAAAAATCGCGAAAAGACCCATAACAACTCCACCCGCAATATCCTCCTTGCCGCGTTGAATTATAAAAAAGTAAGCTTCTGCCCCAACAATAAAGGCAATTAAGGTCAATGCACAGTATTTTATATTCTTAATAGCTTCCACAGAAACTTGAGAGAAAATCTTGTTCTTATCAATATAACCTATAAGTTTAAAGGCTTGATAAAGAGCCACGAAAAATGGAACAGAAGCTATATACGCATACGCTAAGAATGGATCATTGAAGTAAATCTCGAAGAGCGTGGAATGAGCATTCCTGCCCTCGATGTGGGGTTCCCAAAGCATAAGGGCAAGTGCGCATATGCCGATGAGCACGATGACTATTTGAAGAAATATAGAGCTATTTTTCATATATACTACCTCTAAAATTTGATTGCCGTAATATAATATATTATTATCGTTTGTCAATATATTATTATTGATATACAACTGAAAAACCTTTTAGCAAACCCGCTATTCTCAACAGAGCGGTATAACAAGCAACTGCAAATTACAAGGTAATTTTTCTTAGGAGAAGCTTGATTTTGAAGAAAACTTTTAGCTTAAGGTATTCGATTAAAATATTGTCATTAATTAAAAACTTGATGGCAGCGCCATCATTGTAAACTCAAGAAGTCAAGTAAAGAGAAAAACAGACTATTGGAAAATTAATCTCTAAATCCTTCACTTAGTTTATTTGTCCTATCCCGGTACTGATCATAAAGGACAAGATATACCGATATAATTATGATGACCGTGGCAGCTAATAAGGCAGCAGTGATCTGTTCATTGGCAATGAGCCAGCCAAGTAAAACTGCAATTACTGGATTTACGTAAGTGTGAGTTGAAATCCGTGTAACAGATGTATGTCCCAGCAGCCATACATAAGCACTGAAAGCAATCACTGAACCAAAAGTAATCAGGTATAAAAGTCCAAAGAAAGATTCTAAAGTAACCTGGCTTAAATGGAAATGCGATGGCTCACCAATGATAAAACTTGTTATCAAAACCAATGTACCACCGAAAATTAATTCCATCCCCGATGATAGCATAGGCGATTTAGGAACATTTGCAACTCTTGAATAAACAGCGCCTCCTCCCCAGGAAAGCGCGCCTGCAACAATTAGTACAGAACCAAGAAAATCATTATTTGAAGTTGTGATACCCGTAGTAGAAGCAATCAGATAAACAATACCGCCAAAACCGAGTAACAATCCTATTATCCCCCTTAATTTTACCCGTGTATCCTTTAAGAAAAACCACTCCATTCCTACAACCCATAAAGGTTCGGAAGCCACAAGTACTGCCGCCATTCCGGAAGGAACATATTGCTGAGCCCATGCCAGCAGTCCATGCCCTATCAAAAAGAACATTGTTCCTATAGTAAACAGAGGGAGAATATTTTCCCCTTTGATCTTTTCTGTGTTTTTAAAACGACTCAGCAAATAGAGAATTATCCCTGCTGTCAAAGATCTAATTCCAATCATCATAAAAGGCGGGATTGTCTCAACAGCATAGCGGATTGCAAGGTAGGTGGAACCCCATATAATATAAATGGCTCCAAAAGCCAAAAGAGTTTTAAGTTTCTGTTGTTTCATAAATAGTTAAACTAGTAAATATTTTAATATACAGATATTTATTTTAATATAGCTGGGAAAAAAATTTTTATAATTGTTGGCATTGGTTTTTAAATAGCATAGCTGCGGATTTGTTTCACCCCAAAGGTTGGTAAATTAGGCAGTCCCAATTGTCATCGGGGTAAATTTAGTTCGGCGAGAAAGATAATTTCATTATTATGGAAAAAGAAAGAAAATACAATTTAGATTGGCTAAGAGTTATAGCATTTGATTTGCTAATTCTTTACCATGTAGGTATGGTTTTCGTCCCTTGGAATTGGCATATTAAAAACATTGTTACAAGTAATTCCTTTATTGTACCCATGATGTTCCTAAATCAATGGCGCTTGCCATTGTTGTTTATAATTTCTGGAATGGGGACTTATTATGCTCTATCATATAAAACTAGCGGAGTCTTTATTAAAGAACGAGCTTTACGGCTTATGGTTCCATTGATATTTGGAATTTTGGTTTTGGTTCCTCCTCAAGTATATGCTGAAAGAATAAACCAAGGGATAGAATATAAGTCTTACTTTCTTTTTTATGCAAATTTGTTCAATGGAATATATCCTGCAGGTAATTTAAGCTGGCATCACTTATGGTTTATCGTCTATTTGTTTTTTTATACGTTAATACTTACTCCACTCTTCGTTTATATTCGCAGCAATTCAAAACTTAAACTAATCGAATGGTTAAACTACATACTTAATAAATATCCTTTTTTAATTCTCATTTTTCCAATTCCGTTAATAATTATAGAAGCAGCTCTTTATCCAATATATAATTATACTCTTTCATTTTGGGGTGATTGGTATGCATTATCATTTTATGGTGTTTTATTTTTTTATGGTTTCATTCTAATATCCCTGAAGGGTGCATTTTGGAAGCTCGTAGAAAGATACAGATTGTTCTTTTTAATAATGGCTCTGCTTTTAACACCAACATTCTTTTTCCTGCTGGGCACTAATCACCAATATTTGATTTACACAGTAAGATTATTTAATCTCTGGAGCTGGATTTTACTACTTCTTGGATACTCAGCTAGATTTCTAAATAAACCTAGTACTTTATTAGCATATAGGAACGAAGCAGTATACCCTTTTTACATTTTACATCATACAGTGTTGATAACTCTTGCATTTTATATCGTTAAATTGGATCTAAATATTCCGACAAAGTTCATATTATTGGTTATTGGAACTTTTGGAATTGTCTGGCTGATATATGAGCTGATTATTCGAAGAATTAACTTTTTCAGAATATTATTTGGGATGAAATCAATTAATAATAGTGTTAAGAAAAACCCATAAGATGGCAGAAAAAGTTCAAGCAGTTAGCTCTTTCGCTATCAGTATTTGTGAAATTATCTGCTTTTTCGTTTCATGTTTAGTTTCTCTCTATACCAAGTTCAACTTTGAAAGATTTTTTAATTAAAACATAAATTATTAAATGCAGCATTGCAGCTCTTAAGCAGGTACAATACATCTGCTTTTGAAAACATTATACAATTTTAAGATGGAGCTTAATCATGCCTGAAAATAACTGTGCCAATTGCAGCTTGCGAGCAAAATACGATAACAATCCAAAATCATTTGCTGGACGATTCTGGCGCTGGCATATTAATTTTTGTCCTGGCTGGAAAAAATATTTTACATCGCTTCCGCAAGAAAATAAAGTAGAAATCGCAGCTAAGTACAACTTTAAGAAATATCAATAGAACTGCAGATAAGTTTAATAAGCTTTTCTTTAAGCATTCAACTTAATCTTTAAACTTTAATAAAAATCATTTGAAGAATGACTTCAGTTTTGGAAGAAAAATTAATCACCTCTTATAAAGAAGAGGTGGTTTCTTTTTTGAATAACCATCCTGAATATTTTGAAGAAGCAATACAGTTAGCAATAGCCGATAAGCAGCCCTTTTCGTGGCGTGCAGCCTTTTTACTCGTAAACTGTATGAAAAAAAATGATAATCGAGTCCAAAAGTATATCAACCAAATTGTTGAGAGTATTAAAACGAAGAAGGATGGTCATCAAAGAGAACTTCTTAAAATCCTTTTTAATATGGAAATTAAAGGTAAGCATGAAGGCAAATTATTTGATGTGTGTATGAGTCTTTGGGAACAGATAAATAAACAGCCTTCAATAAGAATCACCGCATTAAAATTCATTCTTAAAATTGCAAAAAAGCATCCCGAACTTAAGGAAGAGATTGTTTATCTTACACAAGATCATTATTTGGAATTCCTATCCCCGGGCGTAAAAAAATCAATTGAGAGAATGATGCACGAGGTAAAATAGTAAAACCATTACTCGAACAAACTAAAAGTTATAAGGAGAAAGTATTTGAGTTCTGAAACAAAAAAAATTGTTTGGGGTCAATTTGGAGCTGCAATAGATATGCTTGAGAACGCAATTAATGCCTGTCCCGATAATATTTGGGGAAACCGAATTGACTATTATGAATTTTGGTATATAACATTCCACACACTTTTTTATTTGGATCTATACTTATCAGACTCAGATAAAGGATTTACACCGCCAATACCTTTCACTTTGGATGAACTAGATGAACGAGGTTTACTTCCTGATAGAATTTATTCAAAGCAAGAATTATTAAGTTATCTAGTTCATGGCAGAGAAAAATGCAGAACTCGAATTGTATCTTTAACTGATGAACAAGCCAGCAAAAAGTGCGGTTTCGACTGGCTGGATATTTCTAACGCTGAGATTTTGTTATATAATATGCGTCATGTTCAGCATCATGCCGCACAATTAAACTTGATGATCAGCAGAAGTGCCGGTTCGGCTCCGCGTTGGGTTAAAAAAACAACTACTGAACTGTAAAAAACTACTCGGTACATTTAGAATTTATCTTGTGTCTTTATACATAAAACGATTTGCAAAAATGAAGGGAGCTTGAAGATGAATTATGTTATCCGAACAATTTACTCATCAATTACGAATGTCATAAAGATTTTAAAAGTAATATTTCTTGTTAGTATACTAACAACCTATATTGAAGCTCAAAATTCATCAACAATAGTTGTCATTACTCCTCATCCAGATGATGCGGAAGCTTCCTGCGGCGGTTTTATAGCTAACTCAGTCTCAGCTGGTGATAAAGTAATTATTCTCACAATGACTGGCGGTGAACTTGGAATTTGGGGGAAGGATTTGCGGGAAGCACGATTAATTAGAATTAACGAAGCTAATAATGCCGCGAAAATTTTAGGCGCTGAAGTTCAGTTTTTCGGTGCAATTGATGCTTCCCTTTTTGTAGATTCTTCCAACGCTAACAAGTTAAGGATAATTCTTTCAAAGATTCAACCCAGTATTGTTTTGGCTCCTTGGCCTCTAGATGTTCACCCTGATCATCAGTCTGCAGGTATTCTGGCTTGGCAAGTTTTTCAAGAAAAAGAGTTTAGCTTCGAGCTCTATTTCTATGAAACAACAAATACACCGCATACAAAAAGTTTTCAATTTGTACCAACAAATTATATTGATATTACTGCCACAGCACAGAAGAAAAAGGAAGCCGCCTTAAATCATAAATCACAAAATCCTGAGGAATGGTTTTATATGTACGAAGAATTAGCTAGAGTACGAGGTTATGAAGCTGACATTCCTTACGCTGAAGGTTATATAAAAGCAAGGAATTCATCGGGATTGGGTAAACGAAGTAATTTAGTAAAAACCACTTTTTCACACTAACAGTGTTTATTCGATAGGATAAAAACATCGTTTTTAACTACGTTGTATAATTAAAAAATGAAATTAACAAAACTATTTAACGAGTTTTTTAACAGCGAAAAATCCGGTGGATTAATTCTTCTATTGTGCAGTGCACTTTCTCTTATTATTGCTAACTCAGCATTTGGAGAAGGATATCTTCATGTCTGGCACAGAGATATTTTATCTAAGCCGATTGAGTTCTGGATCAATGACGGGTTGATGACCATTTTTTTCCTCCTTGTTGGTCTGGAGATTGAACGAGAAATTTATATTGGTGAATTATCAAACATTAAAAAATCACTGCTGCCTATTTTTGCCGCAGTTGGTGGAATGCTCTTCCCCGCCGTCATCCACTTCATTTTCAATAATGGAACTGATTTCCAAAGAGGATTTGGAATTCCAATGGCAACAGATATCGCATTTTCTTTAGGAATCCTTTCCCTCTTGGGAAGTCGTGTACCGGCAGCACTAAAAGTTTTTCTAACTGCTCTTGCAATTATTGATGACTTGGGAGCAATAATTATTATCGCTTTGTTTTATTCAACTTCTTTTTCATTTATATACTTTGGATTAGCGGTATTTGTTTTTGCAATTATGCTAATTATGAACAGAGCAAAAATTTATAAGATTTGGTTGTACTTACTGCTTGGCTGCGTAATGTGGTATTTTATGTATAAATCGGGTATTCATCCTACAATTACAGGTGTGCTGCTGGCGTTTGCTATACCATTTGGTACTGGTGATGAAAAATCACCATCATATATTTTGCAGCATAACTTACACAAAACAGTTGCATTCTTAATACTGCCGCTTTTCGCATTGGCTAATACAGCAATTGTGTTACCATCATCAATCATGGACAGTTTAACTACTTCAAATAGTATTGGGATTATTCTTGGTTTGATGCTTGGGAAACCTTTAGGGATTTTTATTTCATCGATTATTGGAGCCGCAGCAGGTCTCTGCACAATACCAAAAGAAATAAGTAAGAAGCACTTAATAGGTGTTGGTTTACTAGCCGGCATCGGCTTCACAATGTCAATTTTTATTACACTCTTAGCATTTAGCGAAAGCAGTATTGTAGTAGATTCAAAAATATCAGTGCTTATTGCATCACTTGCAGCAGGTACATTTGGGTTTTTCTTTTTACATTTTACATTACCGAAAAAAAATATTCTAACTGAAGAGAAATAAGTTCACTTAGTGCATCAAAAAAAAATAAATGCTGTTTAAGGATTATGAAATTGGAATTACTTAAATGAAAAGATTATTTATTGTTTCCTTTTTAACTTTCTTCATCAGTATCGCTTTCTCCCAAATCCAACAAGATAAAATTTCGATAAATCAGGATATTGAATTAATAAAGATTAATGAAAATGCTTATGTTCATATATCTTACTCTTATGTTCCGGAATGGGGAAAAATCGCTTCCAACGGATTAGTTTTTATTAATGGTAATGAGGCTGCCTTATTCGATACACCAATGACCGATTCATTAACGAAAGACTTAGTTAATTGGATCCATGATTCATTCAAAGTAAAAATCAAATTATTTGTACCAAACCATTGGCACAGTGACTGCATGGGCGGACTTGCATATCTTCAGAGTTTGGGAATAGAATCTTATGCAAATGAATTAACTGTTCAACTAGCAAAATCTAAAAACCTTCCACTCCCTAGCTACGGCTTTGAAGATTCAATAACATTACATTTAGGCGATAAAAAAATATTTTGTGAGTTTTTAGGTGCAGCTCATTCTCTGGATAATATAGTAATTTGGATTCCTTCAGAGGAAATCTTATTCGCTGGTTGTATGGTAAAAGAAATAAAATCTAAAAGCTTAGGTAATACTATTGATGGCGATCTCATTGCATATCCTGAAACGCTAAGAAAAGTAATGAACAAATACATGGAAGTAAAATATATAATCCCGGGTCATGGTCAATTTGGTGGAGTTGAACTCATAAAACATACACTAGATTTGTGCTCAAAGAAATAAAAAATAAAAGTGTATTAATTAACCAGAAAGGAGAATACAAATGAGTAAAGCCGCTAAAAGTGTTTTAGTATTTGGTATTTATCTTGTTTTAAATGGAATTGGATTTCTTTTAATGCCAAATACTATGTTTGGATTACTAGGACTTCCACCTACTAACGAGCCTTGGATCCAAGTTGTTGGAATGTTGTTACTATTTTTAGCTTACTATTACATTATGTCAGCTAGAAATGAATTAACTATCTTATTTCGTTGGTCAGTGTATGCTCGAGCAACAGTCATAATATTTTTTTCAGCATTTGTAGTATTGGGAATCGCTCCGGCAATTCTTATTATGTTTGGTGTCATAGATCTTTTAGGTGCAATCTGGACTGCGCTGGCGTTGAAAACTAAATAACATTCTGTTTAAAATTTTTGTGGGAAAAAGTTGTATGTCATATACAATCTCAATTTCCGAGGATGGGAATTATATTATTTTGAAAACTGTTGGGGAGATAACAAGTTCTAGCGCAATTAAGCAAAATTTAGAAGCCCATGATTTAGGCAAAAAATCGGGAATATCTAAATTTCTTGTTGATGCAACTGAATCAAGAAACAATAATTCTGTTTCCGAAAATTATAAGTTCGCTCACTCTGATTTGCAGATGTTCCCCGAAATTAGCAAAAGTGCTCGTGTCGCAATTCTCGTTAGTCCTGATGGTCATTCCCATGATTTTATTGAAACTTTAATGAGAAATGCCGGACATAATACAACCATTTTCAGAGATCGAGAAAAAGCTATCAACTTTCTACTTAAATGAAAGGAAAATTTACTCAGTTCAGCAGAGTTAACGTTAATTAAATAAAAAACCCTCCAAAAGGAGGGTTCTAAAATCATTTTGCTTAAAATTTAAGCTGGATCAATGTTAATATACTTTCGATCGCCGCGTCTGGTTTCAAATTTAACTTTCCCGTCAATTATTGCAAATAAGGTATCATCTCCGGCTTTCATTACATTTCTGCCAGCATGAAATTTTGTTCCGCGTTGACGAACAATAATATTTCCAGCTAAAACTTGTTCGCCGCCAAATCTTTTAACCCCCAAACGTTGGGCGTTGCTGTCTCTACCATTACGAGTTGAACCCTGACCTTTTTTATGTGCCATTAATAAATTCTCCTATCCAATCTTTGTAATTTCTATTTTAGTTAATTGCTGACGATGCCCTCGTTTTTTCTTATAACCGGTTCTACGTTTCTTTTTGAAGATAATAACTTTATCATCCTTCACTTGCTCAATCACTCTGGCAGAAACGGCTAAACCATTTATGTACGGTGAACCAACCTTAGTTGCTTTGCCATCATTGTAAAGCAGAACAGAATCAAATTTAATTGATGAATCAACTTCCGCATCTATTTTCGGAACAAAATAAACTGCTTTTTCCGATACTTTAAACTGATGACCTTTTATATCTACTACTGCGAACATTTTGTCCTCTTTATATTCAAAATTTAGGCAACAAATTTAATTATTAACAGCTATCAAGTCAATTAAACTTAACAAAAATAAAGTGTCAAAATTGTAAAAAAATCATTTTTTTAGTGCAAATGAGAATTCAGAACCTTCGCCTAACTTACTTTTTACATAAATTTTTGAACCGTGAGCTTCAATAATATGCTTTACAATAGCCAAACCCAAACCTGTTCCCCCAACCTCCCTAGAACGCGCCTTATCAACTCGATAAAATCTTTCAAATATTCTGCTTAAATCATCTTCATGAATTCCAATTCCTGTATCCCTTATTATTATCCTTCCTGTACTTCGTTCTTCGTTAACTAAAATTTCAACTTTGCCTTTTTCAGTATATTTGATCGCATTTGTGATCAGATTGTCGAGGGCTTGTTTTAACCGGTTTTTGTCTCCGTACAATTTTAAATTTTCCCGGCAAGGATGGTATATCAATTCGAGGTTTTTATCTTCTGCAATTGGTTTTACCTGGTTAGCAATTTCACTTAAGAATCCATGTATCTCAAAATATCGAAAACTCAACCTCATTTCACCCGATTCAATCATTGAAATATCAATAAGATCATTTAATAAATTGCTAAGATTTATTGTATGTTCATTTGCTTTTTGAAGAAAATGCTTGTTTACTTGCGGATCATCAATTGCTCCGTCAAGAAGAGTTTCGATATATCCTTGAATTGCAAAAATAGGATTCCGAAGTTCATGAGAAACATTGCCTAAAAACTCTGTTCTTATCTTTTCCAATTTTTCAAGATATTCTATATCATTTTTGTTCTTAATGAACATCTCTTTAATCTCATCCTCAAGTTTTCTAAGATGTTTGCCTAACCTAATTTCTGAGGAATCCAGCAGTTCATTTTTTCTTATCGAATGTATGGTTTTGCTGATTTCCTCAACCTCTTTATTCCTCTTCTCACCAATTTGATAAAAGTAGATTAGACTTAAAGTAAAGATTAAGAAGATGAGCGGAATTAGAATTGCAATTCTATTTTCAAGGAGTATGAGGATGCCTAAAATAAAAAAATTAAAGAGAAGAAATTCACTCAAGTAAAGTCTTGATGAAAGGAGATTAAGCTTTACTTTTTTCAATAATTTTGAATTTATAACCAATTCCTTTCACAGTTTCAATTAAATCGGAATATTTCCCTAACTTTTCACGGATTTTTCTTATATGTACATCAACGGTTCTGTCAACCACGTAAACATCCAATCCCCAAACATCTTTAAGGAGTTTGTCCCTGTCAAAGACCTTATCTAGATTGCTGGCTAAGTAAAATAAAAGCTCAAATTCTTTTCTCGGAAATATTTTTTCTTTCCCGTCGATTTTAACAATGTACTTATTCCTGTCGATGTGCAACGGTCCAACTGCTATTTGGGTTGGAATCGTTTTCTCTTCCGATTTTTTCACATCTTTCCTAAGATTCGCTTTTACTCGTGCTATTAATTTTTTAGGAGAAATTGGTTTTTGGATAAAATCATTTGCTCCTATTTCTAGTCCTCGAATCTCATCAATTTCACTTGATTTTGCAGTTAGGAAGATGATTGGTGTTAATTTAAATTCTTGAATCGATCTTATTTTTTTACAAACCTCATAACCATTTAACTGCGGCATCATTATATCAAGAATTATTAGATCTGGATTTTCAACTACTTTTTTAAGTGCTTCCATCCCGTCATGTGCAGTTATCACTTCAAATCCTTCTTGAAGTAAATTGTACTCTAGAAATTCTACGATGTCTTTTTCATCATCCACTAATAAAATTTTTGTTTTCAAGGTTTAAACTTTATTTCTTTGTTTTGAAAAGATGATTTATACATTGAATCAATAATTTGCATTCTTAACAAGGCTTCATCTCCAGAGGAAAATAGCGGATTCAAGTCACGTACAGCTCCTATAAAAGTTTTCAGTTCATTTATATATGATTTTTTAAATAATGCCAACGGGTTTTCAGGTTGCGAAGGCGATAAATCAACTGTCTGATCTTCCATTCTTTTATAAACTCTAAATGGATTAAGTGTGGCATAACCCTTGGTACCATAAACATTCACATAAAAATCATCCTTATCAAGCACTAATGACCAGCTTGTTTCCAAAGAAATTACCGAAGTGTTACTAAATTTTAAAAAACTAATTGATGTATCTTCCACATCTTTAGTATTATGATTGAAATTCCTTGTCGAAATAGACTGAATACTAGGATAGTCGAGCAGCCAGAGCGACAAATCCAACATTGAAATCCCTAGATCGAATATCACCCCGCCGCCAGCTTCAGTTTTTCGAGTAAACCACCTTTGATTACTGCTTTGTCTTCTAATCCATCCGCATTTTACATAAAATGGTTCACCAATTTCTCCTGAACATATGAGACTTCGAAGCAGCATTGCGTCCGGTCTGAATCTTAAATTCATTCCAACCATAAGTTTCTTTTTACTTTTTTTTGCAGCCGCAAGCACTTGTTTAGCTTCGGCGTATGTTCGTGCCAATGGTTTTTCCACAAGTACATGTTTTTTTGCTTTAAAGCAATCGATGGCAACATCTTTGTGAGTGCTTGTTGGAGTAGCAATAACAATTGCATCACAATTATTTTTTGCAAGTAATTCTTTATAATCTGTATAGCGTTCTTTGATGTTAAATTTATCAGCAATGGTATTCAAACGATTTTTGTTTATCTCAGCAACTGCAGAGACAGAAACATTATTAATCTTTAGAAGATTTGGTAAGTGAATTAATTGTGCTACACCGCCAAGACCAATAACAGCAATTTTAGTTTGCTCCGTCAAACCGCTACCCCTTTCGATTGATTTTCAGTTTGGCAAAAAAGTTTTACTTTCTTTGCAATCCCTTCTGGATCAATTTCTAAGATTTGGTGTAGTTGTTCTTGAGTACCATGATCAATAAACTGATCAGGTAAACCAATTCTTAAAATATCATTTTTATAATTTTTATCATTAAAATACTCTACAACCGCACTTCCAAATCCCCCGGGCAGTGAGTTTTCTTCGAGTGTGACTATTTTATGGAATCTTTGAGAAATTTCATCAAGTATTTGGGTATCAAGAGGTTTGGCAAATCGCATGTTAATTAATTCACAAGAAACAGATTCATTGCTTAACAACTTAATAGTTTTCTTGGCATAATCAACCATCGAACCCAATGCTAACAGAGCTACATCTCTTCCAGTCTCCAATTTTTCACTTTTTCCAATTTCTAGCTGCTCAAATCCATCTTTTAGAGTAACACCTAATGCAGATCCTCTTGGATATCGGATCACGATAGGCCCTTTTTTATACATTATGGCTGTGTAAAGCATATCTCTCAGTTCAGATTCATCTTTAGGAGCCATTATCACAATCCCCGGAATGAATCTTAAATATGAAATATCAAATGAACCATGATGAGTAGGTCCATCGGCACCAACTAATCCAGCTCTATCAAGAACAAATACTACATGCAGTTTCTGTAAACTTACGTCATGAATTATTTGGTCTATTGCTCTCTGAAGAAAAGTAGAATAAATTGCAACAACTGGAATAATATTTTGAGTTGCCAAGCCTGCCGCAAAAGTTACGGCATGTTCTTCAGCTATTCCAACATCAAAATAGTTTGATGGGCATTGATTCTGAACAATGTCCATTCCGGTACCATCCGGCATAGCTGCAGTTATACCAACAACGGAAGGATTATCTTTAATTATTTGAGCAAGTGCGTTACCAAAAATGGTTGTGTAAGAAGGAGCCGAGCCTACTTTTTTATAAGCTTTGCCAGTTAATTTATCAAAAGGAGTTGATGCATGAAGTTTTTGTGTATGTTCTTCAGCAGGCTTGTAGCCTCTGCCTTTTTCTGTTATTGTATGGACAAGAATTGGTCCCTTCAGTTCCTTTACTTGTTCAAATAATTTGATTAGCTGATGCAGATTGTGCCCATTCACAGGTCCAAAGTATCTAAATCCAAGTGCTTCAAAAAGCATTCCTGGAGTTATTACAGCTTTAATACCACTTTCCAATCGTACTGCAATTCGTCTTAGTCTATCACCAAAATGATCGAGTTTGCCGGTTAAGTCCCAAACCTGACCTTTGAATTTATTATAATCTGGATGCGCAATCATTTCGGTAAAGTAATTAGAGATTTGCCATACATTTGGTGCAATTGACATATTATTATCGTTAAGAACAACAATTAAATCCGATTTTCTTACACCTGAATTATTCATAGCTTCATAAGCCATGCCGCCAGTCATTGCACCATCCCCAATAATTGCCACAACTTTTTTCTTGTCTTTATGAATATCTCTGGCAACAGCCATACCTAGAGCAGCCGAAATTGAAGTTGAGGCATGGCCAGCTCCAAATGCATCATACTCACTTTCATTTCGTTTAAGAAATCCGCTGATGCCATGAAGCTGTCGAATAGTTTTTAACGAATCTTTCCTTCCTGTTAATACTTTATGCGGATATGCTTGATGCCCGGTATCCCAAACAAGAAGATCATTCGGTGTATCGAACACTTTGTGTAATGCTACTGTTAATTCAACAGTACCTAGCCCTCCACCAAAATGTCCTCCTACTTCGGATATAGTATCAATAAGAAAATTCCTTATATCAGAACATAAAATTTTTAATTCAGTTAGGTCTAACTGCTTTATATCCGAAGGGGTATTTACTTTTGAGAGAATTTTGTATTTATCATTTTTATCCATTAAGAATTTTCTCCGCCCGTATTTTTCCGGCCAGCTTCTTTGCTGCTTATGTTAATTGAGTCAATTTTCTTTTTCAATTCAGTAATTTTTAGTTCAGCACTTTTTAACGAAATCAAACATTCTTTTGAAAGCTCAATTCCTTCTTCAAAAAATTTGATAGCATCTTCAAGTTGAGTATCCTCCGCTTCCAGCAAGTCGGAAATTTCTTCTAATCTCATAATTTTTTTTTCAAAACTTAAAGTGTTTTTCTTCTTCATAAATTTAGGTAATTAAAATTCAATTATTTTCAATAGGGATTTCGATATCAGCGTCATAAAATTTTAACTTCGCAGATTGATTTTTATTAAACTTAACCGCTCTTTGAATATACTTATTGCCTTGTTTGACAAGGACATAGCCTTTCTTTAAAGTCCTCTGGATACTATTTGATTCAATGATTTTTGTTTTTAATTCTACCTTACTTCTATAGTCAGTAAACTTTTTGTCAATACCATTAACAATTTTTAAAATTAAAGTATCTGTCCTTTGGGTTTTATTTCTAAGCAAATCAAATGGATAACGAAAGCCATAGCTGTTTAAAATTTGATTGACTTGTCTTCGTTTTTCAGAACAAAGTTGTACAAGTTTTTGTGATGAATTATATGAAAATTCATTTATAAAGACAAAAAAGTCATCTGCGTTTGGAGTTGCAATTTCCATTGCAGCAGATGGAGTTGGAGCCCGAAGATCAGCAACAAAATCGGCTATTGTAAAATCAACCTCATGACCTATGCCTGTAATTATTGGGATCTTTGAATTAAAAATTCCTCTGGCAACAATTTCTTCATTAAATGCCCAAAGATCTTCAATACTTCCGCCTCCCCTAGCAATAATTATTAAATCTATATCAGGTTGTTTATTTAAAGATTCGATAGACTCAACAACACTTTCTGCTGCTCCGCTTCCTTGCACTTTCGAGGGGGCAATCACTAACTCAACTAGTGGAAACCTTCGTTTGGCTACACTTATCATATCTTGAAAAGCAGCTCCATCTTTAGCTGTAATAATTCCAATTTTCTGAGGAAATTGCGGAATACTTTTTTTAACACTCTCATCAAAAAGTCCTTCCTGTAAAAGTTTTTTCTTTAGCTTTTCAAAAGCTGCCTGTAATTCACCAATTCCTGCCGGTTTCATTGATCTTACATCAATTTGATAGCTGCCTCTTAACGGATAAACAGTAATCCTTCCAGTGACAATTATTTTTATACCATCCTGCGGTGTAAAAAAAACAAAATTGTTCAAGCCTTTCCACATAGTACAGGAAATCACAGCATTTTGATCTTTTAAATTAAAGTACCAATGCCCAGATACATGAGCCTTAAAGTTCGATATTTCGCCAATTACAACAACTTCTGGAAAATTTGATTCCACAGTGATTTTAATTTGCTTGGTTAATTCGGAAACCGTTAAATATTCAGTATTAGTAAATAAATCTTGCATCAAATTTTATTAGTTTCTTTTCTGAATATAAGGCAATATTGATGATGCCTATTTGCAACCCATGCATTATTAACGCCTAAAGCCACTAAGGGCTTATCGTCCTGCAGCCAAATTTTTTCATCTTTCAGTATCCAGGATCTATCACCGCGATTGGTTAATGAAACAGCCGTATCATATGCAAGAGGGTATAATTTTCCGCCTGAGTAAACATTATTAGTAATTATTGTAAGATAACCATTTGGTTTTGTAAGCTTAAAAACAATATCAAATATTTCAGCCTGCTTTTGGATAAAAGCTGAGTAATCTTGTACGTTGCCAAGATCCTTAACATTCTCAGAATATTTTGTAGCTAAACCTTTTTTCAATCTAATTTTTTGTCGTAAAGAATTTCGTTCCAGCTGATTCCAATAAGGAGGAGATGTAATTACATAATCAAACAAAATATTTTCATTAAAGTTTAATTTAACAAGTGAACACAAATCTTCTGCTGACCCGAGAAGCGGCAGTAAATGCGAATGGTAATTCTGTTTTTTAATTCTTCTGACAGCAGCATCAAAGTAGTCCTTAGATAGTTCTACCCCCACAGCATTCATTCCTAATTTACCTGCAGAAATCAATGTAGTTCCGGTTCCCATGAACGGATCCAATACCCATTGGTTTTTCTTCATGAAAAAAGAAATAAATTCTTCTATTAAGGTTTCGGGAAATTTTGCGGGATGAAGAAGTTCATCTTCCTTCCTTCGAGGAGGGCGGTGAACAAACCAGGATTTTGAAAATTTTATCCATTCCTTGCCTGTAAGATCGTTTAATTTGTTTTTGGAATTATATCTCCCCCGCTCACCAAAATCGATATATGTGTTTTTACCTTTTTTTGCCATTACTGAATACTACTTAAATGAAAATAGCACTAAAAACTTAACTAAAATTTAACACTAAATCCGATTGTAGGTACAATAGGAAACATGGTATTAGCTTCATGGCCTAATGTTAAATCTTCATTAACATAATAATCATAAGCAATAACATTAGAGCGATTATAGACATTAATAATATCAAGATAAAAAGCCCAATCAAGATTCCAAAAGTTTGTTAAAGCTGTGAGCCTCAAATCCAATCGATGATAAGCAGGTTTACGAGCATTTAATTTATTGGAACCAAAATCAATATTAAAAATTACTTCTTGCTCAGTTGGATCTCCGGACTTTGTTCTAGTTGCAATTACAGGTGTTTCCGGTTTACCATCAAGATCATTATCAGCAAGAATTATCCTTGGTTTTATTCCTAGGGGAGCTGAATACGGAAATCCATAACCATACTGCCAGCGGATTCCCAAGTCTAGCCAATCATTAAGTTGATAGTTAAGTACAACATTAACTGTGTGCCTTTGATCAAAACGGAATGGAAGCTTTTCTGAATCTTCAAATCTGTCTGCCCAAGCTAAAGAATAGGAGATCCAACCGGAAAATCTGCTTTCATTCATAATATTTTTCTTTGAAAGAAAAAATTCCAATCCGTAGGATTCTCCAAAGGCAGCATTAGTAGGAATTTGTGTTAATGAATCGCCCGATATTCGTACAGGCCTTGTCCATCCGCTTGCAAACTTAGGATTTTGACCAGGCACTTGTTCAGTAAAATATTCTGTACCTTGAACTTGTTTTTGTTTAATTAGGTTGTCGAAACTTTTATAATATGTTTCAAACCTAAGACTCCATTCACTGCTTAGCCACCTTTCAATTCCAAGAATATAGTGTAATGAATTTTCGGCATCGAGTTGTTTGGTATACCGATCGCTGAAATCGAATAATATACCTTGATCAACAATTTTTTCATAACCTGGCGACTGGAAATAAACCCCTACAGCACCTCTAAGCGTAGTAATATCATCCAAAGCATATGAAATGGAAAATTTTGGGGCAATGTATGCTTTGTCAAGAATATCGTAATAGTCGAAGCGTAAACCAGGCTGTAAGTACAATTTATCAGTTACTTTAAAATTGTTCTGAGCAAAAATTCTGTATCGATTATAATTTCTGGTGCTCTCCAAATCTTTAAATACTGCTCTAAATTGCGGATTGCTTGAAAAAATAGATTCAAGTTCAGGATCAAGTTTGAATTTAAATTTTACCAACGTTTGCATAAAATCAACGCCTGCTCCAGCTTCAAAAATATTTTCACGCCATAGATAGGTAAATTTATCGTCAATAGAGTATTTCCTGAACGAGAATTCTGCATCAAACTTAAAGTTTAACAAATAGGGTGTTAAAGTATCGGGAATTACATCCTTGAAGTCATCACGGTTAAGAGAAGGATCAAGAACTTGAGAATCAAAATTAGTAGCACCGCTATTTTTGTACCATGATACTACAAATTTATTCAACAAATGTTTATTTGGAGCGTAATGCCATGATAAACCAAGCACATCATTTTTTGTAACATTGTTTATGTCAACGCTGTCAGCAGTTTTTCTATTCTTAGCACTAACAACATCTACTCCATCCCTAGAATAAATTCCATTGAATAAAAATTTATGTCCCTTATATGGTCCGACCACAAACTTCGTTTGCAAATCATAAAAATTTGGAAAGGTTACATTTTCATCAACAAGCCCGGCGTTTTTTACAAATGGCTCTATTATCAAATCGTAATATGTTCGTCTAGAGCTGATAAGCCAACTCCCATTTAATGCAAACGGATTTTTCCCTTCCAGTACAATGTTCGCATCAATTATGGAGGCATTTACATTTCCGGAAAAATATTTTTTCGAATCACCCTCACGGTTAGTTACATCAAGCACTGCTGATAGTCGATCTCCATACTTAGCAGGAAATCCACCCGAAATTAAATTTACATCTGATACAACATCGGGATTAAACATACTAATTACGCCGTACAATCTATATGGATTAAAAATCTCGATGTTATCCATAATAATTAAATTCTGATCGGGTCCGCTGCCCCTAACAATTAACTGTGATGAAAAATCATTAGGTGATAAGATACCTGGTAATGACTGAAGTGTTCTCAGAACATCTTCACCTGCTCCAGGGAGAATTTTTGCACTTCTTGGATTGAGATCGAGTAAGCTGGTACGAGTATCACTTAGCTGCTGCTGTTTTAGCCCGGTTACTTGTACTTCTCCAATTTCTATCATCTTTGAGTTTAAATCAACATTCAATTCAAGTGTTTGATTTTCCAAAATATTTATATCAATAAATTTTGTTTCATAACCAACTATGCTGAACCTGAGTTCATATTCTCCCACTGGAATTAGATTAATTTTATAGTTGCCATTAATATCTGATACCGTACCAATATTTTCTCCCACAATCAGAATGTTAACTGAAGGAATCGGTACATTATCATCAGTAATCTTGCCCTTAATTGAACCTGTTTGTGAGCACAAATTAATGCTTAGTAGAATAAATAGAATGATGAAAGACTTCATAGCTGCAAGAGGAAAATTTGTGAGATAAAGGGAGAATAATTCAGTGTATTAAATCATTCATTAAAAAAAGTTTTTTTATTTCTTTTATAGATAGACAGCAAAAAAACCGGAGTACAATCCAATCGATATTTCGTGGAATTCACTCGATGTATCTCCGGGTTTTGCACTAAATCTATACCTTGAATAAACTGTGAAACTATTTAATATTTTAAATAACCCAATTGAAAGTTCAGGACTTATTCCGTTGTAACCTTTAAAGTTAGTTACATAGTTCAATCCAGGAGAAACATATTCCAATCCGGGAATTTCCAAGATATGCTTATATCCGGTTCTAAACAGGTTTTTAACCGGAGCGTTTATTATGTGGGAGTATTCAATGGAAAAATATCCTGTGGGATAGTTATAACCGCTTGATCGTAAAAATATTAAAGGGATTTCTTTTGTTAAGCCGAAATAACTTTTATTTTCAGTAAAAGCATAAGTTGGAGAGGGCAATGCAAAAACAATTCCGCCAAATAAGCAAAATGTCATAAAATTAGATCCACCTTCCACCGTTACTACTTCTGGAATTTCAAATTCATCTTTATCGCTGTTGAAGGTTTTTCCATTTTCGCCTTCAACTATTATATAAAAATAATTTCCCTTTGGTTTTAAATTGTATTTGTCAAGATCTATCTGAATTTTATGATTATCTGTTTTTTCATTGCTGATTATAAGATCGATTGTGCCATTAATGTTTATTTTAGATTTACAGGCTTCACTTGTAAAGAACGATAGAATAAGCTTATGAGGAATTTCAGGTGTAACATAATTGTCAATTACATATATCTCAATTGAATCTTCTTGTGAATAGGAATTGACTGCATACGTAAGTAAGATCATGAATAGAATTAAAAATGCGTGTGGAATTATTCTCATTTTTGTTTTTTGATTATGATTAACAATTTGGTAATAAAATTTAAGTATAAATCTTCAAACTATTTGAGGGCATTTTTTATATCCTCAAGTAAATCTTCAATGTCTTCAATTCCAATTGAAAACCGAACAAGGCTGTCAGTTATCCCCATTTTCTCTCTTTCCTCTTTTAAGATGGATGCATGAGTCATTGTAGCTGGATGACTAATCAGACTTTCAACACCTCCCAGGCTTTCGCCTAAAGTAAAAATTTTTACACCGTTAAGAATTTTTTGTGCTTTGGTGAAAGTACCGAAATCAGCTGATATCATTCCTCCAAATCCGCGCATTTGCTTTCTCGCCAATTCATGCTGTGGATGATTTACTAAACCAGGGTAATAAACCTTTTGTGCAATTGCAGATTTTTCTAGGTAATTGGCGAATTGCCGAGCATTATAATCATGACGTTCCATCCTAACTGCCAGTGTCTTAGTCGATCTTAATACTAGCCAGCAATCAAATGGAGAAGGAATAGAACCAAATGCATTCTGAACATATCTAAGTTTCGAATGTATCTTCTCCTCGTTTGTTACTAAAATTCCACCAATTACATCACTATGACCGTTTATGTATTTAGTTTGACTGTGTAAAACGATATCGCATCCAAAACTCAATGGGTTCTGAAAGTAAGGACTCATGAATGTGTTGTCAACAACGCTAATCAAGTTATTTTTCCTGCATATTTTTGCAGCACCTACTAAATCTGTTAAACTAAGCAAAGGATTTGTTGGAGTTTCAATAAAAACCATTTTAGTATTTGGTTTTATAGCTTCCTCAATATTTTTAAGTTCGGAAGTATCAACCCATGAAAAATCGATTCCAAAATTCTTCATATTCAGTTCGAAAAGTCTATATGTTCCACCATACAGATTATTTGTAGCTATTACATTATCACCAGCTTTAAGCAGCATCATTAAAGCATGAGTAGCGGCCAAGCCTGAAGAAAAAGCAACTCCAAATTTTCCCTTTTCAAGAACTGCTATATTTTCTTCCAGTGCAGCACGAGTAAGATTATGTGTTCGGCCGTAAGAATAACCTTTATTTTTTCCGAGTGCTTCTTGTGCATAAGTTGATGTTTGATAAATTGGAGTAATAACTGCACCGGTTGTAGGATCTGGAATTTGTCCGGCATGAATGGCATCAGTTGAAAAACCCATGGTTTACTTTCGAAAAAAGTTTTTAGAATATTTAATCTTCAAAGGAATAACCTCTTAACAATTCTGATGCGGTCATTTTTTTTCTTCCCTCCAGTTGAATTTGCAGAACCTCTAAAGCATCAGAAGCACAGCCAATGAAAAGTTTTTCCCTTTGCTGCAATATTTGTCCTGGTTTAAGTTTAAATGATTTGTCAATTTCTGATTTATAAATTTTGATCAATTTTTCTTTGTGTATAAAAAATGCACCTGGCGAAGGTGAGAATGCTCGAATGAGGTTGTGAACATTCTCCGCTGAATTATTCCAATCTATCTTAAGAATATCTTTTGAAATTTTAGGAGCAGGAGTTGCAAGTTCGTTTTCTTGTTTTTTAGGAAGCGCAGTTCCACTTTCAATCATATTTACAGTTTCAAGCACAACCTCTGCACCAAGCACACTTAGTTTATCGTGAAGCTTGCCAAAATCATCGTCCGGAAGAATTGGGATGGCTCTTTGCAAATACATATTTCCAGTATCAACTTTATCCTCAAGGGCAAATGATGTTACTCCTGTTTCAGTTTCACCTTTTATTAAAGCCCACTGAATTGGTGCTGCACCACGGTATTTAGGGAGTAATGAAGCATGCAGATTAAATGAACCAAACTTAGGAATTGTAAATATTTCCCTAGGCAAAATTCTAAAGGCAACAACAACAAATAGTTCTGCACTAAAAGTTTTTAGAGAATGGATAAATTCAGAGGTGTTAAGTTTTTCTGGCTGCAGCACTGGTATGTTATGCTGAAGTGCAAATTCTTTCACGGGAGTAAACGATACTTTTTGTCCTCTTCCGCGTTCTTTGTCTGCTGATGTTACAACTGCTAAAATATGATGATTATTTTCAAATAAAATCTTGAGTGAAGGGACAGCAAAATCCGGTGTACCCCAGAATATGATTTTCATTTTAAGCGGAGGTTTTCTTTTTGTACTATCGGATAATCTATTTCGATTTCTCTTTTCTTAATTTTCTCCAAAGATTTCTTCAATTTCTTTTTGGCATCTTCATCCAAATGGTCAGTAAATAAAACACCATTTAAATGATCTTGTTCGTGCTGGATAACTCGTGCGAGAAATTTATCTGCCTCAAGTGTATGTTCCTTAAGGTTAGTGTCAAAGTAATTAATATAAATTGATTCTGGTCTTTGAACTTCATATCTAACGTTTGGTATGCTTAAACATCCTTCTTCAATGG
Source organism: Ignavibacteriaceae bacterium (assembly GCA_013388515.1). Lineage (GTDB taxonomy): Bacteria > Bacteroidota > Ignavibacteria > Ignavibacteriales > Ignavibacteriaceae > XYD12-FULL-36-8. The sequence continues at coordinate 539 of JACAFC010000042.1, read as the reverse complement.
ATACTTTTTTATCAGAGAAATCCAAAATTTTTGGATTAATAAAGACCATTGGCTTGAATTTTTCATAATCCTCAACTTGAGATAAGTCCACTACAAAAATTGACTGATCAATTCCGACTTGGGTAGCTGCTAAACCCACACCATTCGCGTGACGCATTGTTTCAAACATATTTTTGATTAGCTCGACAGCTAAAAAGTCTATATTAGAAACAGATTGTGCTTTTTTACGGAGTATTTTATCACCATACACATTAATGGGAATTACAGACATCTAAACGCTCAGTTGTTTTTACATTTTATTTTTGAACAAAAATAAATAATTACCATGCAAGATAAAAGGTTTTTACTCTCCATAAAAAAGGCGATCCGAAGATCGCCTTTAATTAACACAAACAATTCTGAGTTCAGAATTACTTCACAACCATCATCTTCATAGTTTTCGTAAAATCGTGCATGGTTATTTTGTACAAGTAAACTCCGCTTGAGAGGTTACTCGCATCAAACTGTACTTCGTAATTGCCAGTTTGCTTTTCTTCGTT
>JACAFC010000097.1 GCA_013388515.1 Ignavibacteriaceae bacterium | reverse complement strand
TCATTACCTCTTCACCATCAAACAATCCGTCTGAATCAGTATCATTATTAAAAGGATCAGTTTTATATTTCAGAACTTCATCACCATCTTTAAGTCCCTCGCCGTCAGTATCATCCTTTGATGGATTAGTGCCGTATTTCGATATTTCCTCGTTATCGTTTAACCCGTCAAAATCAGAATCCGGTTCACAAGGATTTGTTTTATGCTCGAACACTTCTTTACTGTCGGTAAGTCCATCGGCATCTGTATCAGCATTAAGCGGATTTGATTTAATTTTTATTACCTCATCATAATCGCTTAATCCATCCATATCAGAATCAAGTTCTAACGGATTTGATTTGCTATTTAGAATTTCCTCGCCATCACTCAGACCATCATTATCGGTATCGGGATCATCGGCATCAGTTCCATACTTTTCCTCATCGCATTTGCCTAATCCATCCCCATCATCATCGGATGAACACGACTCGCCTGCAGCTGAAATTCCAACCCCAAAATTCAAATATGCATCCCATTGTGCATCGTTTGAAGTCTTAAAAGCATCAAGTCCATAAGTAGAAGCAACAGCACCGCCGGCAGTAAGTTCTAAAAAAACATTATCTGAAAGAGTAAATTCAGCGCCAATACCGCCAGGTACAAATGCTGCCCAGCCTTCAAGTTCGGTTAGTTTTCCGCCTGATATGATTGGTTTGGTCTTTACACTGTAATTTATTACACCACCGCCTGCATATAAAAACGGATTCCAGGTTGTCGTATTAAACGGACTTAATTTAATTCTCAAATGAATAGGAATGATAGTGGTTTTATATTCACCGCGGTCATTAAAAGGATCTTTACTGTAAGCTGCACCCGCATATGAACCGTAACCCGCATTTAACTGCAGTTCGAAAGCACGGCTAAGTTCGATTGCATAAAAGACTTCTCCAAGGTAAGATAATTTAAACCAGTCGAATGAAAAATCATCGTTGCCAAGCATTCCTAAATTAGGATATTCATTTTCCGGGAATAAAAGATTAGCCCTTAATCCAATTTTACTTCCCCAATGATCAAACTGTGCAGTGGTTGGTATGGCTGTTGCAATTACTATTGTTAATAATATTAAGATGAATCTTTTCATATTAAAACCTTTGATTTTTTAAGCTGCGGCTTATAATTTTTTTGATGCGGATTTGATCTGCTAATTCTTTATTTATTACAAGAATTCTCATTTGTAAAACAGTTTTCCTTGAGAATTAAGAACCAAAATAAACTACAAGGGCTCAAATAACGTGCCTGTTGCAAATCACATAAAACATGAAGAAATGAGGACTTACAGCAATTAATGTAATAGTTATATGGGCAGTGAGAGAAAGTTTAACCGCAGGAAGATAGAGTAAGGATTATCGTAATAACTTTCAGTAATTGTGATCTTAAAAAACCCTAACAGAGTAGTGCCATAAGTGCTTAAAAACAATAGAACGCAGATTATTATGATCAATTATGATGTTTTAAGAGCATATAGAATCATAAAAGATCTGCGACATCAGCGTTCAATTGCGTTTTGCCAAAGATGAAGCAGCTCAGTTAAGATTAATTATCGCTCGAAGGTGGATTAGGAATGAAATATATATAGAAATTTGCATTAAAGGTCTAATTTCATCTATCTGACCTTCCCTTCATTCCCCTTACCGAGCAATGCTAAAAATATCCAAATAAAACTCTGCGATGATAAATCCTTTGAAAACATTGCCAGCCATAGAGCAAAGAAAAAAAGTACCAACAATGCCGATCTTTGAAAAAGAATTTTGAACTGAAAGATTGAACGAAATATTATATAAAAAACATAAGAAAAAAACATTATGCCGGCTAATCCAAATTCAGAAAAAATTTCTAAAAGAATATTGTGAGGATACTGTTGGTTGTAAGTCCACCAAAGATTATCATACCCTTTGAAACTGCCGTAACCAGCTCCCAAAACAGGATTATTTGTAAACATATCCCATGCTAGTTGAGCAGACATTATTCTTGCAACTAAACCATCCTCACCGCCGAAGTGTAAATCCTTAATATCCAGTATATTCACAATTCGAGCAGGTGTGTTGATTTGGTTAGGTAACAATGTATGTGCGAAGAATATAAGTGCAGCAGCAGAAATCGCGATCGCTGTTAGAGCAATTATTTTCATTTTTGTAAGTTTTCGTCTCACATATGCATAGGCAATATATATGATACTAAAAATAAGTACTCCGATTATTGCAGCCCGCATACCTGTCATATATAAGAGAAACATACCAGCAGCAATCACTGTTGTCATGAATAATGAGTTTTTTTCTTTGCCGTGGATAAATGAGAGCAATAAAATCAATACTATGAAAGAGATTATTCTGCCTACAAAAACATGACTCCATCTGCCTGGTTCAAAATAATATGCTCTTGTGTTATCGAAAGGGTTAAGCAGAAGCACTGCAACAAGCGTAATTATTATTATAGAACTCAATACTTGCAAAGTCGTCCGTTTGAGGAGAGCGTCCCAATTTATACTTATTAAAACATAAGCAGATGCTATCGCCGGAATTGAACAAATAATAAAGTTAAGAACTTTTTGCGCTCCATAAATCGGATTGTCTGAATAGATTAAAGTCAATGCGGGCAGAATCCCCATAAATGATATAATTGTGATAAGTCTTTTTAACTTACTGAAATCAAAAAGCCAATTAATACCTATATCTGATGATTTCAAAAACAGCAGCATACTTAAGATCATCATTATTACGATAATGGATTTCAGGATGAAAATGAAGCTTGTAAAATTTGAGATTGCCGCTGCAGCAAGATTTAATATGGAAAGACACAAAAATCCCGCAAATGAAATCTCCCTTAAATAAGTTATTTGGAATACGCGTGCGGTCAAACTGCCTATGATTGATAAAAGAAGAATGAAACTTTTTGAATTACCAGGTTAAAAATAAAAAAGTTATCACGAATTAAAAGACAATAGAACGCAGATTCTTATGATTATTATGATGATTTAAGATCCAATAAAAATTTTGCAAGAATAATAAGGAAAGGATTTTCCGAATTCAACGCTTTTATTTCTATATAAGTATTAGTGAGGGTAAACATCTCAAATGGATACATAAGTTGTCTGTGCGGTAAGATTTAATAATTTCCTAATGTGCTTTAATCAATTTATTATTAAATTCAGATAGCTGTTATTAAATTTCTTATACGATACTGACGCAGTCGAACTAAAACAGTAAATAGATAATTTATTTTTTCGGGGAATAAATTACTTCAGCAGTTTAGAACCGATCAGTAGACGGGGACTAGGCAACTCAATGTAAAATATTCTCCTTTACTTAATTTTTATCAAAAAAACTCGATAATAAGAGTAGATTCAAACAGAACAGATAAGAATTTTCAAAATTTTGATTGCACGTTGAAAGCACAGAGCCAATTATATACTAAAAGTTCAAGAATAAGAAAGAATTCCTGGATATTTAACCAAAGAGCACAGGGAGACTCTGCACCCATTAGGAAAACTAACTACGTACTTAATAATTCAGTAAGTCTTATCATTTATTTAATTTCATTTTTTGTTACTTATTATGTACGAAAAGGAACATTTAAGTTAGAAGAACAATACACAATTTTACTTGGTTTACTTTTCTTTTCGCTTATTTTCGGCTCGATACTCTCCAACAAGTTTATTATCAAAGTCCAAAGCGCACCTTGGAACACAGAACGTAAGCTGGCAATTTCACTTATTCTTACGCTTGGTTTTTTATCTATAGCACTATTATATCTGGATATTATGAATATATCACGATCATTTATAATATGGGCAATGTTCTCGGGGTTTATGGTCGAATCGCTTTATTTTTATTTAATATCAGATAGACGCAAGCAAATTAGCAGCCGGCAGGATATTCAGATTACGTTCACATATTTTCTAATCGATTTTTTGGTTCTTTCAATTTTTTGTTATTCACAGATTATTGAAAAGCTTGACCTCACCAACTTTAAAGAGAAGTATTACATAATGCTGGCGGTGATATATTGTACTTTTGCACATTAACAGCAAAGTTTTATTACATTAGCTGCAAAATCTTGTTTTGTCAGTTTGGCAGAGTTTTCGTGCCAAAAACCTAACACTTTATTAAGTCTAATATAGTGCTTTTGGCGGGGTAATCGAAACGAAGTTTGCGCGGACGGAATGTCTCGGTTAAGCCGTTCTCAAATTGGTAATACTTATCATACTCCCAGTCGGTTCCTCTGCATGTAAGCTGGTAGACTAACCGATCATATTGTATCTGATTCCAAACGTTTTGACCCACTACATCCCAAAGAGCTGTACGATCTGCATAAGCAACTATTCCACCGTAACATGAATCAGCTAACTCGGAAATCCAAACCGCATCACCAAATAATCCATCCGGTACCCTGATGAAAAATGTTTCAACATCCGGAGGTGCACCCGGAGTAGTACCTCCTATCAAAGAAGTGGTAAGCATTTCAACATTATCTTCGTTAATAACTTCATCACCCACCATTTCAACAGTGCCATAATTTTGGTGATACCAGGATGCTGTTGGATTGCTGTACATTGATACCCTAAGCCCGTCAAGCTTCTTTGAATAATATGGAATGGGACCTTCATCTTTTACAAAATCTTTTACCAGTAAAGTAATTGGAGTTTCATCGCTGACATACCAACGGCTTATTATATAAAACGTACTGCCCTTCATTATTGCTAAACAACCTAGTGAAGAAAGAATAGCTTTTATCAACTCTATGCCGGTTGTATATGGCGTAACAGCTCCCCAAAATCTATCGCTGTTTTGACCAAAGTATTGTGCATCTGCAATCCACGGATCGAGCGGGTTGTAATCAGTTTGACTTTTAATATCCGTTATCAAAACAATGTCATTAAATGTTGGTATGGCAAGCTTTATTGTTTCTCTGATTGCATCCAAAAGTAAAACCACTGGACCGCTTTCATGCTCTGGCAGTGTAACCAGATCTTCAGCATCTAACGTGCGCGGATCAATATCTTTAAGCTTGCTGAAATCACTAAGCGCGGTTATCTCAATTGTTCTTTCCTCAAAGCTGCCGCCTTTATTTTTCTGATCAACAAAACCTCTGAAGTATTCCACTCCGTCTTTATCAATTACAACAGCAGTATCGTAAAAAGAAAATTTATTTATGAGGTTGTAATACTCCTTATCAAAGTTTTTGTAACTGCCGTAAGTGCCGCCGCCAAAATGAAGAGGCACATCGCTTGCAGTAAATGTGAATTCTATTTTAACATTTGATGGGTAAAGTATTGTGTCAACATCTTCATCATTGCCGTACTGGAATTCACCCAGCTTGCGCATCTTGTATGTGTACTCGTTCGAATCCGAATCGTCTATGGTAAGCACGATATCAAATACATGCTCTGGAGTTTTACTTTGTAGATTTATTATGCTCACAAACTGTTATCGCTTTTTCTTTGACCAGCACGTTTATTGCTTATGTAAATATCCTCACCGGATATTTTCCCGATCAACTCAATTTTTTTAGGCAAGCTGCTGCTTGATGAAGGTGAAGCCGAACTAGTTACTGCCTGTGCTGCTGCGCCGACTACCGGACCAACGCCGGGTATAAAAGAAAACAGTGTGCCTAACAGCCAATCCCAAATTTGGCTTTGTACAATTTCTCCTATTCGCTGCAAAGCGGAGTTACGGAATGCCAGAAATATTGCATCCCATTCATTCACCGCTTGACGACCACCAATAATTAAGTAGCGCCACATTGCATTTGTTGTATCTTGTACAACTCCCATTGCCTGCTTAGTTGATTCACTCATTTCCCGAATGGGAGCCGAAGCTTTATTAACATTGCTGCCCTTAGCTTTGCCGGTTGCACTTTCACCGGGTTTGTTAAGCTCGTTGTAAAACTCTTCCCAGTATGCTTCTTCTTCTTTTCTTAACTTCTCTTTTATATCCCATAGTTCTCTTTCGGTTTTAACTTGCGCCTTAGTTTCATCTGTTATTTTTTTCTTAATGTCTAACACTTGCTGATGCGGTATTACTAAATTTTTTCCTAACTTATCAGTGTATTGATGTGCTGACATCATTTCCGGTAAACCAACTTTAACACCAAGCAAGTTCATAAAATTTATATAGTCGGCAGAAAGCTTTTGGAAAAACACGCCGAATAAAAATTCCCAATTTTCCACTCCCCTCACTAATGATTCACCTAACGTAGTTACCGTTGGCAATAATTTTTCGCCAAGATGCTCTTCCATTTCATTAAATCTGTTTTTTATATTTTGAACTTTACCGGCATAGGTATCCAATTGTGCAGCCGCTTGACCGCCGAAATGGGAATTCAATCCAGCCATTATACTCGAAAATCTTTCTGTAGAATTAATGGCTCCCTTAACTTCAATCCCATATCTTCCCAATGCATTCGTTTCGCTTCCAATTGATTTAGCGATCAGCTCTGCAGCAGAAACAAGATCCATTTCCTTAGCGGCAGCAAAATCCATTGTGGCTTTAGTAAGCTGCTTAATTTGATTTTCATCTTTTGTAAACATGGCAATCATTGCCATTGCTTTTACAATTTGATCATCTTCAAATGCAGTTACTTTTTGAAGTTCAGATGCATACTTGCTTAATTCGCTTGCGTTTCTTCCCAACGCAACTTCTAATTTCTTAAGTGATGCTTCACTGTCTGCATAAGCTTGCATTGAAGTTTTCAAAAAGTTCAAAACACTAGCTGCACCAAAAGCCAAACCCATTGCACCGGCTACACTTTTAAGTGATGTTGTCATTTCGGCGCCGTGCTTTTGCACATCTTTCTTTAAGCCGGAGATCTGCTTGTCTGCATCTTTAATTTTTGCATCAAATTCTTTCCCATCAATTACAAGTTTTAGGATTATGTCAGACATTGGAAGTTAGTAAAGTTTATAAAGTTAGAAAGTTTGTAAGGTTAATCATGTTCTCTACTAAAATGCTCGTGATACAATTGATTTTTAATTTGTTCTGTTAAATAAAAAGCTACAACAGGATGAAAGCTGCACTTGCAATGGTTGTTCATTATGTGATCGTATGCAAGCACATCACTGCCAGCTATTAAGAATATGGAGTAGGCATTGAGGTTTTCAGCTTGGAGATATTCGCTTGCGATGAATTTAAAATCTCCGTCACCGATTCGTTCAGTAAAGCAAGCATTGCTTTGTTCAATTCTATCTGCTTCAAGAAAGCATTCTCTTTGTATTGAATAAAAAAAAAGTACACCTCAAGTATTTCATCATAGCTGGGTTCAGTCCAGTCAAAATCATTTGGAACATCTTCCAGCAGCTTAGGCATATCCGCTATGGCGTGTTCAAGCTGTAAGTTAAAATTTAATTTGTGTGTTTTATTAAACTCATCAATTACATCTTTACCAAAGCGATCAATGATTATTTTTTCAAGTTTAAAGTTGTACTTACGGCTTTTAAATTCAACAACTTTATCTTGAACCGTGAACTTGAACTTGCTTTGTGCGTGGTCCATATTCTTCTCTCTTTTTACTTTTTACTTTTATCTTTACTTCGTGTAAAAGTAGTAATACAGCTTATCCGTTGGCGCTGCGCGGTTAGTGCGACTTAATTGCACGGTTCCCGGTTTAGCTTGCCAAACGCTGAAACTTTTTCCTTTATTGCTTATAGGCATTATTATTGTGCTCGATCTAGTGTCTGAGCTGTCATCCCTAACAATAATTGGATTGTAAGTTGCGGTCCACGGATTGTATTTTTTTATTGTTACGGTATCACCTGTACCGGATGAATCAACCAAAAAGAAATAAACCCAATCATTACCGCCTCCGGCGAATGTTACAGTAGAATCGAGGGTTGTTAAGTAGCCCACTTGTGCATGTGCGTTTTGAAATGCACAAACTACAAGCATAATCATTATTAATAAAAATATTTTTTTCATTTTGTTATCCTAAATATTTTTGAATTCTTAATTTTTAATTTTGAATCGAACCCATTCAACATTCATAATTCAACATTAACTTCTTAATACTCTACCTCAATTATTGTTGGTGACCCAGAACCAGTTAAGTTATTTGCACTTACAGAAGCATCATTAAAACTGTTATTCCATTTATACATTTTAATGCTTAACCATTGTTATAGAACCAACGTTTAAGTTATTAAATGCTTGCAATGATAAACCTACTACGGCTGTCCCATATAATATGGGCACTTCAAAAGCAAACGCTGTATTGGTATTAGCCGAACTAACAATACTTGCTGCCGTTGGTGCCGTTACATTGCCATTATTAACGTTCCTTGTAACACCTAAATAATATTCTCCAGCATCTCCACCCCAAGCACGAACCTTAATATCATATTGGGATGTGTAGCCATGGTCATTATTATAGTAATAAAACATTACAATATCAGAGGATAAAAACGAATTTTTGTTTGCAACTTGTTCGCCCGAATGGAAATTGAGAGTAACCGTAACAGAGTCTCCGTTACTCAACCCAGTTAATACACACCATTCAGACAAACTAACATGGTCAACTGTTTGAATTGAAGAACCGCTTCCATCATGCCGACCCAATCCGTCAACCTTTATAGAACCTCCCACTATTTGCCCACCAGACCTTTCATATCGTGAAGGAATACCATAATCTGTGCCTACCTTTAGCGTGCTGTCAATCTTTACATCATTCATAAACCATACGTCTTTACTAATCATCTCTCCGCCATTAAACGTTTTATTAACCTTATTTAATAACTCAAAATCGATTTTAGTGCTATCTAAATCGGTTGCTCGTCCCGTTTTGAAGTACCTACCGATGCCATAATAACTAACATTTTGCACGATAAGGGTATCCGTTGTCTTCGGTCTTATTGTATTGCCGTAATACCAGATTCCATCACCCGAATTACTGCTTATAGAGCAGTTTATTAATTTACCCTTCACGTTAAGAGCATCAGTAGCTTTCACTTTTATAGCTCCTTCTACTGCATCTGTGATCCCCCCATTATGTTTGATGGTGCAATTTTCTAAAATAAAATCACTATAATCACCAAAAGCAAATACTTGCGGATAAAATGCTGCTCTATCTCCCCCATCATAAAACGTGCAGTTATATGCTCTAAATATTGATGTATCAGTTCCTCCGAATGCTACGGTAGAACCACCAGTGTTATATGTTCCTTCTCTGCCAGAAAAATAAAACGTAGAATTATAAGCATAGAAATTCCCGCCACCCGTACTTTCAATATTATGCAAGCCAGTAGTTGTGTCGGCAACATCAAGATAGAAATAAGAGTTGTATGTTTTTATGGTTGCACCAGAACCGATTACATTTAACCAACAATGTCCAGTACTGGATTTTGTATTATTTATCTCGACATATCCAGAGTCAGATACCATTAAGCTTGTTTGAAAATCTTTTGCCGTTAAAAATAATTTAGCAGTATTCCCTAATCTCCATATATATGTAAGTCCATGAGGGACAATACCAACGTTGGCATTTAATACGCTATTGCCAGTTAAACTTAAATGATAATTCCCACCTGATACTGTTGCTTTTAGTGTATCTGTAATTGTCAAATTTACATTTGCAGAATCAATTAAAATATCACCAGTTATTTTCTGCCCACTCCAATCAACCGAACCAGTGTTTATATCAATAGAAGGT
>JACAFC010000020.1 GCA_013388515.1 Ignavibacteriaceae bacterium | reverse complement strand
TGGGTAGATATGTCAGCTCAAATGGCAATGATGTACAACGATATGTCATTAATGTGTAAGGAACTTAAGCTTACCGACAAAGAACTAAAATTCAAAATGCTGGCGGAAGAAATTTCGCTGCGAATCAATCAATTCATGTGGAATGAAGAAGATGGTCTTTATTATGACATTGATGATGAGGGTAAGCAAATAAAATGGAAAACCGCTGCATGCTTTTGGCCAATGCTTGCTGGAATTGCTGATGTAAATAAAGCTGAAAAGCTCTTAGGAAATTTAAAGGACCCAAATTCTTTTTGGCGTAAAATTCCCTTCCCCTCTCTTGCAGCCGATCAGAAATACTATAAAGCTGAAGGTCAATATTGGCTGGGAAGCGTTTGGGCGCCAACAAATGTCATGATTATAAAAGGGTTAGATAAGTTTGGAGTTGGGAATGATTTAGCATATAACTTTAACGAGTTTGCCGCACTTGCTACAGAAGAATATTTAAATGGAATTTATAAAGTTTACAAAAAGACAGGAACAATCTGGGAAAATTATTCTGCGGAAGCTTACGCACGAGGCAGTTGGTCTCGTCCGGATTTTGTAGGCTGGTCTGGCTGCGGTCCAATTCAATTACTAATTGAAAATATTCTTGGATTTCGACCAAATGGTGTGAATAACACCTTAACATGGCATTTATCTAGGATTGATAAACATGGAATTTCAAATTTAAAATTTGGAACTGTTACTGCATCATTAATTTGTGAAAGAAGAGAAAGTGTAGATTCACCAGCTAAAATTAGTATTGAATCGAACAGTAAGTTTGATTTAATCATTGAACGAGGGCATAATAATTACAAAACTTTTCGCATCAACTCAGGAAAACAAACAATAATTATGGAATAATAACATGCGCAATCGAAATATTTTCAATTTACTTTTATTTTTCTTTTTTTCTCAAATTCTTCTTGCTCAAACTTTTGTTTTGCCCGATAATTGGTTATTCAAAACTGGAGATGACATTTCTTACAAGGATGAAAATATTGACGAATCGAATTGGGTGAGAATTAGGGTACCGGGAAATTGGGAAGATCAAGGATTTCCTAATTACGATGGTTATGCTTGGTACCGCCTTCACTTTGAAGTTGATGAAGACTTGGGCGATCAACAACTCTACCTTTTTCTTGGAAAAATTGATGATCTTGATGAAACTTATTTAAATGGAATAAAAGTTGGTTCTTCCGGAACCTTTCCCCCAAACCCAGTTACAGCTTGGAATGAACAGCGTGCTTATAAAATTCCGGCAGGATTGCTTAAGAAAGATAATGTTATCGCCATTAGAGCATACGATATCTTTTCACCGGGAGGAATACACAGCGGACTAATTGGAATATTAAATCAAAAGGAATATGAATACGAAATGAATCCACCTAAAGGCGCAAAAAAATCTTTTTACCAAATGCCAACTGCTAATGGTTTAATTGCTGCAGTCTATAACGAAAGAAGAAATGAAATTGAAAATATTTTCCCTCACATCTTCAAGTTTTATGATGAGAATAAAATAGTTAAACCTTTCCTTAAAGCATTAAAACTTAAAAGCAAGGAGAAACCTGTTTCAGTTAAATATCTTGACAATACTCATATAATATCGATTGACTATAAGAATTTCAACTTGAAATACTTTTCTTCTTTTACTGCGAATGAAAAAATCTTCTATGCAGTTTTAAGCGGCCCAAAGGAAGTCATTTCAAATTTAAACTTTAATTATCAGCTTTCAGATTCCGAAATTCTTAACGACTCTGTTTTAATTAACTCGGATGGTTTGTCACAAAAATATTTTCTCTTTTCTTTTAATGATTCGCTTCACAATAATTCAAAAATAATTAAACAAGCTGCCGCTAGGTTAAAAGAGAATAAATCTAATTTGATTTCGGACGAGTTGAAGTTTATGCATACAGTTTTTGATAGGGCAAAATATCCAAACGGAATTAAAGAGGATGAAAAAAATCTTTATCAACAGTCATTATGCATTCTAAAAATGGCTCAAGCTACGGAAAATGAAATTTTCCCTAAAGGCAGAGGGCAAATGCTTGCTTCACTTCCTCCCGGTGTATGGAGTATTTGCTGGCTGCGTGACGGTATGTATGCTTTACTTGGACTTAACAGCGCAGGGCTTTTTGAAGAATCAAAAAGTCTATTAAAATTTTATCTCGAAGCTGATGCAAACTATTACAAAAAATTTATTTGGAAAGATGGCAAGGATTATGGTGTAGGAAAAGATTATCAAATTTCAGTAACTCGTTATTTTGGAATTGGGAAAGAAGAATCGGACTTCAACGACTTTGGACCAAACATTGAATTGGATGGATTCGGATATTTCCTTTATACTTTTACTGATTATGTAAATCGAAGCGGCGATATAGATTTCTTCAATCAATTCTTTAAACTTATAAATGAAAAAGTTGCTGATGCTTTAATCCATTGCATTGATTCGAATGATGTTATAAGAATTGATTCCGGACCTTGGGAAAGACATTTACCTGGCAAGCAGTATATCTACACTTCAGCAGCAGCATCTGGCGTATTAAGAGTATACGCAGAGCTTCTTAATAAAATGGGCGTCAACTCTGAGAAATACTCTTCAGCAGCCGAACGAATTAAAACTGGAATCATGAAAAACTTTGTTGTTGATGGAAAATATTTAAAAGGAAATGTCGAAGGTAAATCGAACCAAGAATATGAATTTTATGATATGGGTATGATTGAAGCATTTAGTCTTGATGTAATAAACGATGCTGACTTTTTTAATTCAACGATTTCTGAATACGATAAAAATTTGAAGATTCAACCTCATCGTGGTTATTCTAGAGTTAACGGAGTTGATCTTTACGATATTTCCGAATGGGTTATGATTGATTTAAGAACTGCTTCAGCACATATTAAATTTGGACAGAAAGAAAAAGCAAAAAAGTTGATAGACTGGATAACAAGTCATGCAAAGCATAATTTTAATCTTATTCCGGAATTAATCGATTTCACAAAAGAAACTTTTGACGGCGCCATTCCTATGGTAGGTTTTGGTGCTGGAGCTTATATTAAAACACTAAATGACTATTATAACAAATAAACATTGTTTACTGGAGTATCTATGCGAATTAAAACATTCTATCTTTTAACAACTTTATTAATATCTTTCATAACTTATTCTTTCATTCTCATGGAATCAACAAGCACAAATCTACCTAAGTACCAAAATTCCTCAGTATCAATTGAGGAACGTGTAGATGATTTAATTAGCCGAATGACACTAGAAGAAAAAATCGATCTTCTCGGAGGTACAGGTTTCGAAACTAAAGCAATAGAACGATTAGGAATTCCACCATTAAATATGACTGATGGACCAGTTGGTGTTCGATGGAAAAGATCAACAGCTTTTCCTTCCGGAATTTCAATGGCTTCAAC
>JACAFC010000008.1 GCA_013388515.1 Ignavibacteriaceae bacterium | reverse complement strand
GAATTCGAGGTTTCATATTAGTATCCTTCCGTTAAACATAGGAATGTGTGTGCTGTAAGTTGGTGTGTTATCAAATGAAGCAAGCAATAAACCATTTTCAAGCCCCTATAGTTTATAAAACTTGATGAAACTTAAAAAATAAAAAAGATAAAGGCAATGATAAAAATTAAAAAGGCGATCCGAAGATCGCCTTAAATTAACATCAGGAATTTTTAGTTCACGATTACTTCAAGAACATCATCTTTTTTGTTTGAACAAATTTACCAGCAGCAATTCTATATATGTACATTCCAGAAGCAACTTGAGTACCATAATTGTTTGTTCCATTCCACTCAACTCTATATGCCCCAGCCGGTTGTTCTCCGTTTATTAATGTTCTTACCTCTCTGCCCAAAATATCATATATTTTAAGCTGAACATTTGCCGTTTGCGGCAGGGTGTAACGAATTTGAGTTACCGGATTGAATGGATTCGGATAATTCTGACTGAGAGAATACTCCATTGGAACTTGAGAAGGTTCAAAAATTCCAACAGGTGCTCCAGCTTGTTCAAGTATCAAAGCATCTGCTCGAATTAAGAATGAATCTTGACGAGCTCTGTTAACTAAACTGTCTTTGTAATACTCACTCACTAAAGCAGTATCATTAATTAAATAAACAGATCCATAAATCGTACCGCTTCCGTGTGAATCTCTTCCGCCTCTCAAGAAATTGAATCTGCCCAAAGGAATTTTACCATTGTTTAATGTGCGGTCATATTGAGAAATAACAACATCCGTTGTTCCTTCCATATGATTAACACGATACAATGCAGCCGGCGTACTGTTTGTGGAACTTACAGGAATTTGAACATATACGTCGAAACTGTCCGGTTCATCGGTTGTACTGCCCGGTTTTCTTGGAAGCTCAGGATACCATTCAACGGTTTGTAAACCACCAACAGGATTGAAATAAACATAGGCAAATAACCTTGTGAGGTTTACGCCTGAACCTGGAACAAGATACCATTTGTCTAAATTCGCAGGATCGGGTGTTCCAACATAATTTTGAATATCGGGTGGGAAAATGTAAGTCGTTGGATCAGAATCATCAACTGTTAACCCGGTACCAACACCTTGCCCGCTGACGAGAATTGTGTATAAAGTATCTTCAGGATCATTAGATTTAATTACTAAACTATCGTTAAATATTTTTATTGAATCAGGCAAGAATTCAAGCACTAAATTCAATTCACCATCTATTGCAGGGAGCGTTACAGGAAACTTGGGCAGATTAACAATGCTTAGTTTATTAGCTGTCCTGAGATAAATAGTATCAATTCTCAATGGAGTTTCACCATTAGAACTAACCGTGAATGATTTTTGATAATTAAAATCAGATAGTCTAACAGAATCATAAATTGAGACTGAACCAAAGTTTAATAGTTTAGGAGGAATTTTATCATCAAGAGATGTAGTTATTGTCGGCGAAATTGGAACTAATCTCACTCTCAACAGATCGGCACGAAGTAAATCTGTACCTTGGTTTGGATTGGTCATTCGAACAACTGTTTGTCCTCCGCCGTTCAGATTAAATACTTTGTTGCCGCCAAATCTCACCCATAAGAAATTAGTTTGAACTCCTCTGAGATTTACATTTGTGACTCGCTGAGTATCTCCTAGAGCAGGATCAGGATTAACATAAAGTGGTGTTACAACATCTATGGTTGCATTTTGTGCTGCATTGGATGACCCGGCAGGTCCGGAATATTCCAAGAAATAACTTCCAAAGAGTGAATCTGGAATATTAAATCTATAGAACACTCCGATGTTAGGATCAGCACCGGTGTTAACTCTGCTTGCTAGGTTACCACCAGGTATTGGATAAGGCCATGGTGTTGCCGTTGAGTTTAGGAATGCACCAATCTCCTCATAAATACCTCCAGGAGAAGGAACATTCCAATGCGGTTCAGCACCACCGGCACTTGCATTCAATATGAAGTTATAATTAATGCCAACACCTTTAACAGGAAGTGTAGCTTCCGGTTCAAGAACATCATTACTGAAAATAGTAATTGTGTCTTCGGTTGATTCTTCACCTAATGGATCAAATCTTATGGTAATTTCCTGTTTGCCTCCAGCTGGAATTGAAAATGGAGTAGGGGTAACAACAGAAAATCTGTTTGTCTGTGTTGAAAATCCATTTACAACTAGTTCGCTTGCACCATAATTGTAAAGCATTACTTTTTTATCGGTGTAAACACCATATTTGAATGTAGTTTCAGAGAAATCTAATCTAGCTCTATCCTTATAAAAGCTTTCACGCCATATAGTATCTCCGGTAGCGGTATTTGTATAAACTCTAGAAAATCTTCTATTACCAAATTCAAGATCAGGCCCAGTTTGTTTGCTTCGCACTAAAGCAATTGCATCACATCTTAGTGTATTTCCACTAAGAGAATCCAAACCGATTTCAACAGTAAGTGCACTATCTGACGGAAATAGTTCAACCATACCAAGTGGTTTCCAGCTTCCGCCTTGGGCTGTTGTATAAAGCGGCGTTCCATTCACCATTTCAGTGAAAATAATTACGTTGTTTTCAAGCATATTGTATCTAAAACTATCAATCGGTGTAGCTTCACCAAATCTTTGGAACTTAACATAAGCATTAGTAGTAGAGTTGCCAGAATACATATGATGATAAACTATATATTGTCCAGGTTCATACACTGTACAGTAATATTGAACATGTGCACCTGTATTTATTCCGGATCCGTATCTGCTTGCTCGGCGATGGTTGCCGCCAAAGTAAACAGTGCTAACGTTTGTCCAGAATCCATAGGCATCAGCAACAGCATTACTTGCTTGAGGAAATTCTTTATAACGTGGCCCTTCCAAAAATGTACCTGGGCCGGCTTGGTTAGTCATGTTATCAGCAAGATTATCAAAATAAAGAACATTAGCGCTGTCTATAATCTGCTGAGCATTGGAAGTAGAAAGTAAGACGGTAACGAAAAGAACAAGAATAGAAACGAACATGTATTTTTTATTCATAGCGCCTCCTTTTGATTGTTAAAATTTATTTGTAGCTATTATTCTAATTGTATCAGATGATTGACCGACAAAACGATCAATTCCTCTTCCGTTCACAAAGTATGCAAGTTTTAGTGAATCAGTTGCTTTAGAATTTGTGGAGTCTACATAACTTGTAGAAGTAATACCGCCAAAAAGGAAGAAAAAACCACCATTATTTACGCTTCTGTAAATCTCAAAGTCTTTTAGATTTTCGGTTGAGTTCACCTGCCAATTTATCTGAACCCGATATTTGCCAGTGGAGGTTGTATCAAAACTTATTGATAAATTAGTTGGCCGCGGCACGCGAGAATAATGAGTTGGAGTGATTATATCTTCAGCTTCACCGCATGATAAAATCAAAAGAGTTGAAAAAAGCAATGAAATTGAGAGAATGATATTCTTCATTTTTAATCTATTATCAAATTATGGAAGATTTAATTTAAGTGCAAAACCTTGAAAATTATTACTGTAAACAACATTCATATCTATAATTGAAGAATCGCCGGCAAAATCGCTTTCAGATTGTTCCTCGGTTAAAAAAATTACATCAACAATGTTATAAAGCCAAACTCCAACTGCACACCATGTAAAAATACTTCTTCTTGTGTAATCATTATCTCGATTTTCCTTTTCAGAAAGTAACGTCTGCCAAACCTCTTCAGCATCACTATAATTGCCTTTTGTAGCGTACTCCTGAGTTAGGACTTTTATTCTATCTTCCCTGCCTTGAGCATTATTATGAGCAATAACTGCTGTGAGAGCAGTTCCATAAAAAGCTAAAGAAATTCCCATGCCTTTTAGGTTAGAACCGAGATATGTTTGACCTGAACCCGGTACAATTGAAGAAAATATTAGTGCCTTCACTTTTCGTGGAGTAAACTCAACATCAAAAAAATCTGATTTACTTTGTTTAACAAAATCGTTTATCATTTGATAATGATTTTGAACAAGAGAGTTGTCAGTTTTCATTTTATCGCCATTACTTAATGCGTATGAAGCAAGTAACGATATAAAGAAAAAAGTTAGAAAAAACATTTTCATGATTGAACTCATTATTTTTTTCGATTACTAATTGAATAAACGGCTAAATTTAATGCCAGGTTAAGTGCCTGTGATTGAGAATTATCGCTCCAAAGCATTGAATAACTTCTGCCAGTCTCCAATGCAACTAATTTTCCGTCAAGAAAAATACCTCGCATTTGACCAGCTTCGATATTTCCATTTACCGATTCATATCCTAATGGAACTCCATTAATTTTTTTCGAAATATTAAATATCGGATGATCATAATTAACTTGGTCAATTCTAACATTGCCCTTGAGTTGTTCGGAAAGAGACTGAAAATGCCTGAAAGCTGAGGTAACAGTACCATCTTTAAATGTGCTAATATCGAATACAATAAATCCGCCTTTTTCAATAAACTCAGCTAATGAAGAAATATTATCATCAATCATTGGGCTTGCAGCCACTCCGGTAATCAGCAATAAATCATAATTTTTCTTGTTTAATTCATCAGGAGTGACTTGAGTTAACAAAGTTTTAAGTTTTGAGTTAGCTTGAATATAGTCTATTAAACTTGTAATGCCTTTTGGATTAGGGTTCCAAACATCTTTTATTTCAGGAAGTCTGTTTCTTGTAAGAACACTCGTACGAACATCATCTATATATTTTAATTGTGCAAATCGAAAATCTCCGGATAAATCTTTTGCATCTTTGTTTATAATGGTATCTGCTATTGCAGAAATTACATCGTTTTTTTTAAGACTTTCTTTATTAAGTGGTACCTGTCTGAAGAAAAAAACCAAATCTATAAAATCACTTGGCTCATTATTTTCATCATAACCAGTAATAAATTGGTTGATATTAATTTTTAGTTTTTCAACTTTATCTATTACGGGGTCAAAAACTATGAGCCCGTCACGGCTATCGCCTTTGTATATTGGTTTGCCGTAATACAGCATCGTTCTGCGTGCAATTCCCATCCTTGTTTCAAACACCTCTTCATCCACTCCGCTCGTACCCTTTCGCTTTTTGAAATACTCCTCTATACTAATAAATCTAGCATTTTTCTGCTCACGTGCATATGCATTAAAGTTATCTCCTCGGTCAGTTTGAAGAATTGCTAATTCAGGATCAAAGTTTAATTTAGAACTAGTATAATTGTATATAGTAACCTTGAAAACTGAAAATCTTCTTGGGGTATAACCGAGAGCAGGATCAATCCAGTTTGCATAGGTATACGGATTACCTGATAATTCAGCTGATTTTGAGTCATCAGGAAATTCAAATTGATTAAGCTGATAATCGGACATATACCGTATTTCTATTTTCCAAGTTCGCGCATCAAATCCGACTACCTGTCCGTTCTGCGAAACAAAGTAGTTCGAATCCTGCAATGCTTCCATTGCATCCTTATCCGGAACTAAAGTATATTCAATACGCTCGGGAGGTAAAAAAACATACTTATATACTGAATCGCAGCCCGTATTGAAAAAAAGTAAAAGTAAAAGTATCGGGAATTTATTTTTCATAAAAATACAAACTACTTATGGTTAATTTGATATAATTCGAACTGGAACAGCTGCAGGACCAAGATTATTTTCAAGTACTAGTTTCTGGCCTTCATTTCCGGTAAGATAAGTTGCAAACCCAGATGCTAGTCCAATATTTATTTCATTTACATAAATTAAAATCATTCTGCTCAAGGGATATAATTTTTGTACGAAGTAACCAGGATGCGGCTCTAGAAAAACATCTTTCACACCTGATTGTTCCCTTAATCCAACATTTAAAATTTTAACTCCGGATGAATCATTCAAAAGATTAAATCCTACAAAGCCGATTTTGTTTTTGTTCTTTTTAACTAAATCAATTACGTCTGCTTCATGCAAGGCAATCTCAACATTCGATAACTTTTCTGATTGCATAACAGAAGATTGTAAATACTCAAATATGCCTGAATTTCGTTCAGGAATAACTGCCGTGGCATTTTTGTACCTACCCTGCAGCAGATATTTAATTTCATCAAACTTTATTTTATCCAAAAAAGTCTCATAAGATGTAATTACTGCAATTCCATCATAGCAAAATTTGAGAGTCTTAAGCTCCAATTTATTTTTTTGCGAAGCAGATTTTTCCTCATCATTAAATTCTCTCGAGCTAATAAATATTTCTGCTTCATTATTTACTATCTTAACAATACCTTCTCTTGCAGTAACCGGTATCAAACTAAGTTTAGCTTCTTGATATAATTTGGAAAATGCTTCCATCTGTACTTTTACCAGAGGATAAACTGATTCATCAGCATAAATCGTAAGAGATCCCTTTGTTGACGTTTCAAGTTTTTCTTCACATCCACAAATAATTAAGGTAAACGACAACACTAAAAAACTTAAAAAGAATTTCATTGAATTTTTGCTAATTCCTCTTTCTCTACATCAGAAAGTGTTGCAACGGAATACCGTGAAAGTTTTGCCAAATTTAATTCATCTATTATATCTACCATATAGTGATACTTTGATTTTCTATCCAGTTTCACCAAAATTATTGTATTAGGATCTTCTGCGGCTTTGGTCCTAAAAAAATTTCCAAGTTCTGAAAATTCTACTGCATCTGGTTTACCTAAGCCTGTGCTTTGAAAAACTCTATGATCTTCATCCACCCTTATAATAAGCAAGTTGCTTGCAGACACCTGCACATTTGTACTGCTTGGCGGCAGTTTTATTTCTAACGTTTGAGGTCTTCTGAAGACAGTTGTAAGCATAAAAAAAGTAAGCAATAAAAATGCAACATCAACCATTGGTGTCATGTCAATTCTTATTGAAGTTCTTCTTTTAGGTCGTCCTTTTTTCTTTTTATGACCTCTTCTGTCACCACCGCCGACATCGGCACCTGCCATTGAAAATATCTCCTATTGTTTTTTAGATTTAGGCATTTCTAAGTTAGTAACCATTGCAAATTTTGATATCGCTTTCTCCTGCAGTATTTGCATTAAATCATTTACAACACCATACTCAGCATCAGCATCGCTTTTAATAATAGTTTGTAATTTAGCGTTCGAAATCCTGGCTTGAGTTATAATATCTGGCAGCAGCTCAAGTCGTGTTTCAACCGAAACTTTGCCAATAGCTGCTTCTCCAAAAAGTTGGGTCATTAACCGCTGCGAGTCGAAACCAATAAAAATTCTTCCTTTTTTTTCTACAGTTATTGTCATAACATTAGTTTCAGGCAGCTTGCTTTGAGAATTAGAATCGGGCAGAATAACTTCCACCTCTTCTGGTGGTCTGAATTGAGTAGCAAGCATAAAGAATGTAAGAAGCAAAAATGCTACATCCACCATAGGTGTCATATCAATTTTAATATTAACTCTGCCCTTTTTTATTTTCGGCATAGTTCTATCTGTTTCTTAAAATTTGAATTGTGTTGAAAGAGGCTTCATCAACCTGATAGGTGAAATTATCCACATTATTGATGAAAACATTGTATGCTACAATTCCAAGAATAGCGACAAATAATCCGCCGGCAGTATTTATCAAAGCTTCCGAAATTCCTGTTGCAAGCTGTATTGCATCTGGGGCACCGGTTTGAGCTAAAGCTTTAAATGCTCTTATCATACCAATAGTTGTTCCCAGCAAACCAACCATGGTTGCAATAGATGCGATGGTTGAAAGAGCAATCAGATTTTTTTCAAGCAGAGGTGTTTCAAGCATTGTTGCTTCTTCTGCTGCACGCTGCACTTCAGCAAGTTTCTTATCAACGTCTGTTGTTTTGCCCGAAGCCTCTATTTCTTTGTATCTTGTTAATGCAGCAGAAATAATGTTAGCAACAGAACCTTTTTGAATTTTGCATGCATTCAATGCTTCATCAATTTCGCCATTTCTTAAATGATCCATAACTGATTTGAAAAAAACATTTGAGGATGTTTTACCCATTGCTTTTCTTAATGAGATAGTCCTCTCAATTATGATGGCAAAGTCCATTATTGACAAAGCTATTAAGAGTGCTACAAGCGGGCCTCCGGTGTATACTTGTCCCATTAAATTAAGAGGTACTTCTCTTGCTGCACCATCTTTAAAGTTCATGGGGCTGCCAAATACAAAATAGAAAATTATAAATGCCGCAATTAAAGCGAGTACTGTTAGTATAACAATAAATAGAGATTGCTTCATACTTAATTAGCTCCTTCTTAAGTAACTGATAATAAAAAATTTCAAAACTCTTGCACTTCTTTAAAGTATTTATTTGTTTTCAGCAGCAAGCTGTTGATTAATTCTATCAATAATGCCGCCTTTTTGAGTACATGCAAATACAATTACATTTAACCCGAATTGTAATTGTCTTGTATTATCTAATGGGCCGCCTAAGCTTGGTGGATTCCTTGGCCAATCGCCCCAGGCTTTGCAATAACCTTTACTGCTAAGTAAAACAGCCAATCTTCCATTAATAAATACTCCTTCTAAAAATCTATACCTTTCTTTAACAGGATGATTCGGGTTCGGACGAACTTCATCCTCTCCAGCTGGAGGTCCGGCAAAATCTTCCCAGCAATGATAAATCCAATGGTTATTGGGAATCTTTTCCCATTCGGCATCATAGCCAAGTGCTTCCTCTATTAACTGCCGCATCTTCTGGTTAAATGGACCCCAAGTTGCAGCATAACCATCATCAATAAAAAGAAAGCCGCCGTTCCGTAAATATTTTTCAAGATTTTTCACTTCTGCATTCGAATAAAGCGGTGCCGCATCCGATCCCATCATGTATAGCATAGGAACATCCATAATTAACTTATCATCAAATCGAATATTACCTTTTAACCTAACATCAAGTTTTGTTTTTGACTCAGCATATTCCACTAAAGCTGGTAAAGCAAGTGCAACCGAATTCCAACCAGGTTCACCATTATCTGAAAGTTTAGATGCTCTATAATTTATTTGATAAAAATTTAGAAATCCTTTTATCTCTTTCTTATTTTTACCTTGAGAAACAAACCCTTCGAACCTGTCTTGAAAGTTTGTATAATCAATTAATTGATCTTTTAACATTTCGCTGCCGCGTTGAAAGGAACGAGTATTAACTACTTCGGATAAGATATTTGGGTTCTCACCCATACCTCCGTCATCTCGACCGAATATTCCTCCTGTACCGCCTCTGCCCAAACTTCTGCCGTAGCTTTTTGTTCCACCGGGAATAGACCAGCCTTCAGCACCACCAGTTTCTGAAGATGTGATCGCACCATGAAAAACGCTTCCCTGCCCAGCACCAGAAGAACTGGAAGTGGTAGGACGAAGTTCAGATCGTAATTCATCTACATCTGCATTTTCGGTAAGTGAATAATCCTTGGGTTGATATTCAGTAACTGATTGTTGTTCCTTTAACAATTCAAACGATTTAGCCAGTTTAGGTGGAGTTGGTTCGTACTTAATCGGCGGTGGAATTTTTTCATAATAAGTTTTAATCTTTACAGTCCTAGCATTAGGATCTTGTTTTTCCGAAAATAAAAATATCCATGCAATAATTATTAAATGCAGCAAAATTGATAAGAATACTCCCCATGCAAATGCACGTTTGTAATAAACACGCCAGCGCGAAGTTTCAAAAATAAGCTGGCTTAAAGCA
Source organism: Ignavibacteriaceae bacterium (assembly GCA_013388515.1). Taxonomy (GTDB): domain Bacteria; phylum Bacteroidota; class Ignavibacteria; order Ignavibacteriales; family Ignavibacteriaceae; genus XYD12-FULL-36-8. Next base: position 1,133 of record JACAFC010000008.1, on the reverse strand, counting down.
CGCGCATTCAACTTATCCAACAAACTTTTTATTTTATCTTTTTGAAATTGCATTTTCGCTCAACCATTCTAAGTGTTGTTCGGAGAAATAAACAACACCAGCACCTGAAGGGTTTTCCTTGTACTTTTCGATTATCTTTTTATATAGTTCAATTGCTTTTTTAGTATCACCAAGCTGCTCATATGATGAAGCAATGTTCGCTTCACATGCCATTGCGATTTCTGTTCCCGGATAATTTTCTACTATCTTCCCAAGTTCAATGATGGCTTTTTTATAATCTTTTTTATCAAAGGATACAATTGCAATCTGATATTCTTTAAAGGCATCTATTTGGGATAGTTCTTTAATAAAGCTTCGAGCTTCTTCAGTTTTATAATGATCCGGAAATTTGTCTATAAAAGTTTTGTATTCTACTAAGGCTTTTGTGTAATCTTTTTTGTTGTAGTAATAATCACCTATTGTAAATTGAGCTTCTGGAACTAACTCATGTGAAGGATACAATTCTATCAACCTTTGTAAAGGTACGATCATATTATCCATTTTTTTCATTTGGTAATAACACCAAGCTTCGTTGTGGTACGCAGAAGATGAAAAATTGCTTTTAGGATACTTAGTGTAAACATGTTGATATTCTTTTACTGCTTCTTTGAATTTGGAAGAATTGTAATGTGCTTCCGCAATATTAAACTGCGCTTCAGCAGTTAATTCATCATCGGGATAAGTTTTAATGAATTCTCTGAATGCACCTGCGGCATTGTCCCATTCACCCATTTTGTAATGTGCATATGCAATAAAGAATGAAGCATTTTTCTTTGTCGGAACGTTGGGATATTTTTCTATGAAATTATTGAATGCTGATACAGCTTCGCGGTAGTAACCATTGTCATAAAGATTAACTGAATAGCTAAAAAATAGTTCTTCAGAAGATTCTGGGAATTTAGTTGCCGCTATATTTAGTATTTCAACACCCTTGGCCGATTGATTTGTAAAATTGTATCCTGTTGCTAACAGATAAACTGCGCGGTTAAAAAGCTGCTCATCATTTCCGCATAATGGCAGTGCTTGATTTGCATAGAGGATTGCTTTGTTAAAATCTTTTGTATCATAGTAAACCTCTGACAATGCTATTAGAT
>JACAFC010000048.1 GCA_013388515.1 Ignavibacteriaceae bacterium | reverse complement strand
TCTTTGGTGTGATGCTTACTAATAAAATTACAAATGTTCAGATCAAAACTGGAGTTTTCCAAATCTTACCAGCTACGATTGGAGTCGGAGTTTTGGGGGGATTCTTACTTGCAGTACTATTGAATACAAATTGGATCAATCTTGATATTAAAAATTCTCCTCCAACAACTTTTCAGCTTGGCAGTCTTTTACTGAACGAGTGGGTTTTGGTTTTCGAACTACTTGGCATTGTTTTACTAATCGCGCTGCTTGGTGCAGCATCGATTGCGAGGAAGTAGAGAATGATTACAGTAGGTTTATATCATTATTTGTTTATCAGCACAATACTTTTTTCATTAGGAATTTTCGGAATTGTTACTCGTAAAAATGCCGTAATGGTTTTGATGGGTGTTGAGCTAATCCTTAATGCTGCAAACATTAACTTTGTTGCATTTGCACGGTACGGAAATTTTGGATTTCAGGGTCAGTTGATGGCGCTTTTTGTTATAATTCTGGCTGCAGCAGAAGCGGCGATTGCTTTGGCAATTGTGCTTAATATTTATAAAGTTTTTTCATCTGTTAATGTGGACGAAATAGATCGGCTTAAAGAATAAAGTTACAATGCTTAAACCCCATGCTTCAGCATGGGGGAAAAAATAAACAACACAATATTGGCTTTAGCCCTGAACGAATAAAATTTTGTTAAAACCCCATGCTTCAGCATGGGGGAAAAAATAAACAACACAATATTGGCTTTAGCCCTGAATTATAGAGTTTATGTCGCATGTTAAAATATGGATACACGCAGTTTGGGGAACGAAGAATCATGAACGGGTTTTGAGCAAAGGTGTTCGAAGTAAACTTTTTCAGCACATTCGAGAGAATGCTAAAGAAAAACAGATTTATATAGATTTTATCAATGGCGATATGGAACATGTACATTGTTTGTTAGCATTAAATGCAGATTTGACAATAGCAAAAGTGATTCAGCTAATCAAAGGTGAAGCAGCATTTTGGGCAAACAAAAACTCTTTAGTTAAGCCAAGACTAGAATGGGCTGATGAATATTTTGCTGTATCAGTAAGTGAATCGATGATAGACAAGGTAAGAGATTACATAAAAAATCAAGAAGAACATCATAGAAAAATGACATTCAAGGAAGAGTATGAGAAGTTTGCAAGCAAGTATGGGTTTAGTAATAATGGCTAAAGCCGAGATGACTAGTTGTGGTATTAACACCCCCATGATAAATCATGGGGTTAGAGCAAATTTTAACATTTTAAATTTGTATTAATTTAATGGATTTAATCACTTTATCAGTTATAATTCTTTTCATTCCGCTTTTAGGATTCATTCTAACATTGTTTGCAGGAATGAAATTCAAATGGGCATTCTTAATTGAGAATGTTTTAATTGTACTTGGCTTCATTCTTTCGGTTGTTTTGCTCTACACAAAGCTTTCCGGTTATTTGGATGAGAATATTGTCTCAGAATTTAATTGGATAAACTTCGGAGTAGTTCCCTTCTTTGGTGAAATAATCGTAAAGCTTGGAATTAAGCTTGACAACGTAGCTGTGATTATGAACTTCACAGTATTCCTGATCAGCATGGTTGTTCATCTATTCTCAATCGATTACATGAAAGGCGATAAAAGATACAATCGATACTTCGCATACCTTGGAATATTTACCTTCTCAATGACTGGAATCGTTTTCACACACAATGTTTTGATGATGTACATTTTCTGGGAGCTGGTTGGATTATCATCTTACCTTTTAATTGGTTTTTGGTTCGAGAAAAAATCAGCGTCAGATGCTTCAAAGAAAGCATTTATCGTAAACAGAATAGGCGATCTTGGAATGTTTGCGGGAATTTTAATGCTGTTCGTTACGTACAAAACTTTTTCATTTCAAGAGATATTCAATGCTATTGGTGCTGGACAATTACCTTTCAACAGCGAGTTTTGGCTAACGATTACAGGTTTGCTTTTATTTTGCGGAGCAATTGGCAAATCGGCTCAATTCCCTCTTCATGTTTGGCTACCCGATGCGATGGAAGGTCCGACTCCCGTAAGTGCATTGATTCATGCTGCTACAATGGTTGCTGCCGGTGTTTATTTCATTGTAAGAATTTTCCCTATTCTCACAGGAGATGCACTTTTAGTTATTGGCATAATCGGAGCAATCTCAGCATTCATTCCAGCTACAATTGCATTAACACAAAATGATATTAAACGAGTCTTAGCTTATTCAACCGTAAGTCAGCTTGGTTACATGATTATGGCACTGGGAATAGGTGCATATGTTTTCGCTTTCTTCCATTTGATTACGCACGCTTTCTTCAAAGCATGTTTGTTTCTTGGTTCCGGTTCGGTTATTCACTCAATGCATCATGAACAAGACATACAAAAAATGGGCGGGTTAAGAAAGAAGATGCCGGTCACTTATGCTACATTCTTGCTTGCTACACTTGCACTATCAGGCATCCCACTTACATCAGGCTTTTTAAGTAAGGATGGAATTTTAGCCGGAACATTAGCGTACACTTCTCTCACCGGAAATTGGTTCTTCACTTTTATTGGATTTACGGTTGCAGCTCTAACAGCATTTTACATGTTCAGATTAGTTATTCTAACTTTTCACGGTGAACCAAAAAACAAAGAGAAGTACGATCATGCACATGAATCTCCTTTCTTGATGATTATGCCTCTTATTCTTCTTTCGGGTTTGTCAATATTCATCTGGTACACTCCAAATCCTTTTAATGCTGATTCTGGCTGGGTATTATCCAAATGGGTTAAAGCACCAACAATTGTAACGCCGGAATCTGCTCGTTATTCTTTTATGGTTGAAGAACCGAAAGAAGGGAGTATAAACAATCATGAAGAAGTCACTTTCTCTCATGAATACACTCATGCAATGCACTCCGCTCATGTTCCGACTATTTTCTTATCTGGATTTGTAGCAGGATTAGGAATTTTATTTGCTTTACTTTTTTATCAATGGAAAAAATTAGATGCAGATAAATTAGCTGCTAAGATAAAACCTCTTTACAATTTATCTTACAACAAATGGTACTTTGATGAGTTTTATAACACAGTGTTTGTTGGAGGCACTCTCGCATTCAGCAATTTTTTGCGATGGTTTGATAATACAATAATCGATGGAATTGTAAATGGTTCAGCAGCATTAACTCGCGGTCTATCGAAAGTAAGCGGAAGATTTGATAGTTCTGTTGTTGATGGTTTAGTTAATTTCATGGCTTACTTCAGCGGATTCATTGGTTTATTTATAAGAAAATTGCAAACAGGAAAAGTTCAAACGTATATTGTGCTGGTGATCTTTTCCTTATTGATATTATTATTTTTATTTAAGTCATTCTAGGTAATAAAATGGCAAGTTTTCCAATTCTTTCATGGATAACACTTCTTCCAATTCTCGGGATGGTGATTATCTTGTTTATTCCTAAAACCCAAGAAAAAGCAATCAAGGGCTTAACTTTGCTCATAACAAGTGTTCAAGTTATTCTCTCTATTGTTATTCTTGCCGGTTTCAACTACTCAAAAGGCGGAGTATTTGATGCCAGCTCTTTTCAGTTCATCGAGAAATTTCGATGGATTGATATTGAAGGTTTCTCATGGATAGGCAGAATAAAAATAGATTACTATCTTGGAATAGACGGAATAAGTGTACCTTTAATTTTCTTAACTGCAATTATAAGTTTTATATCTACACTCTCTTCATTCAGCATAAATAAATCGGTTAAAGGATATTTTGCGATGTTCTTACTTCTTGATACAGGAATGATGGGAGTTTTTGTTGCGTTAGATTTCTTCCTATTCTACATCTTTTGGGAATTGATGCTTCTTCCAATGTACTTCTTAATTGGAATATGGGGTGGACCAAGAAGAGAATACGCTGCTATTAAATTCTTCCTTTATACTTTACTTGGAAGTGTGTTTATTCTTTTAGCAATAATTGGATTATACTTTAGCACTCAAGAAACTTTAGCAGATGGAACAAAAGTCTTTACATTCAATATGATTTCGATGATGGATCCGGCAAACTACACAGCAACCGGAATTCTATCGCCATTCAATCCAAATAACTTAAGATTTATAGCTTTCTTAGGATTGTTTATCGGATTCGCAATCAAGATTCCAATGTTCCCTTTCCATACATGGTTACCCGATGCACATGTAGAAGCTCCAACTGCAATTAGTGTTATTCTTGCCGGTGTTTTATTGAAAATGGGAACTTATGGAATTCTTCGTATTAACTATACTATGTTTCCCGAAATTACCAAGCAGCTAATTTGGTATATCGCATTATTCGGAGCAATTAATATTATTTACGGTGCCTTAACTGCTATGGCTCAAAAAGACTTTAAGAAGTTGATTGCTTATTCATCTATCTCCCACATGGGTTTTGTACTTCTCGGAATGGCATCATTAAACACTCTCGGTATTTCGGGCGCAGTTCTTCAGATGTTCAATCACGGTACAATTACAGCTATGCTCTTCTTAATAGTTGGAGTTATTTATGATAGAGCTCATACGAGAGATATTGATGGATTCGGCGGCTTAGGTGTTCAAATGCCAATTTATACCGGCTTTACAACGTTAGCTTTCTTTGCCGCAATTGGTTTACCAGGATTAAGCGGGTTTATCTCTGAAGCATTTGTATTCCTTGGCAGTTTTGGTTTTGAATCAATAAGAGTGATTGCGATTATTTCAACCCTTGGAATATTATTGGGAGCTGGATATATGCTTTGGACTCTTCAGAGAATTTATCTTGGTAAGTTGAACGAGAAATGGACACAATTGCCTGATATGGATTTTCGCGAGTATGCAATGTTAGTTCCATTAAGTTTGATAATTATTTTCTTAGGAGTGTATCCATCTGCAATGCTTGATCTGATGAATACTTCAGTTAACTCAATGGTTCAATTTCTTAGTGAATCTGGTAAATTTCTTGGAAGTATAAAATAGATTTTTGATAGTAGATTAAATGTATTTTGCATTTTTAATTTCATTAGCAACACCATTTATGGTGAGATAAAAGAAATATGATGAATTTGGCTTTTGCCAAAATTAAATTTTGATTTATAAAACAAATTAATTCGTAAAAAGTGGAAGCACCATTAAAATATATTTTTGACAGCATTCAGTTCCTCAAACCAGAAATTACAGTTTCACTTTTCTTAGTGATTCTGGTAACTGTCGACTTGATTTTAGGCAAAAAGAACAAGCAGATTCTTCCTTATATTTCTTTAGCAGGGTTGTTAATTACAGGATTCTTCGTCATTCAGCAATTTGAAACGTCTGCTTTCGCTTCGGTTCAAAATAATATCGGTAATTTTGGATTGATTGCTGTTGACTCTTTTGGAAATTACTTTAAACTGATAATCATTCTCTCGTCCATCTTTATCATATTATTCTCAATTTCATCAATTGAAATTAAGCAAGCATTCGATCGGCATGGCGAATATTACTCACTGATCTTCGGAATGATTCTCGGTATGATGCTAATGGTAAGTTCAGTCGATCTGATTCTTATATATCTTTCCATAGAACTTGTTTCCCTTTCTTCTTACGTTTTAGCTGGATTCACAAAACATTCACTCAGAAATAGTGAGGCATCACTTAAATACATAATTTATGGCAGTGCGGCATCCGGAATTATGTTATTTGGTATTTCTATACTATATGGAATTATGGGAACAACTAATATCTATGCAATCAACACTGTTTTACAAAATGGTGCTTTCCAGCCATTAGCTCTCATCATTTCGTGCATATTGATTTTCACAGGATTCGGATTTAAAATTTCTGCAGCACCTTTCCACTTCTGGACTCCAGATGTTTACGAAGGCGCACCAATTGCTATTACAGCTTACTTATCTATTGCGAGCAAAGCTGCTGGTTTTGCATTACTGATTAGATTTATCAAGATAACATTCATTCAAGCAATTGGATCGGATGGATATTGGCAGCTTCTTGAAGTTATTGATTGGAAGAGTTTCTTAATCATAATCTCAATTGGTACGATGACGCTTGGTAACTTTGCTGCACTTTGGCAGGACAATCTAAAGCGAATGCTTGCCTATTCAAGTATTGCACATGCCGGTTATATGATTTTAGGCCTTGCTGTTTTTTCGGATCAAGGAATAATGGCAATTCTAATTTACTTTATGGTTTATCTTTTCATGAACCTTGGAGCATTCTTTGTTGTGATGCTAATAGCCAACAGAATTGGCAGTGAAGAAATCGATGATTACGATGGTCTTGGTTACAAAACTCCATTGCTTGCTGTGTCGCTCGGAGTATTTTTAGTTTCATTAACCGGTTTGCCGCCTACAGCAGGCTTCATTGGTAAGCTATATTTGTTCATTGCTCTTGTGGATGCAAAGATGATTGTCGTTGCAATTATCGCACTGCTCAATACAGTTGTTTCACTTTACTACTATGTTAGAGTTTTGAAACATATGTTCCTCGCAAAACCAAAATCCGAAGAAGGAAAAATTGCAATTGGTTATGCTGATACAGTTGTTTTGATGGCATTACTCATTCCCGTTTTTGTTTTTGGTTTATACTTCACTCCAATAGTTAACCTCGCGAAGAATTCGATAGCGTTACTTGGTTTTTAAGTCAATTCAAAAATAGTCTTTGGGCCTTACTTAAACACCTTCTGATGTGAACAATTAGTTTATTTCTATCATAAAATCTCGATCTTTCAATCAATCAATAAGTTGCTAAAGTCTAAAGTTTTGTGTTACTGGTTTAACCCAAATCTTAAGACTTGGGTTAGAAAATATTTGAGAATAAATGGATTTTAACCCACAATTATATGCTTATTCTCCTAAATCACTAAAGTAATCCAATTAAATATTTATTTTTAAGTATGAAATTCCCAATTTACTTAGACAACCACGCAACTACTCCGATGGATCCTCAAGTCTTTGAGGCGATGAAACCTTATTTCCTGGAAAAGTTTGGAAACGCCGCAAGCAGAAATCATTCATTCGGATGGGAGGCAAAAAGTGCTGTTGACTTTGCAAGGAAGCAAATCGCTAAGCTTTTAAATGCCGAACCGTCAGAAATAATTTTCACGAGTGGTGCAACTGAATCAAACAACTTAGCACTGAAAGGAATTGCTGAGACATATCAATCAAAAGGTAAACATGTAATTACGAGTGTCATTGAACATTCAGCAGTTTTGGATACTCTCTCCTACCTTGCTAAAGTCGGATTTGAAGTAACTTATCTTCCCGTAGATCAAAATGGATTTGTATCAGCATCTAAATTAAAGGAAAGCATTCGACCAGACACAATTTTAGTTTCGATAATGACCGCAAATAACGAAATTGGAACTATTCAAAAAATAAAAGAGATTGGGAGAATTTGTTCCGAGCATAATGTTTTTTTTCACACAGATGCTGCACAAGCAATCGGTAAAATCCCTTTCGATGTAAAAGATAATAATGTTGATCTCGTGTCATTTACTGCTCATAAATTTTATGGACCTAAAGGAATTGGTGCTTTGTTCATTAAGAAAAAACCAAACCCGGTAAAGATTATTCCTCAAATTCTTGGCGGTGGACATGAAAATGGACTGCGCTCTGGTACTCTGAATGTAGCAGGAATAGTGGGTTTTGGTAAAGCTGCAGAAGTTTGCATTCAACTAATGCCTGAAGAATTTAAAAATATTGAGCGGTTACGGAACAAGTTGTACAAAGGAATTGTTTCTCAATTAAGTGGAATTAAACTAAATGGCTCTTTAGAATTGCGGCTGCCAAATAATTTGAATATCAGCATTGATGGAATAAAATCAGAAAGTTTTATATTAGAGATGAAAGATATAGCAGTTTCTTCTGGTGCAGCCTGTTCATCTGAATCACTCAAACCAAGTCATGTTTTATTATCAATTGGAAGAACAAAAGAAGAAGCACGAAGTTCAGTTCGATTTGGTTTGGGAAGATTTACAATTGAAGAAGAAATTGATTATACTATTAAAAGAGTTGTTGAGATTGTCGAGAAAATTCGGGTAGTATCACCAACTTATTCAAAAACTGATTCGTAATTAATGGGCTTACACCCGTATGCTTTTTACTTTTTTAACCACGCCCTAAAGTGCGTAGTTACTATAAACCCTAGTCTTAAGATTGGGGTATATAAAAAAGACGAAAAAATATGGCTTTAGCCACAAAATAAAAAACAAAAAAAAATCATTTACGTATGGAAAAATCTATCTCCAAATACTTCGATCAACTTAAAAATGATCAAATAATTTTCTTAAACTTTTTAAAAGCAAAATTTCCGTTATTTCACAATTCCAATTTCTTTTTCAGAGATTTTCATTACGGAATTAAAAGATATTTTGAGAAGAAAGGCATTTTCTTGAGCTACCAAAAGAGTGAGGAACTAGCTAAAGAATTGGCTTTGTATTTTGAATCACAAGGCATATTCATTCGATCGAATGACATTGGATGGAAAATTAATTATCCCGAATTTTCAACTCAAGTTCCTGGTGATCCATTTAAATAGGCAATTGATGTATGAGAATGGTCGCGAAATAATTTTGGACTAAAGTCCAGAGTTTTTGGAGTTTGGTTTAACCCTAGACTCAATTCTGGGGTCATTTCACAGAACAAGTTTATTGGTTTTAACCACTAACCTAAAGTATTTTAGATTTAACAACACAAAAAATGAGGAAGGTATGAATGAAACACTAAATGATGCAGATATAAAAGTAACTGAAAAGGCAGCAAAAGAAATTCGTAGAATTATGGATGAGAATAAAGTACCAAACGAATATGGTTTGCGTGTAGGAGTAAAAGGCGGTGGTTGCTCAGGCTTAACCTACTCGCTTGGGTTTGATGCAGAAGCACGAGAAGGAGATACAATAATTGACAATGAAGGAATAAAATTGTTCGTTGATGGAAAAAGTCTATTCTACTTAATGGGAACTGAACTAGATTTCTCGGACGGTTTAAACGGCAAAGGATTCATTTTCAATAATCCAAATGCAACAAAAACTTGTGGATGCGGTGAATCATTTAGCGCTTAACTCCTATCGAATACAATAATATGAAGAGAAGAAAATTTATTCTATCAGCGATATCATTTCCGCTGATTTCAAGTATTAATACGTTTTCAAAAACATTTAATAAATTAAATATTAACG
>JACAFC010000074.1 GCA_013388515.1 Ignavibacteriaceae bacterium | reverse complement strand
GTCATATAGTTCAACTTTAACATTATGTACTCCAGGTTCACCGTAATCTTGTATTCCATCATTATCTTTGTCAAGCCAAACCTTATCACCCAATTTTGCTGGAGCTGTACAGTCAATCTTAACAGTAACGGAAGCACTAAATTCAACATTAGCAGAACCATCAACTGGATGACCAACTGCTTTTACAGTATTTACTAAATCACCACAATCTTTTGATGTGACACAATAAGTTTTGGTAAGAGTTTTAGTTGTTCCTGGATGGACTGGAGTTAAATTACCAATTTTGTGTGGTGCGGTTGGATTGAGTAGTGGATCAAATAAATCAACTCCACCGCCAAGTGTAATATCACCACAGTTTTCAACTACAAAAGTATAAGTAATGGTCTCTCCGGGTTTTGCTGTTTTCTTATCAGCAAGCTTTGTAACACTTACACAAGTCTTGTAAAATCCAAAGTCTAAAGTAAGATCATCATTATTATTCAAAGTAACGCAAACTGATTCATTTTTGCCTGCATCACTGTCTTTTGCATTATCGGAGCCTTGATCTTTTTTGGTAGCATACCATTTTGTTTGAGCAGTACTGTAAAGTACTCCACCAACTTCATAGTTTGATGCTGCAACACGTACGCAGTAATTACCATTTGCTAAATTGGAGAATTCATACTTACCATTAACATCAGTAGTTGTTGTTGAAATAACAGTATTACCGCTTAGTAATTCAACTTTAACTCCTGTTATTCCTGGTTCACCAGCATCCTGAATGCCATTAACATTTTTATCATGCCAAACAAAATCACCAAGTTTATTCAATGTACTTAAATAGATACCAGCATCCCAAGTTAAATCTTCAACTCCACCAGGCAAGTTGATACAATCGGTAATACCATCTAAACCAGCATCAGAATCCTTAGTATCATCCCCGTTAGCATCTTTTGGTGAGAAGGCATAACCGTTTGGCAAATAAAATTTCACCTTGTATTCACCTGCATTAAGGTTATCGAAATAATAGTATCCTTGTTCATTTGTGTTTGTAGTAGCAATAAAATTATCAGAGCAATCTAGAAGATCGACTTTAACATTAGGCACTCCAACTTCACCATTTTCTTGCACACCATTTTTATTCAAATCATTCCAAACAAAATCACCAAGTTTGCTCTTAAGTTGTAATTGGACATAGCCAGCATCCCATCTCCTATCAACTTCGCCTGCAGTTAAATCGGTGCAAATTGTTTTACCAGTTTCTGGGAAAATGTCCGAATCAGTTTCAGAAGTACTTCCAGGAGCATCCTGTAATGTTATAGCCCAACCGTCCGGTGTATAAAATTGTAAAGAATAGCTTCCTGGTGTAAGGTCTGTGAATAAGTAATTGCCGTTTGCATCTGTATATTGAGTAGCTACAAGATCTCCTGCACATGTGTAGAGTTCAACTTTAACACCTTCGAATCCTGGTTCGCCATCATCTTGTATACCGTCTCCATCGAGGTCTTTCCAAGTTCTATCGCCAATTGCAGCCAAGTTAGCTGGTGTAGAAATTTTTAGGGATGTTAAAAACCATAATAATGACGCCGCCTGAACAGTGGCAGATTCATCTGGATCCGAGAATATTTGAACTTTAACTTTTGTAACACCTGCGGGTATTGTAAGTTCCTTAGTATAAGTATCCCACTGAGGACCAGAATTATTATAAAACGGTTTTGCAATTGATTGAACGGCACCGTCTCCAACCGTTATTTCCATATGATGTGGTCTAGGAGTTCCATTAACTACCCCAAGATCTCCGACAAATAAACTTAAATCAGCTTTTCTCTCGACTGTTGAAGCATCAAAAGTGAATGTTTGCGCTTCAGTTACCAACAGCCAAGGATAGGTCGGATCTGATTTGAGATATGCCCAATCTGCGCCATCTCTTACTTCAAGTGATGCTTTCGAGCCATCATCAACTACAACCATTACACCAACACCATCTGCTCTGTCATAAATGGTTGCTGCTCCGACAAAGTCGGACACAGAAAGAGAATTTGCTCCGTTAGTGACGAATCCCTTGCTTGTTACATCAGCTCTAAAAACAAATCCTCTATTAGTTCCCTCTTGATTAGCTTTACCAATCAATTCTCCATCAATAGCAACTCCGTTTACTTTAATCTGGGAGTCACCATTTGGAAATAAACTACCTGAGGCTTGATGTCTACCTTCCCAATAGAGGAAAACATTTTTAATTGTTCCAGAAGGTACATTTACAGAAATAGTTCCTGTACCATTTACATAAGTACCAATACCAGCAAGAATAATCTTTGAACCTGTTAGGTCAAGATCTTTTGTTTGAGTTTCAATTGCTGGTGAAATTTTGTTTAAACTAAAGCTGGACCCGCCCTGATTATTAACCGGACTGTTTATATTTAGGTCGTCCTGACACCCAATAAAGGCTACTCCAATTAAAAATAGAAATAGCCAACGCAGATGATTTCTCATCTAGCCCTCCTTAAATTAGTGAGTAATAATGTTGATTATAGAATTTGCCCTCAAGAAAAGTATCCCTCCAATATTGAAGGTTCACATACGAAATGTATTTCGTTTTAATATCAATAGCAACATTTGATTATACAAAACACATGGCATATCTAATAATGATACAAGTCTAATCACTTTTTATGCCTGAGTAATTCATTTTGTTTTAACTCATATGTTAAATTTTACGATTGTACAGCGTATCAAATAAGGACATGTATTTCAGATTGAGAAAAAAACTTTAAGTAATGATATTCTTCTAAATAATAAAAGAGATGAGTGATCAATTAAATTAGATTAACTTCTTCCTCTAATAAAATATCGAATTTTATATTTACTTCCCTTTTAATTTTTTCTTTTAATTCAATTAGTTCATTTGGCATAGCACCACCAAAGTTAACCAGAACTAAAGGTTGTTCTGAATGTACGCCAACATTTCCAATTTTTTTTCCTTTAAAACCAATTTTTTCTATCAACCAAGCAGCAGAGATTTTATACTTATTCTCAGAAATTTTGAATCCTCGAAGATTAGGATTCAATTTATTCAACTTAGTAAAATGTGCTTCAGTGATTTCAGGATTTTTAAAGAAGCTCCCCGCGTTTCCTAAAATTTGAGGATCAGGGAGTTTACTCTTTCGTATTTCACATACGGCATCACTAACATGTTTGATAGTCAACTCAGCTGGATCAAATACGGATAATTTCTCTGCAAGGATACCGTAATCCAAATTTGGAGTTGGCATGTTATTCAATTTTAAAGTTATATCAGTTATAATAAATCTGTTTTTAAATTTATTTTTAAAGACACTGGCCCGATATCCAAACTCACAATCTGATTTGTTTAATTGCATTAGTTTTAAATCATCAACTAGTATTCCATTAAGTGAATAAAAAACGTCTTTAAGTTCTTGTCCATATGCTCCAATATTTTGTATGGGCGCTGCTCCAACCTTTCCCGGAATAAGAGCTAAATTTTCAATCCCACCTAAATTTCTTTGCACGCAAAAATTTACAACATCATTCCAAATTGCTCCAGCTTCAGCAGTAATAAATGTATACTCACTGGTTGTATCACTAATATAAATTTTGTTTTGCATCTGTGTGATAACCAAGCCATCAAAATCTTTGGTAAACAAAATATTGCTGCCAATTCCAATTACCAATTTTTTAAACTTCTCAAATCTCTTAGTAGATAGTAACTGTAGTATTTCTTCATCATTATGTGTCTGAGCAAAGAAGCGACAGGAGACATTCATTCCAAATGTGTTATGTCGTTTTAAAGAGTAGTTTTCTTTTATATCCATCTGAAGCCTGAAAGTTTTACTTCAAAGATATAAAAAAAATGCATTTAGGAAATCGAAAAGATTCTTAACTATTATTTCAAGCAGAAATCTACCCTAGCACTCGACTTTATTTTCTGATTCAAAAGAATCCAGGTAGAGCTTTACGAAAAATAGCTTAACAAAGAAGTGCTGATGTAAAATCTGTAAGCTTCTGGCATAAGAATTGACATATTATAAAAAACATTTTGAAAGAATTATATTTTTCATTAAATAAATGAAGGAAAAAACTATTAAGCAAGATCTATTGAAGCTAGAAGTTAATTTTAACCAGTCTGCTGTTATACCCTACCGAATTACTAAAAAAGGGATTGAGGTTTTGCTTATAACTTCACTAAGAAAAGGCAATTGGATAATTCCAAAAGGGTATGTGGAATTTAATTTGACGCCTTTTGAATCTGCAAAAAAAGAAGCATATGAGGAAGCTGGTGTGTTAGGTTCAAATGAGACTGTAGAGATTGGAACGTTCAAACGACATCGATCTATTGGCAATTGTTTGATCAAAGTTTTTACAATGGAAGTGTATGATGTTCTTGATGATTATCCAGAAAAAAATGATAGACAAAGGAAGTGGTTTACAATTCAGGAGGCAAGAAAAGTAATTACCATTCCCGAAATAAGTGAAATGTTAAAAGATCTAAGTTCAAGGTTAGATATCTTTTAAGTCCTCAGTTTTAAATAATAATCCATAAATAAGTTTACAGGTTTCATAAGAGTATCCGCGAGAAGTAAGAAAACTTAAGACACTCGTTTTGATTTTGTTCGGATCGGCTTTCCTTTTCATCAAACGGTCAAGCTTTTTTTTTGCTAACTCCATACCAGCTGTAATTTCTGAATCCTCAGAAAACCGTTCTCTGGTAATTGCATCAATTATGTCAGCCGGAATACCTCTTCTTGTTAACTCAGCTCTAATTTTATTCCTCCCCCAATTCATTCCGCGCACTTTTTCATCAACGAATGTGTATGCGAAATTTTCATCATTCAAATATTTTTTTTCTTCAAGCTCATGTATAATCTTTTCAATTGATTCACTATCAAATCTCTTTTGTTTGAGCTTTACTCTTATTTCGTGTTTTGAATGAAGTCTGCGAGCAAGATATCCAAGAGCAATTTGTTTGATTACGAACTTGTTGTCCTCTTCAATTAATTGGTTAAAATATTCCTGAGATATTTCTTGCTTAAGCTTTAACTGGAACTTCAAAAATGTTTCATACGAAAGAACGATCTTATTTTGAATATCGAATTCAAGTTCAACTTTATTCTTCCCAACTTTCTTTGCTTTTACAAGCTTCATTATTACTTATTTGCTTTTCTTCTCTTTTGTACTTGATTTTTCTTCTACTTTCTCTTTTTCTTCCTTTAACATCCCGAGTTTGGTCTTAACTTCCTTAGTTATCTTGTCATTTAATGATGGTATCTCAATCATCTTTTGTTTAAACTGTTCGCGCCTTTGAAACCGATCTTCATCGTAGGTAAACCACGCTCCACTTTTTTTCACAATTCCTAAATTGGTGGCTAAGTCAACCAAATCTCCTGTTTTACTAATCCCTTCATTGTACAATATGTCAAATTCAACTTCCTTAAAAGGAGGAGCAACTTTGCTTTTAACAATTTTAACTTTGGTTCTGTTTCCAATGACATCATTTCCTTCTTTTATGGCTGCAATTCTTCTAATATCCAACCTAAGAGAAGCATAGAATTTTAAAGCATTTCCGCCTGTTGTTGTTTCGGGATTTCCAAACATTACACCAATTTTACTTCGAAGTTGATTTATGAACATTACTGCTGTTTTGGATTTGGAGATTGCACCTGTAAGTTTACGTAAAGCCTGAGACATTAATCTTGCCTGAACAGCCATGGTTGCATCTCCCATCTCTCCCTCAATTTCCGATCTTGGAACTAAAGCTGCCACTGAATCTATAACGATTATATCCAGAGCGTTACTTCTTACCAATGTATCGGTTATTTCTAATGCCTGCTCACCAAAATCCGGCTGAGATAAAAGAAGATTTGCTGTGTCAACACCGAGTTTTTTAGCATAGTTCACATCCAATGCATGTTCAGCATCAATAAACGCAGCAAGGCCTCCCATTTTTTGTGCTTCAGCAATTATATGTAAGCATAAGGTGGTTTTGCCGCTTGACTCCGGACCAAATATTTCAGTAACTCTTCCGCGCGGAATGCCACCAATTCCCAGTGCATAATCCAGCGAAAGAGCTCCAGTAGGAATAGACTCAACTTGTGCAACGACGCCATCACCAAGCTTCATTATCGATCCTTTGCCGTAGGTTTTTTCAATACTTGATATTGCATCTTCAATAATTTTTAATTTTTGCTCACGTTCGGTACTCATTTTTCCTCCTAACATTTTAAATAGTATTTTTTAATTTCTTTATAAGTTGAACCCATAGGTGAGAGTTTACTCTGGAAAAGTGAAACTTCTCCAGCAGTAAACTGAATTCTGCCAGATTCAGCTTGTTTAAATTTTTCTACAAATTCTGCGGTTACCCTCTGTTTAATCCTCAATAATGTAAGATGTGGTTTAAATGTGCGCTCATCCTTTGGTACTCGAAATTTAATCATTCGCTCATTAAGTTCATGTACAATCGAGTAAATTTCTTTGTCAATATTCAACCCAATCCACAAAATTCGTGGTTCATGGTTTTTAAAGAAAAAACCAAAGTTGCTTGTATTACAAAACAATTCATTAAAATTTGATAAAAAGTTCAACTCTTCAATGATAGGAATTAGAAGTTTATCATCAACTTCCCCAACAAATTTTAAAGTCAAATGAATTTTAGAGTTGGTTTCCCAATTGAAATTTTCATCTTTAGGACAGATATTTTTTCTGACCTGTTTGATTTGTTCTTTTATTGCTTCCGGAATATTAAGTGCCACAAAAAGTCTAATCATCAAGCGAAATACCTAAAAGATGCCTTCTTAGCATTTCTAACGCAGCCTGTGATGTCCTTTGTTTATTGATATATCTTTCTTCACCAAAGATAAATTTCTTTGCCAAACAAATGTTCTCATCGCACAAGCCAATATAAACTAAACCAATAGGTTTCGATTCTGTTGCACCGGTTGGTCCCATTATACCAGTTACTGACATACCTAAATCAGTACCGCTTATTGATTTAATTCCCTCAGCCATTTGTTTAGCAACTTCAAGACTTACCGAGCCATATTCTGAAATAGTATCTTCATCAACTTTCAGTATCTCAACTTTTGAAGCATTACTGTAAGCAATAACTCCTCTTTCAAAATAGTTGCTGCTTCCGCTAACATGGGTAATAAGATTTGATAAATAACCACCAGTACATGATTCTGCCACAGCAATTTTTAAAGCTCTGTCATGCAGTATTCTTCCGACCACTTCTTCAAGTTTCTCTCCATCTCTTCCAAAAATAAATCTTCCAGCTTTGCTTCTAATTTTTTGCTCAATTTCGCTAAGTTTATTCAAGGTGTCTTCTTCCGTTTTTTCGGTTACCGTTATTCTTAAGCGAACACCAATTGGGCTGGGCAGAAAAGCTAATTTAGCTCCATCCAATAATTCCGAAATATTCCCCAATCGTTCAAATAAAAATGATTCAGGAATTCCAGTTGTTTCCAGCGTAACTTGTTTTTGAATGGTGGGTAAGTCAACTAATTTTTCTTTAAGCTTGGGAATAACAAACGAATCCATCATAGCATGCATTTCGTAGGGAACACCGGGCATAGCAATGAATATTTTACCTTCTTTTTCTATCCAAATACCGGGAGCAGTCCCAAGTTCATTTCTTATTACCTCTGAATTCTTAGGAACAAGAGCTTGCGATTCATTTACTTTCCTTACTTCTCTGCCCCTCTTCTGGAAAATTCTTTTTATATCTTCAAGTACATCATCATTTTGAATTAACTCGGTTTTAAAGAACTTAACAATGCAGTTTTTAGTGATATCATCATGTGTAGGACCTAAACCGCCTGTAACTACCACCAAATCATTTTTTGCCCAAGTATTTTTGAACTCGTTCATTATATCATCGTGATCATCGCCAACTACAGAGGTTTTTGAAACGTTGACTTGAATGCCTATAAGTTTTTCCCCAATATAAGCTGCATTTGTATTTAAAGTTTGTCCAATTAAAATTTCATCACCAATGGTGATAATATGTGCCTTCATTGATTTACTTTTAGTTAATTATATACTTGCCAAAAATAACCAAAATTATATGAACAATAATTAGAGAATATACTGCAGATATCAAATCGTCCATCATTATTCCTAATCCACCTTTTAATGCTTCGGCTTTTCTTGCGGGGAATGGTTTTATTATATCCAAGGTTCTCCAAACAAAAAATGAAATTGTACTAACAATCCAAGTTTTAGGTAAGAATAGGAGACTAATCCACATTCCAACTATTTCATCTATTGTACACTCAGCAGGGTCTTTACCATACATGTTTTCAAATTTGCTTCCTAAATAAACACCAAGAACAGTGAAAATGATTATAACAGGAATAATTATTTGAAGTTTTTCAAAATTCGGGATGTAATATATAATCAAAGCAGCAAGGCTGCCAAAGGTTCCGGATGCTAGTGGAATATATCCAGTATAAAATCCTGAACCTAAAAATTTTTCTAACACATTAATTTTCAAGTTTGAATAACCTTACTATAAGTTGCCGATTTCGATAAAAATAACTTACCCCCGAATGAAATGTTAAGACTGTAATGATAAGCATACCAGAGTAAACGAATGTAGGATTTAGTAAAAATCTTTCAAAAAAGGCCTTATAGCGTCCACCTATTTCCGGAGTTAGTGAACCGATGTAAACAAATAATAGGTAATAAAGAAAAATCATTTGAATGAAAGTTTTCCATTTTGCATAAATTGAAGTTGGGAAAGCAATTCCCCGATAATCAGAAAATATTCTTATACCAGTTATTATAACATCGCGAAATATTATTATTAAAACCATCCACAACTGTATTAAACCCAAAATAACAAGAGCAATAAATGCAGATGAAGTTAAGATTTTATCGGCAAGTGGATCCCAAACACGACCCCAATTAGTTATATAATTGAATTTCCTAGCTAACCAGCCATCGTACCAATCAGTTATTGCAGCTATTAGGAATACTCCCAATGCAATCTGTTTAAATAATATGCTTTCAGATAATAAAAACACAAAAAAAATAGGTGTTAGAATGATTCGCAGAACAGTAAGTTGATTTGGAAGTACCATCTATATTTAAGCTATGATTACTTTAGAAAGATTTTTAAGATACTGATACTCATAAAACCCCGAAGCATGTCCGTCTTTCCAAATAATATTTAGTGCATAATTTCCAACTAATTTCAATTCTTGTACTTTTAATTGGTCTAAATAAAACATTGGGATAAAGCTTTTGCTATTTGTTTCTCTCTCCGAACTGCAACTAGCGCAAGGGCAAAATTTTCGAAGCATCTCTAATGAAACAGCTGTTTCGGAAGCATCATCCCAATTTATTAGAAGATGAGAATGATCAATGATTTTTATTTTAATAGGAGACATTTAATTAAGTTTTTCGCCTGTAAGTTTCTCTAAAACCTCTAAATATTTATTGCTGGTTTTCTGAATTACTTCTTCCGGTAAAGCTGGGGGCGGTGGTTGTTTGTTGAAATTTATTGACAGCAGATAATCGCGAATGATTTGCTTATCATAACTTTCTTGGCTTATACCCTTTGTGTACTTATCTGCAGGCCAAAATCTGGAAGAATCTGGGGTTAAAACTTCATCAACTAAAATTAATTTGCCTTCACTAAAACCAAATTCCATCTTGGTATCAGCTATAATAATCCCTTTTGATAAGGCAAAGTCTGCTGCTTTTGAATATATATTAAGAGAAATGCTTTTTAATTTATTGTTGGTTTCTGAACCTACAATTTTTTGAGCTTGTTCAAACGAAATATTTTCATCATGAAGACCAATTTCCGCCTTAGTGGATGGAGTAAAAATTGGCTCATCTAATTTTTCTGATTCAACCAAATTTTTACGTAATAAAACTCCAGAAATCGAACCAGTTTTTTTATAATCATTCCAACCTGAACCCGAGATATATCCTCGAACAATACACTCGATCGGAACAACTTCAGCTTTTTTAACCAGCATTGATCTTCCTTCAAGAACATGTTTATATTCTCGACACTCCCGAGGAAATTCATCAACATTCATAGAAATTAGATGGTTATCTATTATATCTTTAGTATAGTTAAACCAAAATTCAGAAATTTTTGTGAGGACTTTACCTTTGAATGGAATGCCTTGAGCCATAATTACATCAAATGCAGAAAGCCGATCAGTGGATACTATCAGATAATATTCGCCTACAATGTAAACATCTCGTACCTTCCCTCGTTTTAACAATTTTAGATTAGGCAAATTTGTGTTGAGAATTATTTCAGAATTCATGAAGCACTCATAATTATTTTTAAATAAACACAATTAGTTTACGCAATCAATTTAGTATAAAGTTGATATTCCTTCAAGAAAATATCTCAATTTATTTTCTATATTTTTTAATCTCTTCCAAAGTATTTCAAACTTTCAATCCATGTATGAGTTTTAATTTGGAAAATAATCCGACGAAAGATCCAAGCATTAAGTAGCGTGAAATTATTACAGTAGAAATGGTAAAAAAGCCAATAGAATTCTATGAATCTCACTTTAAGAAACTCCATTTATGCCATTTCTGATTATAAATTATTGAACGAAATTTGAAGGTCATAAAATTGAGATTATGAATAAAAATTAAGAGAGACTAATGATTGGAGGAGGCAAATATGGTAGTAGACAATCCGATTTTCCGGTTTACCGTATTCATCTCTACGGTTTTATTGATTTCCTTTTTCACAATAGCCTATCTTTTTGCTGAAAGATATTTAACTGAGGATGAGATTACAATTACAGTCATTAATAAAGAAAAATTTGGCAATGAGGATGGGCAGTATTTAATCTTCACACCAAACGAAGTGTTCAAGAACTTCAATAGTGTTTACCACAGGAAAACAAACGCGGATTTGTTATTTAATAAACTGGAAATGGGTGTAAGTTACAGAGTTAAAGTAGTAGGCTTGTATTTACCAAGCATTTTAAAGTTGAGAAATATTACTGAAATAATAGGAACTGATATTAGTAAAGTGAAGTGAACTAACGAATTCTAACTACTGATTTATCAAAATATAATAATTTCAACCGAAGCAAAGCATTTTTGTTGTTTCTCCTGCATCTTGCGGAGAAATCGCCAAATTTCTTTTATTAGCTTCACTAACGATCTCCTTGTAAACATCCCAATTCTCAAACCAAATTTGAGGATGCATCGATTTTATCTGGAAATACTTTGTTTGCGCAGATTTGAATTCATCAAGGTCTTTGATAATGGCTTTCGATTGGATTACTTCAAGTTTCCTTAATTCCCTGCAATAAAGATATTCATATCTTTTTCCGGCATACTCAAGATTTTCCAGAATTTGACTATTTGAGAGTTCAGCAACGGAT
>JACAFC010000092.1 GCA_013388515.1 Ignavibacteriaceae bacterium | reverse complement strand
TCATATACTTTCAATGATACGTTGGTTTCCTTTGCTATCTCATAGCTTATCTTGGTTGATGGGTTAAATGGATTGGGATAGTTTTGACCTAAAGAAAAATGCAGTTGTTTTAACTTTTGATCTTCCAAATCGGTAGAAATACCTTCCGATACAATCAGTAATTGATTGGAAGTTACATTGAGTAGAATGTCTTCTTTACCACTTGGCCAAAATATTAAAAGTGAATCTACATTTACTGCCTCTGCTAATCCAAAATGAACTTCGAGACTGTTTTGACTATTAAAACTGTTTTGCGCTGATATTTCTCTAAATTGCCACATCTGTGCGCCGCCTATGGTACTTTTTATTTTCACTTTAGCTCCAATGGCAGCTTTATTACTTTCTATGCCGATAAGCTTAAGTTTTAACCAATTGTTTCCATTGGAATTATCATTTCTAAATAAGCCATTTCCTGGTGATAAACCGGAGATGTATGCATCCAAATCTCCATCATTATCATAATCACCCAAGCTTACGCCGCGTTCAGCTGCTGAAATAGTAAGTGCATTAGTAACTTCAGTAAATATTCCATCACCATTATTCTTAAAATAGTAGGTTTTGCTTTCACTAGTTATAACAACATCTAAATACCCATTATTATCAAAATCACCCCAGCTATTTGCCAAACAACTAACACCAGCTAACGCCATATTGCCCGCAATGTTGGTGAATACTCCTTGGTCATTTTTATAAAACCTATTGGGAGCTCCTCCATAATTAGTTAGAAAAGCATCCAAATCGCCATCGTTATCAAAATCAATCCAGTTATAAACTTGTCCATCTTGCAAGTCTGCTCCTATTGGTGCTGCAGTAATTCGTTCAAAGCCGATAATTCCATTTTCAATTAGAGTATTTTTGTATAGATAATCTTTAGCAGCAGTTCCGGCTGGACCGCTGCCGATAAATAAGTCTATATCTCCATCTAAATCATAATCCGACCATGTGGCAACAGTATATGGTGCAAGCTTTGATAAAAACTCAAATCCTGTTACCTTACTGAAAGAATAATTAGGGGGACCATCGTTATGAAAGAGTATATTAGGAATTGCATTTCCTGTTGGAACAAAACCTGCTGGGTGTACAACTAATAAATCAACATTACCATCATTGTCATAGTCACCCCATGCACAGGTCCAGCCTCTATTCCCAATGCTGTCTCCAATTGCACCAGATGTTATTTTTAGGAATTGACCTCCTCCAATATTTTGGAATAAGAATGATTTACCACTTGCGATAAACATATCCAGGTCTCCATCATTATCATAATCAGCCCAGCTACTTCCGCTGCCAATTACACCGTTTGGCGGTTTAAGAGCCGAAGTTTGTCCTTTGAAGGAAAGATTTTTACTAAAGTTTCCATCCGGCAATCTGCTAAATAAATAATCATTATTTACAAATAAATCTAAAAGCCCATCATTATTAAAATCAACCCATGCTGTACCAGGGTACCCCCTAGGGAATGAGTCTGTTACTACTGGATTATCAGGAGCGTTAATTTTTGTCCAATTATGCTGTGGATAAGTGGAAGCTTGGTGAAATAAAAGTGCTAAAAAAAAGAAGACATGCTTAAACATATTGTCATCCTTATATTTGTTAAAAAATTTTCGCAAATATAAGGTGCAACTTTTCGGAAATGGTTAATATTTATAAAGCTTTACCGTGGTTTTTATAATTTTGAATGAAAATTTCATTAACTGCTCTTTCTTTCTTCCACATGGTTTCCGATTTTTCTAACATTGGCTAGATACTCAGTTGGAGTCATCTTTGTGAAATACTTAAATGCTTTATTAAATGATACTTTATTACTAAAACCAACTTGGTAAACAATATCAATTACTTTAATACTATCGTTTACCTCACTCATAATTTCTTTAGCTTCTTTAATCCTATAATAATTTACAAACTCAAAAAAATTCTTATTAAACTGTTCATTGATTACCTGAGATAAATAATGCTTTGGCAACTTTAAAATTGAAGCTAACTTTTCCAGCCTTAAGCTGCTATCTCGCCATATTTTATTTTGAATCATTGTTTGATGAATGCTATCAGCTATTTTTTTGCTCAATTTTTCATCTAGTGGAGAATTTTTATATTTCTCAACAATTTTAGAACCCGAGATAAACCGTAGACTTTCTAATCTATCGTTGAAAACGCTGGGTTGGATAAAACCTAGTATAGTTATCGTTAATATGAACATAGACATTGCAAAGGAAATCATATAATCCCATTCAATCCTTATTAAATGGAGTTCAGCAAGTACTTCATACAACAAATAGGAAATAGCAACACCCAATAATGATAAGGAAAGCGAGGCAACCCATCTTTTAATTATGCTAAATTCCTCAAAGATTTTACGCCTGCTAAATATTAGAAAACTATAAATAAATAAATGTAAAATGCTTAGCCATGGAATCAGTTGAAATACTTTTATATAAAATGAAGGATTACTAAAGCCTTGAATGATTATTTGCCGTTTTGCTTCATTTGATTGAAGTAAAATTGGAATTGATATAATAAAAAAAATTATAAATGGTAAAAAATGTAATGCGGTTTGTGGTAATAGTTTTGGTGACTCTAATTTCTGAACATATAATAATAATAATGGTCCATATAAAAAATAGAACAGCTGCACAAATCCAAGAAGATAAGGATAATAAATAATGTAACCTGTCCAATAAAGTACATAATTTAACAGAGTAATTGAAAACAAGTATAATATTGCTGTTAGATATATTCGTTTACTTAGATGCTGCCGTTTAATAAAAAGTACTGCCGAACCAACTAAAAAACCAAGTAATGCAAACACAGTGAACAGCATCGTCCAATTATCAAAAGAAGGGTTTTTCATATAAAATTGCTTTTTATAAAAATTATTAAAAACAAGGTTTTCTGTAAAGCACTTTAATGAATATAAAAAAGGCGATCCGAAGATCGCCTTTTAATTTGTACTTTCCCCTCTAATAACGCAGCGGTGACTTACTTCATCAAGATTAGTTTCTTGGTTGATGTAAAGTTTCCTGCTTGAATCTTATAGAAATATACTCCATTACTTAGATTTGCAGCATTAAATATTACTTCGTAAGCGCCTGGCGTTTTCGTTTCGTTTACTAGTGTTGCTACTTCATTTCCTATT
>JACAFC010000033.1 GCA_013388515.1 Ignavibacteriaceae bacterium | reverse complement strand
GCAGCTGGCAGACTTTAAAAATATTTGATGTATTTGGGAATGAGGTTGCAACTTTAGTGAATGAATATAAGCCAACTGGGCGATATGAAATTGAATTTCAAACTTCTATGGCTAAACGACAGCTATCAAGCGGGATTTATTATTATCAGCTAAGAATTGGATCACAAGTGCAAACAAGGAAAATGGTCTTTCAAAAATAAAATTGACAGTAAAGTATAAAACAAGATGATAAGGAAGTACAATGTTTGTAATTAGAATTCTACCGCTTTTACTGCTCATTGTTCTAGGTATCCAATCATTCGCACAACTTCGTGAAATAAAACCAGATAAGAAATTTCCAACCTCTTTTGCTATTATTGTTGATGAAATGACATACTCAAACTGCGAATCGTCAATATTAAAATATAAAGAATCAGTTGAGCAAGATGGGATTTCAACTTATGTGCTTGTTGATAGTTGGGCTAAGCCGGATGAAATAAAAGCAGAAATAATTCGATTATACAATCAAAAACCTCCTCTGGAAGGTGTAGTTTTTATTGGAGACGTACCGATACCAATGCTGCGGAATGGACAGCATTTCACCTCAGCGTTTAAACTTGATGAAGATAAATATCCTTGGTTTCGATCTTCAGTTCCCTCAGATAGATTTTATGAAGATTTTGATTTAAAGTTTGAATATCTCGGTCAGGACAGCATACATCGCCTTTCACATTACTATTCATTTTTACCCGAATCACCGCAAAGAATTGAGAAAGAAATTTATTCAGCGAGAATCAAACCTTCTGGAACAGGGATAAATAAATACGATGAAATAAGTAAATACCTAAATAGAATCACCGAACAGAAGAAACAGAAAAACTATCTTAATAATGCTCTAGTTTATTTAGGTCATGGGTATTTATCAAATTCCTTAACTGCATGGGCTGACGAAAAAATATCATTGAGGGAACAGTTCCCACAGCTTTTTCAAGCAGAAGGAAGAATGAAAAATCTATTTCACTCAATGAATGATGAGATGAAAGAGATAATATTAACAGAACTGCAAAACGAAGATCTGGATATGGCTTTGTTTCATGCACATGGTGATACCGATATGCAGCTTATTCTTGCTTATCCCATTGCACAAAATGTAAATGAAAATATTGAGGCTATTAAACTCTATTTGAGAAGCAAACTAAGAACGGCTCAGAAGCGAAAGCAATCTCTTGAAGAAACAAAAAAATATTTTATAAAAGAATTTGATGTCCCGGAATCATGGTTCGATGGAACGTTCGAAGATTCACTAGTTGTTGCAGATTCTATACTGGCTTACAAATTAGATATTTATCTTGATGACATTCGAAAAATAAAACCTCAGGCAAAATTCATAATGTTTGATGAATGCTTTAACGGATCTTTTCATCTTGATGAGTATGTTGCCGGCGAATATGTTTTTGGCAAAGGTAATGTAGTAGCTTCTGAGGCTAACTCTGTAAATGTACTTCAAGATAAATGGGCTGATGAACTTCTTGGGCTTCTTAATTTGGGTGTAAGAATTGGAATAAGACATAAAGAATTAAATACATTAGAATCTCATTTAATTGGGGATCCAACATTCAGATATTCTGTGAATTTCCAGATGGATCTGAATGAAAAAATAATTCTACATTCAAATAATGTTGAACTTTGGAGAAGTTTACTGAAAAATGATAATGCTGAAGTTAGAAGTATTGCTGTCCGTTACATGTTTAAGAATCTCAAATCAAAATTTGAAAACGAACTTACTGAAATTTATTTGAATGATGTATCTTACAATGTAAGAATGAACGCTCTCAAGTGTCTCGCAGAGTTGAATAATGCTGCTTTTCATGAGGTCCTTAAAAAATCAATTAACGATCCATTTGAACTCATAAGAAGAAAAACTGCAGAATGGATGGGAGAAATTGGTCTGAAGGAATATCTTCCTTACCTAGTTGAGCAAATAATCGTTGATGAATCCCCCAGAGTAACGTTTAATGGAAAAAGTTCATTAACCTTTATTAGCTCATCATTAGCAAAAGAGGAAAGTAAAAAGTATGTGAATGAATTACCTGAGATTGCTTCTAAAGATGGATTGATTAAAGAATTGTGCAGTTCATTTGAAAGAAGTGATGAATGGCTGTATAAAGAAATTATTCCGAACATCATTAGTGACACACTTAAACTGAAAAGTAAACTCCAGGAAGTAAGAACATTCAGAAATTATAAGTTTGTTGATGCGATCCCATTTTTGTTAGATCAATTGATTAACAATAATAATCCTGATTCATTAAGAAGTTATATTGCTGAAGCACTTGGCTGGTTTACTTTTTATTACGATAAAGGGAAAATAATCGATTCATTAAATGAAATATTAGAGTCTGCTGTGCTTTCGAATCAACTAAGAAAAGAGGTATTGCGGACAAAGAATCGGCTGGTTACTGGTTCGAACGATGTTATGCTTCCTTAAAAGGTTGGCAATTAGTTTGGCTTAAAATATTTTATAGTAGTAAATAAGTAAAAAGACAATTGGTATGAGAATTCCTAAAGCAGTAAGCCAGGCACCTCTGCCTGTGATTCCTTTTTTCCCTTTTATCATAAACAATCCGGAAATTGCCAGAAAACCAAGGGCAACAGCAAATATATCCGCAACAAAGGTCCAAATTTCTTTGGGCGCATTAAGATGAAGAAAATTTGTTTCCCTTATTAAAGTTCGGCTTGTAACTTTTTCTTGATGAACTTCACCAGACTTTAAATCAACTTCAATGGTATTTCCTTCAACAAAAATATTCAATGTATTTGGATCGGGGGAGAAGCTGCTTTTTAATTTGCCTTTCTCACCAATTTTCTTGAGAATACTAAACACTAACTCTCTTGAAGTCAAAATGCTGTCTGGTATTGGCTCAATTTTAATCACAGATTTTTCTATAGAATAATTCGGATTCCAATCAGCAACATGATTAACTGCAATTCCTGAAATAGCATAAATTACAGTAAGTCCGGCAGCAATATATCCAATATCTCTGTGAAGTATTCTTATCCATTTACGCCATTTAATCATCTAAACCTCTTGAGTATGAAAAATGGTTGTCAAACTATTATTTCATCTGTTGAAAGAAAATTCGACAACCATTTAAAGGAATTCTATTTAATAACCGCACCTAAACCTTTTATTTGGTAGTAAGTAGTGGCTTCAATTTTACTTGGATCGAATTTTGTCCCATGCTCTTCGGCTTCATGTTTAGCTTTTTCAAGTGCTTTTTCTTTCGACAATTTAATTTCATAAACTTCACCCTCAACCAATGCTGTTTTACCCTTCTCTTCAAGCGGGAAAACAATTTCACCGTCATTAACCTTAACTTTTATTTTCTGATATGGCTTGTCACTAGCCAATTCAATCCAGCATCCCCTTTTTTTGCAAACATCCACAACTGTTCCTTCAACTAAAACTTTTTTACCGATAAAATCTTTTGGTTTTTCAAGAATAGCGGAAATTTTAGTTTTTTCTTTTACAGTTAGTTTTTTACCATACTTGTTTCCGTCACTGCAGAATGTGATAGAAGCAAAAAAAGATAAACCAATAAGAACTAAAAACAATCTTTGCATATAAACTACCTTTGCTATTTACTAAAAATTATCGGGAGTAAATATATAAAACTTTTATTGCGAAAAAATGTCTGAGATGGTGCCGTAATCATACATTACATGACAAATGCTCAGTATAGGAAATTTGCTGAAGGATGGTGTTTTTGGATGAAAAATGATTAAAATATTTTTAGATAGTCTCCTGAGGGTGAAAAATCTGTTAATTTAATATATGTGCTCTTGATTTCATGATAGCTGAAAATATATTTTGCCATATCTATTGATAATAATTAATCAAGGAATTGAAATGAAACAACTATTGAGAAAAATAATAGATCAAGTTATCACAACTGATTATTGGTATTATCGTTTTTATTCAGCGATTAATCTCAAGGTATTCCAGTTCATTCCAATTTTATTTTTGTTCACTTCTGCTCAACTTCTTGCATATCCTTCTGGCGGTCCTTATGGACCGATTCAGCAATTTTATGATTTGCCAAAAGTAAATGGTATAATTTATTATGTATCACCTGAAGGTAAAGCAGAAAATTCTGGACTGCTTTTATCGGAACCAACAAGTATTGAATCAGCAATTAGTAAAGTAAAAACAAATGATGCAATTATTTTACGCGGAGGTATCTACCGATCGGGAAACTTAATCTTTAATCAAGGAATTACAATTCAACCCTATAAAGATGAGCAGCCGATATTTAAGGGAACTTTTATTGCAGATAAGTGGGAAAATTTGGGTAATGGTTTGTGGATAACATCTTGGTCACGTTTATTTCCTTCCAAACCAGATAGTTGGTGGAGGCGCAATAGAGAAGGCAAGCAGACTCCATTATATCGATTCAACAATGATATGGTTTTTATTGATGGAAAATTTCTTCAAGCTGTTGGTTGGGAAGGGCAAGTGGATGAAAATTCCTATTACATAGATTATGACGCTGGAGTAGTTTATATCGGAACAGACCCATCTAATCACCTTATAGAAATTACAGCGTACAACTCTGCAATTATTAGAACTATAGGTGAAGTTCATGGTAAAAAATCAGATGGAATTGGACCTACCATTAGAGGGATAACTTTTACACAATACGCATATCGAGCAATTGAAATAGAAGGAAAGGATCCAGAAGGATTATCTAATGAGAAGAATCATGGAAAGGATGTTGTAGGTTCAACATTCGAACATTGTACAATTTCATTTTGTTCAAGAGTTGCCGGTTATTTCCGTGGAGATAAAATGGTAATTCGTAATTGTAAAGTAAGCGATACAAGCACTGAAGGTGTTTATTTATTGAGTTCCTCTGATGTTCTTCTTGAAAAAAATATTTTCACAAGAAATAATATTGAACAGATTACCGGTTATTACCCGGCTGCTGTGAAGATTTTTAATCAATGTTACAGAGTAAAATGCAATGATAATCTTGTTATTGATTTACCTTATTCAAACGGAATTTGGTATGATGTTGGAAACGTTGATGGTGTTTTTACAAATAATTGGGTTGAAGGTGTAGGAAGCACCACAAAAGAATTTTCAATAGAACAGCCCTGGCCAAGTGACAATGGATTCTTTTTTGAAATTTCTAAAGGGGCAATTTGTGCGGGAAATGTATTTGTAAATTGTGATCACGGCATTTGGGTGTTGAATAGTTCAGATGTTCAAATTTATAATAATACTTTTATCAATAGTACTGCGTGCATTGCCCGTAATACTCGAAGTGCTGCAGGTGATCATTTTGGTTGGCATCCAAGTACCGGACCTGATGTCCATGAAAGAGAAAATCATGTATTTGTTAACAATCTAATGTTTGGAGATGAAGGTTTCAG
>JACAFC010000055.1 GCA_013388515.1 Ignavibacteriaceae bacterium | reverse complement strand
TCGGGATCAGAAGCACCTGTCATTCCAAAATCATCACCGTAATAAATTATTGGGATGCCGGGAATTGTAAGCAAATATGCAAGATGAAGTTTCAGCTTATCATAACTTGAAGCATGATCAACCTTAGGCGGATTGTTCCATGCAAAATCACTTGCTCTTCCATCATTAATTCCAAGATCACCATCAGCATAAGCCATGTAACGAATCTTATCATGACTATCCATTATGTTTCCCATCAAGTTATTGTAACCAAAGACCTGGAAACTTTTTTGCATTTGATAATCAAGCAGCTTGAACGATGCCTTCTCATCAAGAAAAGTTGGGATGGCAACATCATACAAATTAAAATTGAATTGCGCATTCAATTGTCCGTTGCTTACATAAGAAGCAATCAAATCAATACCACCGAACGTTTCACCGATTTGGTAAGTTTTTTTCTGCTGTGGGATTTCAACTTCACTCTTTATTTTTTTTGTGAGCAGTCGCCAATATTCATTCGGAACATGCTTAACTGCATCATGCCTGAAACCATCCGCTCCGGTAACCTTAAGCCACCAAACAGCATTGTCGGTCATGAACTCAAGCGCTTCGTACGAACTTGAAAAATCAAATGAAGGCATGTATGGCTCAAACCAAGTTGTTAAACGATACTCATCCCACAGTCTTAAATTCAATCTTCCATTCGGAAGTTCGTAAGTGCCGAACCAATCGCGATGATCTCTCCACATCCAATGCTCTTGATGAACATGATGAGCCACATAATCCCACAATACATTCATTCCGTTATCGTGGGCTTTTTTAACTAACTGCTTTGCAAGATTCATATCTCCAAATTTCTCTTCAACCTTTGTTGCCGAAGTCGGCCAGTAACCATGATAACCAGTATAATAACGATGCGGTGCGGGATACTCTCTGTAAGCATTGTTGGTATTATCAACAATAGGTGAAATCCAAAATGTATTTACACCGAGAGATGTAAAATATCCTTCCTCAATTCTGTTGATGATGCCTTGCAAATCGCCGCCTTGATAGTTTGCAGGTGTGAATAGTGAATCATGAACCACTGGTTTATTATTTGAAAAATCACCATCACTGAATCTGTCCACCATCAAGCAATAAATGATTTGATCATTTAAAGTTTTTTGATTGCTTGCACCCGCTACTTTGCCGTTGAGAATTTGAACTGTCTGAAGATTGCTTGCTCTGCCCATTCTGTTCACAGCTATTCTGATGGTGTGAGTGCTGAATCGTTCATTCCCTTTTATTGTTAAAGCAATTTCTCTACCATTAATGTTAATTTGATCGGCAAGGAATTTTTGATTATCAATCAGCGCAACAACTTCTTCCTTACCGACTTTCAGATTTTTATCAAGACTCTCGAGATAAAATTTCAGCTTAATGTCATCTGCAGAACTTTCCATCCCCAGTACATGAAGAAATATTTTATCAGCAGCGGCTTCCTCAATTACTCTTACAGAATTAAAATCACCCATGCCGTTTGAAACTTTAACCGGGTTTGCCGGATCAACCAATTCTTTTCCGTCAACAAAAAACTTATACTCGTATCTTCCGGGATAGAGAGGAATTTCAATCTCCAAAACTCCATCGCTGTCGGTGTCTTTAAGAGGAAGATTTTGACGGTCCCAGCTATTGAACTGTCCGAAAAGATTTACTTGCTTATCCACCGCTGAAGGTTTGTACGAAAACTTGTAGGTTTTACTTTGAACAAGTTTAACCGGAATTTCATACTGAACATTATCCAGTTTGAATGAAACAAGTCCAATTCCCCAAAAATTGTTTCTGGGAATAAGTGAAATCTCCTTTGATGCAGCATCATAGCCAACATCCACGCTGGGATTTGGAAGAAACTCAACATTATAATCCTCAGCGTAAAACAAATCACTTATCAAAACTTTAGTGGTTTGATTTTGGTAAAGGTTAATTGGCTGAATGAGGTCGTGAAGGGGTTGGGAAAAGCTTAGAGTTGTTAATAAAACGAATGTGAATAATATTTTTTTCATAATGCTGCTTAGAAATTGTTGTACTGTTTAATTGCTCAATTGCTAAATTGTTAAATTTATCCGCCAGCAGTAATGACAGGGAAATATGGCGGATTGTTATTGCCTAAAGTATGATTTTTTTTTGAGAAAGTTAAGGCTAGATGGTTTGGGAAGAATCAGTTTCATAAGAATGCTCGAAATAATCTAAATTGGTACACTAATTTTACACAAGCTGCTTAAGTAATTACAATTGATAATGTATACCATTTGTGATATATTAAAATGTGAATATTCTATGGGATGAAGCAAAGAATAAGAAACTAAAGAAAGATCGGGGTATCTCTTTTGAGGATATTTTACCGATTATTTTGGATAATAAATATGTTGCTGTTCTTGAAAATCCATCCCATCCGGAACAGATGATTTTTGTTTTGGAATATAAATCATATACTTACGTTGTCCCATTTATAATTGATTCCAAAAACAATATCGTACTAAAGACAATTTTCCCAAGCAGGAAGTTTCACAAATTATTCGGGAACAAAAAGAAATGAAAACAGAATTAACTTCGTTTGAAAAAAAGATAGAAAATGCAGCCAAATCTTTTCGCTCAGTTGACAAAAAGAAGCAGCAGAAAATAGATAAAATAATTGCACAAGCACGCAAAAGCCGTACTATCAATATTCGACTTGCCGAGAGTGTTTTAGAAGAACTAAAACGCCGTTCACAGGAGGAAGGACTTCCTTATCAAACTCTTATATCCAGCATACTTCATAAATACGTTACAAACCGCCTGATAGATGAGGAAGCTATCCGTAAATCACTTCAACTCCTGCGCTAACCGCCTGCTATACCTCAATTGGAATTAAGTTAATACAAGTTAGGATTGTTTCTATGAAGCAGGAAGTTCCTGTATAAGCCCAAACTGCAGCAAATGATGATAACAATGTTTGTATTGAGCTCGATACCATTCAATTCCATTAAGCGGACCAAAAATTGGATGAACATGAAAAGCGTTAGGTTTCTCAACGAAGTGCTTCTTAAAATTATTCACTTCTTCCTCTAATGCTGATTTTGCCTCAGCAAGACTCGAGAGTTCCAATGGCGGCGGAGTTTCACCAATTAGTGGATTTTTGAAATTTCGCGGAGTTTGCCTATTGTCATACAGAAATCTCTTCATCCGCTCTAGAATGTGAACCGGCGTATGACAAGCCACTTCGACACCTCCGGTAGAAAGCCGGAAAGCCCACATAAGATGCTCGACCATATGCTGAGCTGTCATGTTTCCCCATTGAGGCGCACTATGTTCTGTGAGAACAGCAAGGGCATCAAAGAAATGATGCTCGAAAAATGCTTCACGGAGATTGTCATCGTTTACATCAAAGGGGATTGAAGACATATTAATAATATTTACTTTAGAAATTATAAAGAAGCTATCTCTTTATCACATTCATCAATAACAAATTGAGGAACTAATTGGAATTCACATGGATTTAATTGATATATATAATCGTTCTCTATATGAAATGCCTGATTAATAAATTTAGTAATTATTTTAGATTCGATTTTTTCAGATTTATCATCAAATAAAACTCGAAATAAATGTAACTTCTCATAATTACTTGAAGAATCCTTATAAAGCTTTTTTAAGTATAAGTCATCTTTAATTTTTCTCAGCAATCCAGCATAATCAAACTCAACAAACTTATCTTTAATTTCCTTTAAAGCATCATTTAGCTCTTCTTCAGACATTTTTCTTGATCCATCGGTTAAACTAATTGGGACATCCCTTTTATGAAGCAAATTAGAAATCACATTATACGCATTCCCTTTTTCATTAAGTATTTCATAATACCTTCTTAGGTAAACGATCTTTGTAATATCATTAACTGATTTTTTAATATTCTCATCACAGATTTCTATAAATGTTTTTATTTTAGCTTTATTGATTACTTTTTCTAAAAGAGTACCATTATTATTTTCTAGAAAGTATGCTGATGGCAACTCAAATCGATCTCTATGATGAAGTATCATATCAATTATAGGTTCAAAATCGTGCGTAAGCATTAAAACTGTTTTACCTTTAAAGCTTCTTTGTTTCCTAAACAACATATCAATCATTGCATATTTCTTATTTTTATCAAACGAAGAAATTGGATCATCAAGAATAATCAAATCCGACTTACTTTTAAGAGCATCATACATAAAGAGAACAATTGCAAATGCATTCCTTTCACCGAAACTCAGGTGATTCTTTACGTCAGTTACAGTATCTGTAATATCTTTGTGTATTAATTTAAGTGAGTACATCTTTTTGGAGTCCTCTATAATATCAACATGGTAATCAAATCCGGCATTTTTTAAAAACGCATTAATTTCTACCTTATTCTCATGAATGATTTTTTCGATATGCTTCTTTTGTATGGCAATTTTACCTTGAAGAATATTTGTTTTCACTAGTAATTCTTCTATTGATTTATTTAGTATCTCGACTTTTTGGCAAGTAGCTGATGAATTCAAATGGGTGAATAGCTCTATATCAATAATTTGATTTTTAAGTACTTCAATTACTTTATCTACATTTTTTAGAGAACGAAAACCAAGATTTTTTGAATCATTGAATTTATTATTTAGTCTATCTATTTGGTCTTTAACTTCTAATAAATAATGAACTTGATCGTCAGTATAACCATCTATATTCGAAATAAATCCATGAATAATATTCTTTGTATCATCAGAAAAATATTTTTCGAGTCTTGTAAAAACAGCAACGATCCTATTCAAATATTCTATTACCTTAGGTTCATATATATCGCCAATTTTGGTTATTTTATTTTTTTCTTGCTAATATCAGCGATACAATATGGGCAATTGTCAGTAAGGTCTAAATAAATTCTGCCCTCAATTATCCATTTAATCCATTTAAAATTGCTCTCCGATTGAATAAAGTCTTTATATTCCTCGATTTCTGTTGGTACATTAAGAACTTTATTTCCACCCTTAAAGGCTTTAGAAATATTGCTTGACCCATGTATTCCATTTTTTACTGGTTTACCAAAACTAGAACTTAGCTCGTTAAAATCATTAATTAGTTCTTCAATGTCTTTATCTTCGGCAAACTTATTCTGAATAGTACTTGTAAGTTCAGTAATTTCTTTTATCCCCTTTTCATATTCTTCATCTCTAATGAAAATATCGAAACTACCTTGTACTAATTCATCTGGTAGGAATACATATTTATTAACGTATTCTTCATCAAATACTTTTACCTCTTTTAAATGTTCAATCCCAAATATTTCTGGGTTGTTTTCAGAAGTATTTAAATATTTGAATGGTTTAAGATTTTTCAATTCATTACTGTTTTCTTTTCTATCTTTTAAGTAGCTGGTAATGGCTTTTGATATTGTGCTTTTTCCTGTACCATTTATTGCATATTTAATATTTAATCGACTAACGTCAATACTGATAGTGCCTTCATCAATATTGTTACAATTTTTAATAGAGATATTCATAATTTAATCTAATATTGATAGATAGATTTTGCTCAATTTTCATTAGTGTATATAAAAGTTAAATATATTATGATTAGAAATGTATTATGTCTTCACTTTTGCATTGATGAGTAATTAAAAATTTTGAAATCATTTACTCGATTGGTGAGCATAGTTTACAAATCCCCGCGACATACTCGCTTAAAACATATGCAAATTTTGGGAGGAGGTCAAGCAGGGAAATGAGAGTAGGGTTAAGAGTAAGAGAAAGATGGAACACAAAACAAACTCCAATTAGCAATTAGGCATGTAAATCATTCTCACATTTCATCTAGTCATTTCACTTTAATCGTTCCAGCTTACCTTTTCTCTTAACTATGTTTTTATAGTCCCATTGAATTTCTTTGGATTTTTTGAGCCACCGGGTTAAATCTTTCTTGTTAATCTGCTCAGCAGAAGTATATCTCATTTCGGCTGCTTTGAAACTGCCTTCTTTCTGCAGAGCTTTTTCATCGAAAGACTGTCCGCTCCAAAATAACAATCGGATACAATCCTTCAACTTACTGTATCCTACAATCGGATTGCCTTCTAAAAACCAAACAGGATGCGCATGCCAAATTTTATTTTCTGCTTCAGGCAAACCGCGGCTAATTTCTTGCGCAAGTACATTACAGATTTCCTTGTCCGCAGTTGATTGCAAATTATTATATGCTTTAATATCCTTGTTCATGCTTCACCTTGTTAACATATGAGACTCACCTTTACACGCGGGATGACATATGGTGTGTCTCATCTAAATGATTAAAAAAGAATTATTAAATGCTCTACTTCACTTCAAGAGTTACAATTGATTTTGCAGGAAGCTCAAGAACAAGGATTCCGTTTTGCAGTTTAGCTCCGTTAAATTTTTGTATGTTCACCATTTCTGGTTTGCCAAAATCGTTGTATGCATTTATTTCTTCTGCTGTGATAATTTCTCCAGTTATTTTAGAACCAGATATTCCTTTTAGTTCACATTTAATATTCTGCGGCTGTGCAGGGTGTAAATTTGCAAACGAAATGTGAATCTTCCCCTCCTTGTCCTTTGATGCAGAAACATTTAAAGAGGGTATAGAATTCGCTTCATTTGAATATGATTCGCATTGAATAGTTACCGGCAGCATAACAGCATCCTGGTGCACTGCATACATTTTGAAAACATAATACGTTGGTGTAAGCACAATTTTACTGTCTCTCGTGAGTATCATAGCCTGAAGTACATTCACCATTTGAGCAATGTTTGCCATCTTCACTCGACTGCAGTGATTATTAAAAATATTTAGATTAACTGCTGCAACCATTGCATCGCGCAGGGAGTTCTGCTGATACAAGAATCCAGGATTTGTTCCAGGTTCAACATCAAACCAATTTCCCCATTCATCTACAATTAAACCTATGCGTTTCTCCGTGTCATATTTATCCATTATTGCAGAGTGGTTCTTGATAAGCTTTTCCATTTCAAGAGTTTTTTGTAGGGTAGCAAACCAATCTTTCTCAGTAAACTCTGTTGCTGACCCTTTTTTGCTCCAATCATTCACCGTGTAAAAGTGAAGCGAGTATCCGCTCAAATAACCTTGAAGCCATCCGTCTGTGCCTTTCCATTTTTTCATTATTGTTTCAGTCCAATTATAGTCTTCTGGCAATCCTCCAGAGGATATTTTATAAAGCGTGTTTCCATCATAATTTCTTAAAAAGTGCGAGTAGCGCCCCAGTTCGTTTGCGTAGTGTTCAGGTGACATAATACCGCCGCATCCCCAGGTTTCATTTCCAACACACCAGAATCTTACCTTCCAGGGTTTTTCTCTGCCGTTCATTCTGCGAAGCTTACTCATGGGATTGTCACCTTCAGAAGTTAAATATTGAACCCACTCGGACATTTCCTGCACTGTGCCGCTTCCAATATTTCCGCAGATAACCGGTTCAGCTCCAAGCTGTTCACATAGATCCATAAATTCATGAGTACCAAAGCTGTTGTCTTCTGTAACACCTCCCCAATTTGTGTTTACTATGCTTGGCCGATTGTTTCTTGGACCAATCCCATCTTTCCAATGATATTCATCAGCAAAACATCCGCCGGGCCATCGAATTGCAGCAACGTTTATTTTCTTTAATGCATCAACAACATCGTTGCGTATTCCGCGTGTGTTTGGGATCGGGCTATCTTCACCTACCCAAATTCCTCCATAAATACCACGACCCAAATGCTCTGCAAATTGGCTGTAAATAAATTTGCTAATGGTATCTTTACCGGCATCTGCATGAATTACAATATTGCCCGTCAACTCTTGTGCATGTATGATTGATATTGAAGATAATAGGAAAGTGAAAACTGTAGTCCGTAGTGCTTTCATTTTTTCATCTCCGGGAAGATTTTGTAAAATAATTTCTGGTGCTTTTTTGATTTATTTATACAATTTAAAATTTCTTGTGAATAATTTACGAACAAGTTAACAAATTTTTGGGGCGGGTCAGGGTTGATAAAGATTAAGATAAAGAATTAGATTACGACAAGACAGAACTAGCTATGTAAATCCTTTTCCATATACAACGCACCTTCAATTGGATTTTCTCGGTAGGGCTCTACTTCTTTAAAACCAATTTTATGGTAAAGGTCAATCGCCTCTTTCATTTTGGGAACTGTATCAAGTCTCATTTTCACATAACCAATCTTTAATGCTTCATCAATTATTTTTTGGACAAGCTGTTTACCTAAACCTATACCTCTCATTTCAGGTTTAACGTACAATCTTTTCATCTCGCAAATATCTTTTTCAAGCTTTCTTAAAGCTACACAGCCAATTGGTTTATTTTCATCCAAAGCTAAAATTAATCTGCCATCTGGCGGTGAGTAATCTCCAGGCAGGTTAGCAAGCTCCTTATCAAAATCCTGGAAGCATAAGCTGAATCCTAATGACTCCGCATACTCAAGGAACAACTCCCTAATCGAGGTTAAATGTTTTTCTGATTCAACAAAAACTAATTTCATACAACCCTTAGCAATTAACTATTCAAGTATTTTTCAAAGCAAACGCTGTTCTCAACATTTTTATACTGACCGAAGTTGGGAATTAATTTATATCCGTTCTTCTGATATAGCCTGATAGCTTCAGGTTGTTTTTTGCCTGTTTCCAAAATGCACCTGTTAAAGTTCAATTCCTTTACCCAGCTCTCTAATTCCAATAAAACTTTGGTAGCAATTCCCTTCCCTCTCAGCTCCGGATCTACATACATTCTTTTTACTTCCATTGTTTCATCTTCAAACTCTTTTATGGCACCGCAGCCAACTGGAATTTCATTCATGTAAGCAACAACAGCGTATTTTATATTGTCAATTTTATTGTACTGAGCATAAAAAGGATGATCGTCACCGTCTCGGATTCGCAAATCTGCATCAAGCAGTTTTACCAGATTAATAAAATCAACATGAGATGAGTTGGTTCTGATCAATTTTAACATTTTCTAATAAACTATTTATGAAATAAAATCGATTACTTAAATTATACTTACATTTTAACCAAGCTGCAATAAAACGAAGCAGATTTCTAGGGTGTTGTGTGTCTTATCAAATTATTTTACATATTTTAGACCGAATAATATTATAAGGTTGAACAATGAAAGCAGCTTTACTAACGGGCATAAGACAATTTGAAATTCGCGAAGTTCCATCTCCCAAAATTATTAAGGAAACAGACGTACTTGTAAAAATAAAAACTGTTGGTGTATGCGGCTCCGATATTCATTATTACACAACAGGAAGAATTGGTTCCCGGGTTGTTCAGTTTCCATTTGTTATCGGACACGAAGCGGCTGGCATTGTTCAAAACATTGGAAATAAAGTTACTCGAGTTAAACCTGGACAAAGAATTGCAATTGATCCTGCAGTCTCATGCGGGCATTGCGATCAATGCAAAGCTGGCAGAGAGAATACTTGCCGCGAGCTGCTTTTTCTTGGCTGTCCTACTCAGCTTGATGGAAGCCTTGCTGAATATATTGTAACTGATGAACGAAGCTGCTTTCCAATAAAAGATGATATGACTTTTGATCAAGCAGCCATATCAGAACCTTTAGCAATTGGCGTTTACTCAGTTGAAAGATCAATACTGCCTCAAAATGCTGATGCAGCAATACTTGGCATCGGACCAATTGGAATGTCGGTGTTTCATGTTTTACGAACTAAAATTGTCGGCAATATTTATGTAACTGATAAGCTTGATCGGCGGCTTGAGTTTTGTAAAATGCTGAATCCGAAATTCACCGGGAATCCAGATAAGATTAATGTTGTGGAGAAAATTGCTGAATTGGAACCATTGATGATGGATGTTGTGTACGAATGCAGCGGTGACCCGGCAGCAATTGCTCAGGGTATTCAATTATTAAAGCCTGGAGGAACGCTTGTAATAGTTGGAATTCCGGAGGTTGATGAAATTACATTCCCGATTCATGAATTGAGACGAAAAGAGATTACAATTGTGAATATCCGAAGGCAGGTGAACTGTACTCAAAAAGCAATTGATCTTCTAGCAAGTGGTAAGATAAATATGGATTCGATGGCAACTCATCACTTTTCTTTAGAAGAAATTCAATCAGCATTTGAACTTGTTGCTAACTATAGAGATGGTGTTATGAAAGCGATAATCAATTTAGATTAGCTAGTAACTAAAATGAAAACGAAGAATCCATATTCTGAAAACTATGTAATTGGATTAGACTGCAGCACTACAAGTGTAAAAGCAATTGTTTATGATAAACTGGGAAAAGTTGCTGCGCATTCCAGTGAACCAATTCCTCTATCCTCACCAAAACCAAATTATTATGAACAGGATCCAAATGATTGGTGGGGTTCTGTACAAAAAGCATTGTTAAAGGTTACTACGCAAATTGATCCATCAAAAATTCTAGCGCTTGCAATTTCAAACCAAAGAGAAACTTTTGTTGCATTAGATAAAAATGGAAACACTTTACGTCCTGCTATTATTTGGCTTGATGAACGATGCAAAGACGAAGTTGAACCCTTTGCAAAAAGAATAGGACATAAAAAAATACATAATATAACCGGAAAGCCGGTTGATTATGCACCCGTTGTTTACCGCCTAGCCTGGATGAAAAAACATGAACCCAAATTATTTAACAAAATCGGAATGATATGCGACGTTCAAGCTTATTTGGTTTGGAAACTTACAGGAGAATTCAAAACAAGCTGGGCAAGTGGTGATCCACTTGGACTATTTGATATGAAAAAGAAAGAATGGTCTCCGGTTATCCTAAAAACTTTAGGTTTAAAGGACAATCAATTACCTGTTGTTTATCCATCGGGCAGTTTATTTGGAAAAATAAACTCAGATTCATCAAAAAAAACAGGATTAAGCATTAACACAAATATAACTGCCGGTGGAGGTGATGGTCAATGTTCAGGGCTGGGTTCCAATGTTCTTTCATCAAATCGAGCATACTTGAATTTAGGAACGGCTGTAGTAGCGGGTATTTTCAGCCAAAAATATAAAGTGAACTATGCTTTCCGTACAATGAGCAGCTGCTGTGAAAGCGGATATTATTATGAATGCAGTTTACGTGCTGGTACATTTGCAATTGATTGGTTTATAAAAAACATTCTAAAAATTGATGCTAAAAAACAATCTAGTATCTACAAACAATTAGAGAAAGAAGCAGAAAACATTTCTCCTGGTTGTGAGGGTTTGTTATTTCTCCCTTACTTATGCGGTGTCATGAATCCTTATTGGGATATCAATGCCTCAGGTGCATTCATAGGACTATCAACTTCCCATACTCGTGGACACATGTACCGTTCAATTTTAGAAGGAATTGCTCTTGAGCAATTGCTGGCATTGAGTGAAGTTGAGTACATTACTCATACAAAAATTAAAGAAGTGGTAGTTATTGGTGGCGGAGCAATTAACGATTTATGGGTAAAAATTCTTGCTGATGTAACAAACAAAGATTTAATTTTTCCTGCTAACACAGAAGCTTCAAGTTTAGGTGCTGCAATTGCTGCCGGTGTTAGTATTGGTTGGTATAAATCGGCTAGAGGAGCGGCAAGCAAAATGGTCGGAGTAAAAAAAATCATCAAACCGGATAAACAAAATCACAACAAATATCTGGATAAATACAAAACCTACAAAAAGTTATACCTTGCTCTAAAAAATGTTATATGAATATCAGGTTCAGGTAAGTAATTATACTTAACTGAACCTGAATAACAAAAATTGTATTTGCTACCTATCTGCGTTTCTTTACTACAGTTTTTTTCTTAGTTGTTTTAACTTTAACAGTACCCTTATTCGTTTTTACAGTTGTGGTACGTGTGGTTCTATAATGCTTAACGTTAGCGGAATGTTTTCTGTGTACAGTAACAGATGTTATTCTTGTTGGAGCATAAATTTTATGTGCTCGAACAACTCGATGAGTTTTTACTACAGCATAATGCCGATGATAATGCCATCTCAAAGGATGGAAAACCCGCCATGCTAAAGGTCTCCAGGGTCTCCACCAACCGGGATAAACTTTCCATCTCCAA
This sequence comes from Ignavibacteriaceae bacterium, assembly GCA_013388515.1. GTDB lineage: Bacteria > Bacteroidota > Ignavibacteria > Ignavibacteriales > Ignavibacteriaceae > XYD12-FULL-36-8. The sequence continues at coordinate 12,366 of JACAFC010000055.1, read as the reverse complement.
GGTGAAACCCAAACAACATAACCTGGCCGGTAAACAAACCTAACACTTGGCCATAGCCAAACATTAACAACAACCACTTTTTTTGAAATAATATACTCTGTATCAGCACCTTCGCCTTTTTCTTCTTGTTCTTCCTCAGAAGGTTCTACGATCGTCTGTTCACCGTAAATATCTTCATCTCCAATAATTTGCAGGACTGCGCTTTCTTCACCTGTTTTCTCCAATTCAATTACTGCAATATCCTGGTTTTCTGTTTCAGAAACAGGTACTTGCAAAACAAATGCATGTACATCACCCTCTTTTTTACCAATTACTTTTACATAATCAACATCTCCGTCTTCATTCAGATCAAGGTTATTTACATTGTTGTCTTTTGTGTTAATGAGTTTCTCAAATTCCTCAGGTGAGTTTGCTTTCTTAAACATTTCCAAAGCACCTTGCAAACTAAAGTTATCACCAGGCAAACCTGTTGAATCTTCTTCTGCATCTTGTGCAGCGAGGGGCACTAAAGTAATGAGTATTAGAAGTGCTGTATAGAAGGTAAACTTGAATCTTTTTTGCATTTCATTCTCCTATAAAACTAAGTTAATAGTTATTTAAGTAAAGTAAGTTTTTTGTTTGATTAAAATTTCTGGCTATAAGTACCACAATAATAGTGTGTGCTCAATTGTGCAAAGCATTCAACTCTTTGACATGCAAACCCTGTAGCTCCCCATGTGGATTGCCATTGGGAATTTAAACTACTCAGATAAAATAAATTTGTAGTCACACAAAAAGCAATCTTGAGAAAACTAGTCAAGTTTTTATTCCCTTTGTTTAGTCTTAATCCAGCAATAATTGAGTTATCTAAAACTTACCAAACATAAAGACAAATGAATGTTGCTTTTGTGGTGTGGGTCACATCGCATGGCTTTTTCAGAAAAATTCAAATTGAAATATTTTTTAAATAATAACCAAGGAAATAAATTGAGGTGAGAGTAATTCGCGACAAATAGTAGAGATGAAGGCTGGTGCTACCGAAGGATGCACCAGCCGAATATTGCAAAATTTCTATTATAATTTTGACTTCAGATGTTCAATATAACTTACTGGCCCTCCTGGCTGGTAACCAGTAGTAAGTACTAACTTACCTGCAGAATTGAACAAAAGGATTGTCGGAAACCCCTGGATACCGTACCTCTGCGCAAGATTGTTATTGTAAACTTTGGTCTCTGTGCTTTGTTCTATATTTCGAGGGAAATCAAGCTTAACAAGAATTAAATTTTTCTTAGCATAACTCTCAAATTCTTTTTTTGCAAATACTTCCTCGGTTAATCTTTTACACCAAATGCACCAGTCGCTTCCAGTAAAGTTAACCAATACAGCTTTGTTTTCTTTCTTTGCTTGTGCAAGCGCTTTTTCCAGATTTTCCTGCCAATTAAGTTTGTCCGCTGCCCCGGTTTTTGCACAACCTGTTAATAGTGCTACCAAAATGGCAAATACAAAAACGTTTCTTTTCAACTTAGACTCCTTTTTTTACATTGGTTTGATACTAAAAAAGTAAAATGGATTCGAACTTTTACCGCATAATTTAGCAAATAAAAGTAGATTATTTAATTACTTAATAACCCATCTTCCGCCACAACATCTTTTTCCCCAATTTGTTGACGCCACATAGCATAATATAATCCACGCAAATCTACTAACTCATCATGTTTTCCGGATTCAATAATTTTTCCTCGTTCTAATACACAAATTTTATCAGCATGCATAACAGTGGATAACCTATGAGCTATTATGATGGTTATTAAATCATTACCGCTTGATATTTCCCGAATTGTCTTACTAATTTCTTCTTCTGTCAATGAATCAAGTGCCGATGTTGCTTCATCAAAAACAAGGAGGTCAGGTTTACGTAATAATGCCCTGGCGATGGAGAGTCGTTGTTTTTCACCACCAGAAATTTTCATTCCACTTTCTCCAATTACAGTGTTTAAGCCCTTTTCTGCTCTAGAAAGCAGATTTCCTGCAGCCGCTTTATTAAGAACTTGCAAACATTCTTCATCAGAAGCTAGTGGATTAACAAACAGTAAATTTTCCTTAATTGTTCCAGAGAACAGTTGAGTGTCTTGAGTAACAAACCCAATTCGCTCCCTCAAATCATCAAAATTAATTTTATCGCTGGGATAATTATTATAAAATATTTCTCCAGATCTTGGTGCATACAATCCAACAAGCAGTTTCACCAATGTGGTTTTGCCTGCTCCAGAAGGTCCAACAAACGCAATTGTATCGCCCTTAGAAACTTTGAATGAAATATCTTCCAAAGCATGTTTGTTTGATGATTTATGTTTGAACCCAACATTGCGAAATTCTAAACTCGCAATTCTTTTAATTTCTACTGGGATATTTGGTTTGGCTTCGGGCGGCAATAGCATGAGCTTCTCAAAATTATTTAACGATACTTCTGCTTCTCGATAAATATTTATTATGTCGCCAAGACTTTGCAGTGGTCCAAATATAAAAAATGAATATATAAACAATGAGAAGAATTCGCCAACAGTAATAGCCTGGATGTATATTAAATAAAGCATTAAAAAAAGGATACAAGTTCTTAAAAAATTAACAGAAGTACCTTGTATAAAGCTAAGTTTACGAATGTACTTTACTTTATTAAGCTCTAAAGCCAAAATTTTGTTTGTTGTGCTGTTTAATCTCTCTATTTCCTGTTGTCCTAAACCTAAGCTTTTTACAAGTTCGATGTTTCTTAATGATTCAGTTGTTGTTCCTGCAAGTGCAGTAGTTTCACTAACAATAGACTTTTGCAGAAATTTAATTTTCTTGCTTAAAACTGAGCTTAAGAGTCCAAGTATGGGAATCGTAGAAAAGTACACTGGAGCAATTAACCAATGAACATTAATTGCATAAATAGTAACAAAGATGATTCCGACAAGAGTAGTAAACAATACATTTATAGATGCTGAGATTAAACGTTCGGAATCAACTTTTACTTTTTGAAGCACACCAAGGGTTTGACCACTTCGTTGATCCTCAAATTCTTGATAAGGAAGTTCAAGTGAGTGCTTAATACCATCAGCGTAAATCTGGGCACCCAATTTTTGAGTTATTACATTGACATAATAATCTTGAAAATTTTTAGCTACTCTTGATACAAAAGCTACACCCACTGCTGCCAATAAAAGCACTGCAACCCCGCGAAAAAAGTCCACAGTGGAGTATTGTTGAAATTTAGTAGCATATTTGTCTATTACAATTCGAAATATCCATGGATCAAGCAATGAAAATACTTGGTTTATCATTGCTAAAAACAGTGCAAGCAGGATAAGCTTTTTGTGCTGATTTAGGTATTTATATAAAAGTTTCATAATATTTAAAGATATGAATTACACCATGCATAAAAAAGAAATTGTATTTTAAGTGTGATATTTTCACATTTTACATATGGACATATTAACGGTGTAATGCTTACTTTTTATTCAATAATTTCATCTATTTGAAGATATAGAATTTTCTATTCCTTTTATTATTTTAGGGTTGGATATAATTAAGCTGTAAAAATTGTTAATAAGCAGCATATTTAAATAACATTAAAAGCACTCCAGCGGACATCAACTAATTTTACAACTTTAGATAATGGCCGATAAAAAAATAATATCAAAATCTACTCAATGCTATCACTGCGGGCTTGACTGCAGTGACTTAAGTATTAGCGATAATGATAAATATTTTTGCTGCAATGGATGCAAAGCAGTTTATCAAATTTTAGAAAAAAACAACCTTTGCTCATACTATAAAATTGATAGTAATCCCGGTATTACTCCCAAAAATATCATTCATAAGAATTTTGATTATCTCGATGACCCTGAAATAATTAATAAGCTAGTTGAATTCAAAGATGATAACCTTTTTATAGTATCATTTTACATTCCCCAAATGCACTGTAGTTCATGTATTTGGCTCTTAGAAAACCTATTTAAAATAAATGCGGGAATCCTGCACTCCGAAGTTGATTTTCTCAAAAAGAATTTAACCGTAAAGTTTAATCCAAACAAACTAAGTTTAAAAGGAACAGTAGAGCTTCTCACTTCAATTGGATATGAACCACAGATAAATTTAGCAGATACCGAAGAGAAAAAGCTTCAATCCACAAATAAAAAACTCATTTACAAAATTGGTATAACAGGTTTTTGTTTTGGGAATATAATGCTGCTGAGTTTTCCTGAGTATCTGAACATTGACGTGACTGATAGTGTGTTCATTAAATTTTTTGGCTGGCTAAACCTTTTATTGTCTCTCCCTGTAGTATTATATACCAGCTCCGATTATTTCATTTCAGCATACAAGGGGCTGCGAAAAAAAATCTTAAATATAGATGTACCAATTTCACTTGGTATTTTAGTTCTTTTTTTAAGAAGTGCTGTGGAAGTTGTAACACAAACCGGCGCAGGCTATTTTGATTCGATGACAGGATTGGTTTTCTTTCTTCTTTTAGGAAAACTATTCCAAAACAAAACTTACGAAACTCTGAATTTTGAGAGGAATTATAAATCTTATTTCCCTCTTTCGGTACTTGTAAAAAAAGACGAAAAAGAAATTTCAGTTCCTATCTCAAAACTTAATGTGGGCGATAGAATTGTCATCCGAAATAACGAAATTATTCCCGCAGACTCAGTTCTATTTAATGGAGAGGGTAATATAGATTACAGCTTTGTAACTGGAGAATCAAAACTTTCTACAAAAGTATTGGGCGAAATGATTTATGCTGGAGGGAAGCAAATTGGTTCGGTAATAGAGCTTGAAGTGATTAAAGATGTATCACAAAGTTATCTTACTCAACTTTGGAACAACGAAGCATTTAAAAACCGATCGGAGTCTAGTTTTATAAACATTTCAAATAAAGTTAGTAAGTATTTTACTTATGTAATTCTTTTTATTGCTTCTATCTCATTTATTTTTTGGGTTCCGAGCAGTATTCACACCGCTTTAAATGTATTTACTGCTGTACTTATTGTAGCATGCCCATGTGCATTAGCACTTTCAATTCCCTTTACCTTAGGTAATAGTATAAGAATTTTTGGGAGAAATAAGTTTTACCTTAAGAACACTCAAGTTATTGAGCGCTTAGCAAAGATAGATCAAATCGTTTTTGACAAAACAGGCACAATTACACAAACATCCGAATCTAAAATTAAGTATACGGGCAAAGAATTAACTGAGTTTGAACAAATACTCATTAAATCCCTTGTAAAAAATTCAACCCACCCCCTAAGCAAAAAGATTTTTGATTCTCTAGACTGTCAGTCAAACCTTAATGTACTATCTTTTAAAGAATATCAAGGCAGGGGTATTGAGGGTGAGATACTAAGTACTCAAATTAAAATTGGTTCAAAAACATTTATACAGGGGGAACCTTTTGAGAGTTATTCTACACATGAAGATCGAAAAATTGAATACGACACAAATGTATATATTTCCATTAATAATGAAATTTTAGGTTATTTCAGTATCTCAAACATTTACCGCGAAGGAATTGAAACTACGATTGAAAAATTATCTAACAATTATGAATTATCTGTTTTAAGCGGAGATGATGAGGGTGAGAAAGAAAACCTACTTCGAATTTTTAAGAATAATTCAAGAATACGATTCAAACAATCTCCATCCGAAAAGCTCGATTTTATAAAATTAGTTCAATCATTCAATAAAAAAACCTTGATGATTGGTGATGGATTGAATGATGCCGGAGCTTTAGCTCAAAGCGATGTTGGTATTGCTGTTACTGAGAACATTAGTAATTTTTCTCCTGCGTGTGATGCAATTTTAGATGCTTCCGAATTAAATAAAATTCCAGTGTTTCTTAAATTTTCAAAGTATAGTATAAAAATTATACAAATGAGTTTTTTGATATCCTTTATATACAACATAATAGGTTTGGGCTTTGCTGTAGAAGGTGCTTTAACACCAATAATTGCTGCAGTATTAATGCCTGTAAGTTCAATTTCAGTAGTTATATTTGCCACTGTAACAACTAACTTTTTAGCAAAAAAGGAGAGACTGTAATAAGCGTTATAATTATTTTAATCGCAATCAGTTTGTCTGTTGCATTTGGATTTTTAGGATTGTTTCTTTGGGCTGTTAAGCATGGTCAATATAAAGATACATATACCCCATCCATCAGAATTATTTTAGACGAAAAAGATAAACCAATTGATAAAAACTAACTTATCTAATCATCAAGGAGGAAGCCCTATGGAGCTCGAGAAATACAGTTATGACAACAAGATCGTGAAATACTTCGCCTTTGCTACTTTGCTTTGGGGCGTTGTAGGGATGCTTGTCGGGTTGATTATTGCGACCCAACTATTTATACCGGCACTGAATTTTAATATCCCCTTTCTTACCTTCGGCAGAATTAGACCATTGCACACAAACGCTGTAATATTTGCTTTTGTTGGCAATGCAATATTTATGGGGGTTTATTATTCTTTGCAAAGGCTGTGTAAAGCACGTATGTTCAGCGATTTGCTTAGTACTATTCATTTCTGGGGATGGCAGCTTATTATAGTTGCTGCAGCAATTACACTTCCTTTAGGAATAACAACAAGTAAAGAGTACGCTGAACTTGAATGGCCAATAGATATTGCAATCACTCTTGTTTGGGTTGCATTTGGAATAAATATGATAGGCACTATAATCAAACGCCGTGAAAGCCATATGTATGTTGCCATCTGGTTCTACTTGGCTACATGGGTTACAGTTGCCGTTCTTCATATAGTCAACTCTATCGAAATTCCAGTTTCATTTTTAAAAAGCTATTCCATTTATGCCGGAGTTCAAGACGCATTAGTTCAGTGGTGGTATGGTCATAATGCTGTAGCTTTCTTTTTAACAACTCCTTATTTAGGATTGATGTACTACTATCTTCCTAAAGCAGCAAACAGACCTGTTTTTTCGTATAAACTTTCAATATTCCATTTTTGGACACTCATATTTTTGTACATCTGGGCAGGCCCGCATCATTTATTATACTCAGCTCTTCCAGATTGGGCTCAATCGTTAGGAACTGTTTTCTCTATTATGTTGATCGCACCGTCATGGGGAGGAATGATAAATGGGCTATTAACTTTACGCGGCGCTTGGGATAAAGTTAGAACAGACCCCATACTTAAGTTTATGGTTGTTGCTGTAACTGCTTACGGTATGGCTACATTTGAGGGACCAATGTTATCTCTGAAAAATGTAAATGCAATTGCGCACTTTACAGATTGGATCGTTGGTCATGTTCACGTTGGTGCATTAGGTTGGAATGGATTCTTAACATTCGGAATGTTGTACTGGCTTATTCCTAGAATGTGGAATACAACATTGTATTCTAAAAAAATGGCGAATGTTCATTTTTGGATTGGGACATTGGGAATAGTATTCTATGCTTTATCAATGTGGTGGTCAGGTATAACTCAAGCTTCTATGTGGAAAGAATTCACACCTCTTGGAACATTGCAATATCCCAACTTTCTTGAAACAGTTCTACAAATTGTTCCAATGTATATAATACGAGCTTCTGGCGGATTACTTTACTTTACAGGTGTAATCCTTGGCGTTTACAACCTGGTAAAAACAGTTAAGCAAGGTAAGTTTGTAAATAATGAGGAAGCTGAAGCTCCTGCACTTACAAAAACTGAATTGCAAGCACGTGAAAAGTCTAGACACCGAATGTTAGAAAAAAGACCTATTCAGTTTGCAATTGTAGCATTAGTTGTTATAGCAATTGGAGGTCTTGTTGAAATTATTCCTACTTATCTTGTAAAATCCAACATTCCAACAATTGCAAGTGTAAAACCTTACACTCCATTAGAACTTGAAGGCAGAGATTTATATATAAGGGAAGCTTGTAATAGCTGTCATTCGCAGTTAGTTCGCCCATTTAGGTCTGAAACTGAACGATATGGTGAATACTCAAAAGCTGGTGAATATGTATATGAGCATCCATTCCTTTGGGGTTCAAAAAGAACGGGCCCCGATCTATGGCGCGTAGGTAAAAAATATCCGAATTCATGGCATTATTATCATATGGAAAATCCATTATCGATGTCGCCAAATTCAATAATGCCTGCTTATCCATGGTTAACTACGAATAAGCTGGATTATTCCAATATTGAAAAGAAAATTTCGACATTTAGAAACTTTGGAGCACCTTATCCAGCAAACTTTGAGAGCATTGCAAAAAGTGAATTGGAAAAACAAGCCCAAGATATAGCTTTGGATTTGCAGAAAAACGGAATATCTGTTGATGGTTCTGAAGAGATTGTAGCTTTAATTGCTTACCTTCAGAGATTGGGAACAGATATCAAGTTGAATCAACTTGCTGATAAATAACATGGAAATAAGATGTATAAAGAAGTTCTCCAATCAATTAAAGGTGTAGAAGTTTTCGCAATTATCTCTTTGTTTCTGTTTATATTATTGTTTGTAGTAATTGTATTCCGAACAGTTAAATTGGATAAAAAATATCTTAATAAAATGGCGCAGCTGCCGCTTGATTCAGAAAATAATTCACAAAACTTAAAGGGTGAATAAAATGTCTTTTAAAAATAAATTTTTATCGTTATCCAAATCCCTAATTATAATTTTGTTTGCAGTATTTTACCAAAATGCGTTTGCACAATCTACTGATGCTGACTTAACTAAAGCATATTACGATATTGTAGGTGTTGCAATATTGCTTGTTTTAATTTTGATTGTGATCGGTTTCCTCTTTTTTGGTATGGGTGAGGGAGTAAAACGTGAAAGCAAATTTTCATTAGGTTTAGATAGAATTAAAAACTATATCGTTGGCTTAAAGCCAATTGAAAAAGAAAAAGATATGATGCTTGATCATTCATATGACGAAATTCACGAACTGAATAATAACATTCCGCCATGGTTTAGTTACCTATTTTGGCTAACGGTAGTATTCAGCATTTTCTATATGATTAACTACCATGTCCTTTCTTCAGGTGATGTTCAAGCCAGTGAATATAATGAGGAGGTAAAGCTAGCTGAATTGAAAAAAACAGAAATGATAAAATCTGGTGCATTGCTCGATGAGAGCAAACTTACTGCTCTAACTGATGCCGCTTCTCTTTCTTCTGGAAAAGAAATATTTATAAAAAATTGTGCTGTTTGCCATACTGAAAAAGGCGGCGGCTTGGTTGGCCCAAATCTTACCGACGATTATTGGATTCATGGTAGTGGAATAAAGAATATTTTTGCCACTGTTAAAAATGGAGTTCCTGCAAAAGGAATGATTAGCTGGAAAAGCCAACTTAATCCACGCCAAATTCAAGAGGTTTCCAGCTTTATTTTAACCTTAAGAGGAACAAATCCTCCGAATCCTAAAGCTCCGGAGGGAATCTTATATGCAGCGCAGGATTCTACAAAAAACTAAAGCGTTTTATTAAAGGTAATTTTTTTATGAGTGAGGTTAAAACTGATGAGACCTTCCGTGACCATCTTGCAACTGTAACCAAGGAAGGTAAACGAAAATGGATTTATCCTAAAAAACCATCAGGAAAATTTTATAACACAAGAACTATTGTAAGTATTTTTTTAATACTATTTCTAATTGTAGTCCCGTTCATCAAGGTGAGCGGGCACCCTCTACTGCTTTTTGATTTTCCTAATAGGAACTTCATTTTATTTACAATTCCCTTCGGTCCACATGATTTTCACCTATTTGCTTTAGCAATTATAGCATTTGTTGTATTTATAATTTTGTTTACTGCTGTATTCGGGAGGGTTTTTTGCGGCTGGGCTTGTCCGCAAACAGTATTTATGGAAATGGTGTTCAGAAAAATAGAATATTTAATTGAGGGTGATTATAAGGATCAAATTAAATTAAACCAAAACCCATGGAACTTAAACAAGATAATTAAAAAACTTACCAAGCACGTAATCTTTTATGTTATAGCATTTTTAGTATCAAATATTTTTCTAGCCTACATTATTGGAATTGATGAACTATCAAAAATAGTAACATCCCCACCGACTAAACATTTGGCTGGATTTATTGCAATGCTCGTTTTTTCAGGTGCTTTCTATTGGGTTTTCTCATATTTCAGAGAACAAGCATGTACATTAGTGTGTCCATATGGGCGCTTGCAGGGCGTTTTGCTGGATCAAGATTCCATTGTAATTGCATACGATAATGTTCGCGGCGAACCACGAGGAAAAATTCAAAAAGGTGCTTCTACAGAAAACTTAGGCGATTGTATTGATTGTCATTTATGCGTTGATGTTTGCCCAACCGGCATAGATATAAGGAATGGTATTCAACTTGAATGTGTGAACTGTACAGCATGTATTGATGCGTGTGATACTGTAATGGAAAAAATTAATCGGCCTAAGGGATTAATTAGATACGATTCTCTTCGCGGAATTGAAACCAAAGCAAAGTTTCGCTTCACTCCCAGAATGGCTCTATACTCAACAGTGCTTGTACTATTGATTTCGGTTTTGAGTTATTTATTATTAACCCGAAGTGATTTTTCAATCAATATCTTACGAACACCAGGTTTGCTTTTCCAAGAACAACCGGATAATAAATACAGTAACATTTATGATTTGAACATTATTAATAAAACCTTTAATACTGCTCCCATAAAATTAAAGCTTAAAGATATTGATGGCGAGTTGAAGCTTTTGGGTAACGAAATACAATTAAAACCCCAGGAAAAACTTGACTCAAAATTCATCTTGATCTTGCCAAAGTCATCCATTGTAAAAATGAATACACCAATAACCATAATGGTTTATTCAAATGACAAGCTCTTAAAGGAAGTTAAAACCTCATTCTTGGGACCTGTTGAAGAGAAAAGGAAGAGTTAATATGAAATTAAACTGGGGTACCGGTATAGTAATTACAATAATTGTGTTTTTAATTATTTCATTCGCGATGATCTTCCATTTTATGAACCAACGGGTTGATTTAGTTACAGATAACTATTATGAAAAAACTCTCGTTTATCAAAAACAAATTGATGAGGCTGAACGATCAAAACAATTTGATAAGGATATCCAGCTCGAATATGCAAGTAATCAGTTGAAAATTTCTTTTCCTGATTCGCTTGTAAAAAATCTAGTCAACGGTCAATTGTTGTTTTACAGACCATCTGATTCTAATAAGGATTTTAAAACTTCGTTCCAATTGAACGATGCAGGAGAAACCATTTTGGATGTTTCCACACTCGAAAGAGGTTACTGGAAACTGCAATTGAACTGGTTTATTGATAATGAAAGCTACTCAATTGAAAGATCATTGATGATAAATTAATGGTTTTTATTATCCGTCACCATTAATTTTGAATCATATAAAATAATTACTAATCAAAACCTTATTGTTTCAACAGGAATATTATGGAGACACTATCAGGACTGGCACTTGGGTTTTTAGGCAGTTTACATTGCATTGGAATGTGTGGCCCAATAGCACTTGCACTGCCTTCCCAAAGCAATTCTAAACTTGGTTTTTACTTAGGCAGAGTCCTATATAATCTTGGCAGAGTCCTCACTTATTCGGTAATGGGTTTAATTATAGGTTTAATCGGACAAAAGATTAATCTTGCTGGTTATCAGCAAATTGTTTCTATTGTTCTTGGAATTATCATTCTAGTATCTATCTTACTTCCTGCCCGTATAAAAAGCTATTTTATTCAGTTAAGACCAATTCAATATATCACTCAAAAGCTGCAATCATCTATTGGAGCGCTATTCAAAAAAGGTAGCCAAAGTTCATTGTTTGCTATTGGTGTTTTAAATGGATTCCTTCCTTGCGGATTCGTGTATGTTGCACTTGCAGGAGCAGTTGCCCTGGGTAGTATTGGGAAAAGCATTGTTTTCATGGCTTTATTCGGTTTAGGAACAGCACCGGCTATGTTTTCTACTTCAATCATAACAAATCTTTTTGGTCAGAATTTTAGAAGAAAGGTCCATAAAGCAATCCCGGTTTTTGCTTCCGTTCTGGCTGTTATTTTTATTCTTCGGGGATTAAATTTGGGAATTCCATACCTTAGCCCAAAGATGAAAACCATAGTGCCCACACAGCAAGTTGAACATTCAAATCATGATTGTTGTGAATAGCTATTTTGAAGAAATAAAATCATCAAATAAAAAAGGCGATCCGAAGATCGCCTTTTAATTTGTACTTTCCCCTCTAATAACACAGCGGTGACTTACTTCATCAAGATTAGTTTCTTGGTTGATGTAAAGCTTCCTGCTTGAATCTTATAGAAATATACTCCATTACTTAGATTTGCAGCATTAAATATTACTTCGTAAGCGCCTGGCGTTTTCGTTTCGTTTACTAGTGTTGCTACTTCATTTCCTATT
>JACAFC010000060.1 GCA_013388515.1 Ignavibacteriaceae bacterium | reverse complement strand
TAGCACCCCTCCACAAGATGACACTCAAACTGTCGGACTTTTGCCCTCAAAGCCCGACAGTTTTCCTCTTTTAAACCGATTTTTTATAACCAGTTTGCACTAAATTAATTTAATAGCTTTTTCATTAAGTAGATTGTCTCTGCAACCTCCTTTGGAGAAGCATGCACGTCCAAAATCAGTTCACCTATTTCACGAATTAAAACAAAGTTAACTCCACCATTCCGATTCTTTTTATCTTTAAGCATATGCTGGTATACAGAATTCACTTTTACATTTGCAAGTAATCCATTCAGTTTAATTTTTAATGCTACATTTAAATATTGTTGGAGTTTATCTTTGCTTAACAATTTCTTTTTATTGGATAAAACTAAGGCACAAACTATACCGGCAATAACCGCTTCGCCATGCTTAATTTTGTGTTTTAGTTCCTTTTCAAATGCATGAGCAAATGTATGGCCAAAGTTTAAGACTTTTCTAAGTCCGGATTCTTTTTCATCAACTGAAACAACATCTGCTTTATACCTAACTGAATTTGTAATAATTCTCTCAATTACCTCCTCTTCTCTTAACAAAATAGCTTCATAATTTTCATTTACAAAATTTAAAAATGATTTATCTGCGATAAATGCATACTTAACAATTTCACCAAAACCAGAAATCAACTCTGCTTTTGGCAGTGTTCTTAAAAAGTTTATATCACACAATACAAATTCCGGTTGATAAAATGTGCCAACAATATTCTTATAGTATTCAAAGTTAATCGCTGTTTTACCACCAATAGAACTGTCAACACATGCAATTAAAGTTGTAGGTACATGAATCAACTGAACACCGCGCATATAAGTTGAGGCAGCAAAACCGACCAAATCCCCAATTACTCCCCCTCCAACGGCAATTATTAAAGTGTCTCTTCCAAATTTCTCGCTCATTAACGCTTTATAAATTAAGCTTAAACCACTGTTAGATTTTAATTCTTCAGAGGTATTCAATGGAAGGAAATACTTTTTGCTCTCATGAGGTTTGAATACATCCCTTATCATTTTACCAAAATGTTTTTCAACATTAGCATCAATAGCAACAAACAAATTTTTATTCAGATTCTTAGCTTTTATTAGATAAAGCAACTGCGAAAAAATACTTTTCCCAACAAAAACCGGATAGGAAGAATTTTTTAATTCAACTTTTATAGTCTTCACTTTTTAACACCTATGTTCATTTTACCAAGTAGTTTAACAATTTTGTCAACAGTTTTACCTACTGAATAATTATCAGTTTCAATAACTATGTCTGCTTGTTCATAGTACTGGCTGCGTTTTGCCAATAGTTGATCAATTCTATTTGTAAGTTTTTCTTTACTAAAATCATCAGACTCATTAACACCTAAATTCGGCCGATCTCTTTTATAGCGAAGTCTTTTATAAAACGATTCAGTATTTGCTTTCAAATAAATCGTAGTACCAGTTTTTTTTAAAACTTTAAGGTTGTCATCGCTAGCCATAGTTCCGCCGCCAAGAGCAACTACAAGATTATTTTGGTTTGAAAGCTCAAGCAGTGTCTCTGATTCATATTTTCTGAAAGAACTTTCTCCCTCCTGTTCAAAAATATCCCTTACTTTTTTATTATGTTTTTTTTCAATTAGTTGATCGAGATCAAAAAAATTCCATCCAATTGTATTGGCTAAAATTGGTCCAATAGTGCTTTTCCCAGCACCCATAAATCCGGCTAAGTATATTATTTGATTTTTCAATCTCCCTCAAGAATCAAATTAATTAAAATGAAAAGCTAATCCCAAAATAAAGGTAACACCATCAACGTTTATTTTAGAATCAAACGATTCTTGCGCCAATTTAATTATACTTCCATTATAATTCACTTCTTGCTTACTGTACTTACTTTTTACATTAAACTGGGGATCTCTAAATTTCATTTCCCCTCTCACTGAAATAAAATCTTTTATTAAGTAATCCATCGATAAACTAACATGAATACCATAAGCTGTTTTTCTATCGACATTGGTTACTTCAACATCGCCAAATCTTCTGATATGTGAACCAATGTAATATCCTATTCCACCGCCCATTAAAAATTTAAAATGATCAGTGGAAAACGGTAAAAGATAGTGAATAGATAATTCAAGAGGAATTAAAACAAATCCATCTTCAACACTAATAGCAACCGTACTTATTCCTTGAAAGACAGTCAGGTTGGGGCCTGTGGCAGTGGAAGTCATATACTCTGCATTTAATCCTAAAAAAATTTCGTCCGAAAGTCTATATCTGAAGTCAACTGAAGGATTAAATATATCTTCTATTAGAAAAGAATTATTTCTTAATATAACATCGGATGAATTTGGTGACAAATAAATATTTGCACTGGTATTATAAACGGCACTTAGAGTTATACCAAATTTCTTATTGAATTGGGCATAAACATTCGGTATAATGTTTAAAAAAATTATTACAATGATAATTACTCTTAACATATAATAGAATTGTCAATCTCTAAGATTATTTTTAATAAAAATAAAAACCCCATTCATCAAATGAAATATGAATGGGGCTGCACTAAAAATTAAAAAAATTATCTGCCAAAAAACATATATCGTTTATCTTCTATATCAGCATCCTTTTTCAGTTTATCAAGCCACTGATTAACATACATACTCCTTTTTTCCTGATACAGCTGGTCTCTTATAGATGTTCTTTGTAAAGAATAAGCCGTCGAATCAAACTGATTTCTTTCAGAAACTTTTATTAAATATTGTCCTCTAAAACCTCTAACCGGATCTGTAACCTTGTTTAAGTCAGCTTTAACAGCTGCATAAGTAAAAGCATAGTCTCTTCCAATTTTAGGAATTGATCCGTTTGGCGTAAACTGTCCAGTAGTATCAACAACTAATTTTGGATTTAAGTTTCTAGCTTTAAACAAATCTCCATTTAGCTGAGATTTAAGTTTAATTGCATAACTTTTTGCCATATCATATTTTTTCTCTCTGATGACCGCAGCTTGAACTGAGTTTTTAACTTCATCAAAAGGTTTTGCGCCTTCGTTAATTACTTCAGAAATTTTGCAAACCACATATCCAGTTGATACCTTATGAACCTCGCTAACTGTATTTAAACTATTTTCAAATGCAAAATCACGCAGGTTGTTATTTACCCCAATACCGGGGATGGAGTAAGCTTCTTTTACAAATGGGGACGATTCTTGAATTACATAATTCATTAGCTTTGCTTCTTTTTCAAAACCATTTTTAGCTGCAACGTACGCAAAGTCTTGAGCAGAATTAAAATTTGCATCGATGGTTGTAGCGGATGTTTGAACAGGATTAACAATTTTTTCAAGAATATATTTATTATTCGATTTGCCAGTAACTTTTATAATATGATAACCATAATTTGTCTTAACAGGTTTTTGAACAACACCGACAGGTCCTCCAAATACAGCTTTTTCAAATTCTGGTACCATCGCACCTTTTCCAAACCAGCCAAGATCTCCACCCTTACTGCCGCTTCCAGGATCACCGGATCTTAGCTTTGCAATTTCTTCAAAATTTGCTCCGGCAGATAATTGATTATAAATTTTATTTGCCTCATCTCGATTCTTCTCTTCGCTCCCCATGTTATTTATTAAGATGTGAGATGCTTTTACCAAAGTTTCTTTTGTTGGCACAGTGCCAACATATCGATATAAAACAAATCCTTCTGGTGCAGCAATAGGACCCACAACCGAACCTGCAGCAGTTTTATTGATAATACTCTGCAACCCCGTAGGAAGAACATTCAATGCCAATGTGTCTTTTGTGTAAGGTACGGTGGAATATATTTCAACGTAGGTTTGGAAATTTACAGTATCTTTTTTGAACTTTTCGGCAACAGTTTCTAATGTTTGTCTTACTGTCGCAGAATCATCAGCAGAAGGGTTATTGCTAAAAAGCACATATTGTAATTTTCTTTGAGCCTGATTCTTGTACTTGTCCAAATTCTCGTTATAATATTTCTTTAAGTCGTTATCATCAAATTTTACTGTAGAATCTGGATAAATGGAAAGATCAACTAATAAATACTCGGCTTTTATTTTTTGATTTTGTTCGTTAAAACGATTACGAATATCTGCTTCACTTATGTTCACTGAGGCAAGAATTAAGCTTTGCAGTTTTTCATTAAGTCTATTCTGCCTAACAAATTCTTCGGCTTGAAGCAATGCTTCTTTGTTTCTGGTATCAAAAAGAGCCTGCTCATAAACCTGGCGATTAAAATTTCCTGTTGAGTCTATAAAATTTTGTTTTAGGAATTCTGGAGGGTTATCTCCTAAAATAATTTCCTTTATTTCGTCATCGGAAACAGATATTCCGAATTTTTCAATTTGTTCTGCGAGCAATTTTTGCGAAACTAAAGCATCCCAAACTTGGTCGCGCATTTGATCCAAACTTTCTTCATCTACATCTTTACCGGTTTGTTTCTTTTGATTTTCCCTCTGCTGGTCAACCGCATTGACAAATTCCTGATAAGATATATCCTCCCCATTAACAGAGCCTACATTATTTGTTCTTCCGCCTAATGCTTCTAAAACATTTGAATCTGAGATTACCATAAATAAAACAAATAAGGCACCTACCGTAATAATGAAAGCCGGAGCCAAACCCCTCATTCTTGCCATCATACCCATAACAGAAAAATCTCCAATTAATTATAAATTTAGTTTGAAAAAATACTTAATTAACGATAATAAATGAAATAATAATACCACATTTATTTGAAACTATACTCAATATCTCAAAAAGTGCTATCTTTGATAGTTTCTTTTATTTGACTTTAATACCCTTCAAATTTATATTATTTGAAGAATAAATATCAAAGGATAAAAATGACAGATAATGGCGACTTTTTAAAATCTGTTCCAATTTTTTCAGAATTAGATTCAGAAAGATTAAAGCAAATTTCACAGCTTGGAATCCGGAAATTTTACAAAAAAGATGCAACAGTTCTGCACGAAAATGAAACTGGTTCAGCACTTTTTGTGATTATCTCTGGAAAGGTGAAGGTTTCGAGAGAAAGTGATGATGGTAAAGAAGTAATCCTCTCTATCCTAAATGAATCCGATTTCTTCGGAGAAATGGCAATTTTAGATGGTTTGAATCGATCAGCAAGTGTTACTGCAATCGAAGAAGCAGAATTGTTCCTAATTCAAAGAGCTGATTTTTTAAATCTACTGCAAGAACATCCTGAAATCTCAGTTTCACTTTTACAAGAATTAACCAGGAGGCTTCGAGCATCAGATCTTAGGATTAAATCACTTTCACTAAAAGATGCAGAAGGCAAAGTGGCTTCCGTCATTCTGCAATTGGCAGATGATATTGGCAAGATCAAACAAGGAAAGGTTGAAATTGAAAGACTTCCTTTCCAGCATGACCTTGCTAATATGGCTGGCACTTCAAGAGAAACTATTTCTAGAACCCTGCATTCATTTGCAAAGCGAGGGTTGATAGAACTTGAAGGAACTAGGTTAAGAATTATCGATTACGAAAAATTCAAGCAGCAATATCGATAATTTCATGAACTGTAAAATTGACCTCCATACTCACACCAACCACTCAGATGGATTCTACAGTCCTATTGAACTTATTCAGTTGGTAAAAAAAGCTGGAATTGATGTTGTTAGTATAACCGATCATGATAATCTATCAGCTATTCATGAAGCAGCTTCTATTGGAAAAGATTTAGGGGTTGAAGTTATTCCAGGATTGGAAGTTAGTTCCGACATTGGCGACAGAGAAGTCCATATTCTTGGTTACTTTGTTGATCCTGATAACAGAGAGTTGGAACGTTACTTAAAGTTTTTTAGAGAGGAAAGATTAAAACGGACAATCAGGATAGTTAATAAGTTGAAAATCCTTGGATTCCCGCTATCAATAGAAGATGTACTTGAACAAGCTAAAAATTCAGCCATTGGCAGGCCTCATATAGCTCAAGCAATGTTGGAAAAGGGAATTACCTCAAATTATTACGAAGCATTCAATAAATTTATTGGTAATAATTGCCCAGCATATGAAAAAAAAGTTCATATATCACCTCAGAGTGTTGTTAAGATTATAAGCGATGCAGGAGGTTTATCGTTTATTGCACATCCTGGAAATATGCCTGAATCTCTTCTAAAAGAACTAATTGAGGAAGGTATTGATGGAATAGAGGTTGTGCATCCATCTCATAATCCTCATCAGGTAAAATTTTATAAAGGAATTGTGAACGAATATTTTCTATTGGAATCCGGAGGTTCTGACTTTCATGGTGGAAAACGTGAAGACGAATCCAATCTTGGAAAATATTATACGAATTCATCTGTGCTTGAGGCAATGAGAAATAGATTAATAAAAAATTCAGCATAAACTTTGGTAATTATTGTATGAACACCGTCGAAGGAAAACTATCAGCCGCAGATTATAAATTTGCAATTATTGAAAGTCGTTTTAATGAGTTTATTGGCCATAAACTTCTTGAGTCAGCACTAGATTGTCTTCGTAGACACAATTGTGAAGAAAGAAACATAACCGTTGTGAAAGTTCCTGGTGCCTTTGAAATACCTGTAACTGCTGATAAACTTGCTTCTCAAAAAAAATATAATGCAATTATTTGCCTTGGCGCAGTTATTAGAGGTGCTACCCCGCATTTTGAATATATATCATCGGCTGTAACAAATGGTATTGCAGAGGTAAGCATAAAAAATAGTTTACCTGTAATTTTTGGAGTTCTTACCACAGATACTGTTGAGCAAGCAATAGAGCGGGCAGGAACCAAATCGGGAAATAAGGGTTGGGATGCTGCACTAACAGCAATTGAGATGGCAGATTTGTTTGAAAAACTCTAGTCTAAATTTTGGCTTTTCGGTTTAATAATAATTTATTTAGATTAAATCGAGATTTGAAAAACAATTTTCTATAAGCCTGAGGCACGAATAAGATATTTCTACTTTTCATTTCCAACAAATATTTAACTTAAATGAAAAATATTCTTTTTGTCTTATTCGTATTAATACTTGCATTCTCTTCCAAACCACAGCATGCTGTAAATTGGCAAAACCATACCGACATGAAGCAAATAAATTCCATTTACGCATTGAATGGAGGAGTTTGGGCAGCTTCAAACGGAGGAGGGTTTTATTATAATCACTCTCTTGATTCTTTCCAAAAACTTACAAAGACTGACGGATTATATTCAACTTCTTTAACCGCAATTTGTGAAGATCAGTATGGACAAATCTGGTTTGGAAGCAGTAATGGATCAATTAATATTTTTAATCCAGCAACTAACTCTGTTCAAACTGTCCTTGACATCTACAACTCTGATAGAGTTAATAAGCAGGTGAATGAGCTTCGTGCTTCAGGTGATACAATTTTTGTTTCCACGGAATTTGGTTTATCGCTCATGAATGCAAAATCATTCACATTTTACGATACATATTATAAATTTGGAAATTTGTCCTCAAATATTCGTGTAGTAAGCTCATTCAAAAAAAATTTAATTTATGCTGCTACTGAATTTGGAATTGCTATTCAAAAAGAAGGCGCTTCAAATCTATCCGCACCTGAGTCATGGAGTATTTACAACACTTCGAATGGATTGCCTTCAAATCTTATTAGGAAAGTAAATATTTTTAATGATACACTAATTGCAGCTACCGATAAAGGACTTTCAATGTTTAATGGAAACACTTGGCAAACCTTTATTCCGAGCCTTAGTGGTGTTGGTATAGTAGATATTCTAGTATCTAATGATTCTCTTTTTATCTCCCATGGGAGTGCTATTTCAGTTTACTATCAAGGGTTAACAGCTCCTTATTTCATAAGTCCATTCGAAATAAAAAAATAAGTAGTTCTCCTTTAGGTTTATTTGCCACAAGTTCAAAAGGAGTGGTAAAAATTTTGCCAGGTAATAAGTATCAGGTAATTGCTCCAAATGGACCAGAAGCTAACCAATTCCCTTCTATTTCGGTGGATGGAGATGGAACCTTTTGGTCTGCAAGCGGAAAAGACAACCGTGGAGTTGGTTTTTACAGTTTCGATGGAAACCAATGGAAGACTACGAGCACAGCAAATGCTCCTCTGCCTTATAATGATTATCACCTAACATACTGTTCACCGGATAATTCTACATATATAGGAAGTTGGGGATTTGGCTTTGTGAAAATTGTTAACGATAGTCTTTCGATTTATCGTGCTTCAGATATGCAAGTGCAGGGCATTCTGAACGACCCAAATTTCAAAGTTGTTACGGGGTTTGGCAACGATTCTAAAAACAATTTATGGATTTTGACTTGGGGTGCTGCTGATCGTAAACCTTTGTGTCTTCTTACAGAAGATAGTATTTGGACAACTTTTTCAATCGGCGCTGAATCTAATCAATACTACACTCATCATTTTAATTTAGCAATTGACCAATACGATACAAAATGGTTTTGCTCACAAGATGAAAAGAAAGCAGGATTGTACTATTTTAATGAGAATAAGACTTCCCAGACTTCATCCGATGATTACTCGGGTTTTCTATCTAAAAGTAATGGTCTTAATGATAACACAATCAACTGCATAGTACTAGATAATCGCGGTGATTTATGGGTAGGTACTAGCTTAGGCGTTAATATCATTACCAATACTTCCTCAGTCCTAACTAGCAGCCCTCAACTACGGATTAGCTCAGTATTTTCATTAAGGCAGCAAACCATAAACTGCATTGCCGTGGATCCTTTGAATCAGAAATGGATTGGAACTAACCAAGGATTGCTGCATATTAATTCGGATGGTTCACAGCTTCTTGCTACTTATGATACAAGAAATAGCGCCATTCTATCGGATGTAATCAGAAGTATAGCAATCGACAAAAATAATGGTATCGTTTATGTAGGAACTGATGCCGGTTTGACTTCATTTGAAACCCCAGCTATTAAGCCCCTTGACAGTTTTTCAGATATTTTTATTTATCCAAATCCATTTTTGCTTGAAGGTGATAACAACCTACTGACAATAGATGGATTGATAAAAGATTCAGAAATTAAAATCCTTAGCGTGAGCGGTAAACTGATTTCCCAATTTTCTTCACCCGGCGGCAGAGTTGCCTACTGGAATGGAAGAGACTTGGATGGTAAATTTGCTAACAGCGGCATATACATTATCGTTGCTTATGATCAGGACGGAAATAGTGTTGGAACTTCAAAAGTGGCGATACTGCGTAATAAATAATGATTGACCTTATAAACCTCTCCGTTCAATTTGGCGGTGATTATCTTTTCAAAAACTTCAGTTTTAAAATCCACAGCGATGATAGAATTTGCTTGGTTGGAGCAAATGGTTCCGGCAAATCTACATTATTGAAAATTATAAATGGGGAAATTTCTCCGGAAAGCGGAACGATTCAACGGCAAAAAAAAATATCTATCGGATATTTACCTCAAGATAATGTCGTTCACAAAGGCAAAACACTACTTGAAGAAGCCAATTCATCCCTAACCAACATTACTAATCTTAAGGAAAAAGAAAATTCTATTCTTGAACAATTGAATTCAAAAAATCTAGATGACGATGATCGGCAAGAATTGATTTTCCAGCTTGGAGAAATTCATCATCGTTTTGAAGAGCTTGATTACTACAGTTCATCATCAAGAGTTGAAAAAATATTAAAAGGATTAGGTTTTGCTGATGATGATTTTGAGAAAATGACAGATACATTTTCAATCGGTTGGCAGATGAGAATTGCATTATCAAAAATTCTTATCTCTCAGAATGATATTATATTAATGGATGAACCAACAAATCATCTGGATCTAGATTCATTACAATGGTTAATTAGTTTTCTTAACAGTACAAAATGTGCGTTAATTATTGTTTCTCACGATAAGCACTTTGTTAATTCAGTTACCAACAAAACTTTAGAAATATTCCAAAATAAAATTTCGAGCTTTAAAGGTAATTATGATGCCTATTTGAAGTTTAAGGTTGAAAGAGATGCTCTCCTCGAAAGCCAGTTTGAACAGCAGCAAAAACAAATTAAGGATACCCAAAAGTTTATTGAGAGGTTCAGATACAAAGCAACTAAAGCAAAACAAGTTCAAAGCAGAATAAAGCAGCTTGAAAAAATTGAGCTGATTGAACTTCCTACTGATAAAAGAGAAATTAGAATAAGATTTCCAGAGGCTCCTTCTAGCGGCAAAGTAAATATAGAATTATTGAATGTTTCAAAATTCTATGGAAGTAAATTGATTTTTGAGAAAATAAATTTTACAATTCATCGTAAAGATAAAATTGCGTTTGTAGGCCCAAATGGAGCTGGTAAAACAACATTAGCTAAAATTATTGCAGGCATAATTCCATTTGATAGCGGGGATAGAAAAGTTGGACACAATACTATTATTTCACATTATGCACAGGATGTTGCTGATCAGCTGAATCCGGAATTAGATATTATTGAAACATTGGACGGAATTTCCGAACAGCTGACTATTGGAGCTTTACGCAGTTTACTTGGTTCTTTCCTTTTTACTGGTGATGATGTTTTTAAAAAAGTTAGTGTCCTTTCGGGCGGAGAGAAAAGCCGTGTAGCTTTAGCAAAAATATTACTCACAAAAGCTAACCTTATAATCCTTGATGAGCCAACCAATCATCTAGACATTGCTTCAAAGGAAATTTTACAGCAGGCATTAATTGATTTCAACGGATCCATTGTTCTTATCTCACATGATATTGATTTTCTTAAACCAATAGTGAATAAGACTGTTGAGATAAGAGATAAAAAAGCTGCAATATTTGAGGGTGGAATAGACTATTATCTCTATAAAAAAAATCAAGATGAAAATTGGGCAGCCCCCACTATTAGCGGAAGCCCGAAAGAAACAATCGAAAATAAAAAGCTGCAAAAGAAACGTGAAGCAGAAATCCGGCAGCAAATTTATACTGCTACTAAAGATTTAAAAATAAAACTAAATACTACCGAAAAGAGAATTGAGGAATTAGAAAAGAAGCAAACAGAGTTACAGAAACTATTATACTCGCCCGATACTTACTCAGATATTAATTTTGCAAATGAGAAAAATAGGGAGTTCTCAATTGTTAAGTTAGAATTGGAAAACCTGTATAAGCAATGGGATTCACTTGCAGCTGAAATATCGGAAATTGAATTGAGATTTTCTTAAACCTTTATACGAAGAAACTCTTCAGCTAAAGCTACTCCACCATAAATTGCGGCATCATCACCGAGTTTACTCTGGATAATTTTAATACTTTTAGCGGATCCTGCAAAAACAAACTTATTAAACGACTTTTGAATAATTGGAAGCATTGTTTTTCCAAGAGCTTCAATTAAACCACCGCCGAATACAACAGTATCTACGTTTAATAAACTACAAGCATTTGCTGTAACCATTCCAATCACATTACAAGCATTTGTTAAGTGCTCCAAAACTATTTTGTCATTTTTTCTCACTGCCTCTGCAAGGGCACCGCTTTTTATTTTTTCACCCGGCGGTACAATTTTGCCAATAATGCTTTCTTTTTTAGTTCGTTTGTCGTTAAGAATATTACGAACAATTGAAGTTCTGCTTGCTAAAGCTTCAAAGCATCCTTTCTTTCCACAGCCGCAAACCGGACCATTCTCTTCTATAATCATATGACCAATTTCACCGGCAATGTAGTCCGTGCCACGATACATTTTCCCATCAAAAATTAAAGCGCCGCCAATTCCTGTTCCAACAAAAATTGCTAATAAATTTTTACTTTTCTTTCCAACACCAAACTTTTGCACACCAAGTGCACCGAGATTAACATCGTTTTCAATCAATACTGGAAAAGGTATTTTTTTCTGAAGTCTATTTTTAATCTCAAAATTCTTTAAACCAAGATTCGGAGCTAAGCCAATAACTCCTTTGTGGGGGTTAACCGAACCTGGTATTCCAAGACATACTGCTCTTATATCCGATTTCTTCAATCCTGCATTCGAAATTGCTTTAAAGGTTATATCAGCAAGACTTTTTATATAACTGTTTGCACCTGAATTTGATTTTGTTGGAGTCTTTGCGCGAGCAATAATTCCATCCTTTGAATTAACCACGGCTGCTAAAATTTTTGTTCCCCCCATATCTATAGTAACTATGGATTTCTGTTTCAGACGCGCCTCCATTTCTTTTTTAAATTACAAATCATTTGTTTGAAAAATTATTAAGAAATCTTATGTTTTGCAAAGCATTGTATTTCTTAAAATGAATATACTTGAATGAAATGAAATCTAAATATCCGCTAAAACGATTCGGACAAAATTATTTAAGAGATGAAAACATAATAAGAAAAATAATTAATGAAATTTCACCTAAAACCGGCGATGTCATTCTTGAAATTGGACCAGGAGAAGGAGCTCTCACTAAGCACCTCGTTAATCAACCTTTTCACTTCATTGCGGTAGAAATTGATAATCGAAATGCAAAATATTTAGAGGAAAAATTTCCCGAATTATATCTTAGAAATAATGATTTTCTGGAGATAGATTTGAATGAATTTCACAAGAATTTTGATAAAAAACTTAGGATAATCGGCAATATACCTTACAACATAACATCTCCTATTATATTTAAACTTATTGAAAATAGAGGGATTATAAAGGATTCAATCATAATGATTCAGCAAGAAGTTGCTGAACGCATTATCGCTAAACCTGGAAATAAAGATTATGGAATTCTTTCAGTTATTACGCAAAACTTTGCTAAGGTTAATATTTGTTTCAAAGTGTCATCCGGTGTATTCTACCCTCGACCTAAAGTTAATTCGTCGGTAATCCATATTAACTTCCAAAGTGGTGTAGTTAATAAAAAGTACGATGAAATGTTTATTAAGGTTGTTAAAGCGGCATTTGGAAACAGACGAAAAATGCTTTGTAATTCTCTTAAGAATAGTATATTTGAACACTTAAATTTTAACCAAACAGGAATTGATTTGACATTACGTGCCGAAAAACTTTCCATAGACGACTTTCATAAGCTCACACAATTTGCTTTCGAACATGCTGATTAAAGTTATTTTGAATAAACCAATAATCATTTAATTCTTTAGTCATGCCTAATTTTCCTTCCCCGGTTAAAAAACTTAAAGCTTATGATGTAGTTGTTGTTATTTTTTACTTATTCCTAACATTTCTCAATATAGTATTTAGCAATAAAATTGAACTATGGAAAACATTCATCACTTTTAACATTCTAATAATCACAACCGTTTTTATTCTTGCATATGCTGCCGAAACTTATAGAATCAAGATTCTTAGAATACTTCATTATCTTTATTTAATTCCGTTAGTTCTTATAACATTTAAAGAAGTCTATTACTTAATCAGACCGCTTAGACCAAATGATTATGATTACCTATTGATAGAAATCGATCGGTTGATATTTGGGGGTGATCCAACTATTTTTCTTTATAAAATTTCTCATCCGATTTTAACTGAAATTCTTCAGATCGTGTATGGCTTGTTCTATTTTCTGCCAATAATCTTGGCTATAGCTTTGCTGATAAAACGCCGGCTGCTGGAAACTGATTTTGCTTTATTTGTTGTGATTTATGGATTTTTCCTTTCTTACCTTGGTTACTTTGCCTTACCCGCAATTGGTCCAAGGTTTACACTTCATGATTTTCAAAATGAAAATATTGAACTGCCGGGTATATTAATTACAGATTTTCTGAGAAATATTACCAATACGGTCGAATCGATTCCACCAGGAACTCCTAATCCAGAACAACTAGTTCAGCGTGATGTTTTTCCGAGCGGTCATACAATGATTACTTTAGTGGTAATATTTCTATCTGTAAAACTAAAAAGCCGTTCAAGATTTTTTATTATTCCCACTGGAATACTTCTAATTTTTGCAACAGTTTATCTCCGCTATCATTATGTGGTAGATTTAATAGGTGGGTTAGTGTTTATGATTTTCTGTGTGTTCACTTCCCCATACCTTTTCAACTGGTGGAATAAAAATACAGGAAGATCTGCAATCAAGATTACATTTTGGAAAAATGATTGACAAAAAAAATACAGTCAAACAAATCTTTGATGGAATTTCTCATCGTTACGATTTACTTAATCATATTCTAAGTTTAGGAATTGATTATAGGTGGAGAAAAAAAGCATTAAAGCTTACTGCGCTGAATAAAAATTCAATTCTTTTGGATGTAGCGTGTGGAACTGGTGATTTTGCTATTGATGCTTACCGAATTGGTGTGAAAAATATTTATGGAGCTGATTTCTCACACAATATGCTTAAGTTGTTCAATAAAAAATGTGATTGGATAATTGGTAAAAATGTGCAAATGGTCGCAGAACAAATACCATTCAAACCCAACTCTTTTACCAATATTACTGTTGCTTTTGGAGTTAGAAACTTTTACGATATTCAAAAAGGATTTGAATCGTTTTTTGAAGTACTAAAACCCTCCGGCAAATTAACGATTTTAGAATTTAGGCTCCCATCAAATCCAGCGGTAAGATTTATTTACAAATTTTACTTTAAAAATATTCTTCCACTGATAGGTGGAATAATTTCGGGAGATAAAAGCGCCTATCAATACTTACCAAACTCAGTTGAAGAATTTGATGAAAAGATTAACATCCCAAACTTGCTCAAGATTGCAGGATTTCATAAGATTGAATCTCACAGTCTTTCGCTTGGAATTGTTCAAGTTGTAATAGCAGTAAAATGAATGTTCAAGAGAATATTTAGTTTACATCATAACCAACCAAACTTTGGCTAACAACAGTTGTTGTATCCGCAAAATCAATTCCTAATCCGGTAAAGAAATTTACAAGAGTGCCGCATCCTTCCCATTTAGCCGGACCAATATCCTGAACCAGCCAAGCATGTGCAGTATATGTTTGAACCACTGGTGATAGCGGATTCAGTCTTAATGTCATGGTATACTTTATTTTTAAGGCGTTTTTATTTGTTGGACCAATTGGCAACGAAAGAACTATAATTTCTTCACCAACTACTAATGCTGAAACATCTACAACTGTAACAACTAGAGGCGAGGTTAAATTTATCTTGAAGACTGGCCATGAACTTCCACTTTGCAGTGGAAGTACATATCCTAACAATTCTTTGTCAATCAGTACATAAGGAATAAGCGGAATCAAGGATGAGTCTGTAATGGAAGCAGCAAAACCTGTTGTATCCATGTAATAATAAATACCTGAACTAGTACTGCGGAAAAATGTTGAATCTACTTGGAGAGATGGTGAGATTAATAATGAATCAATCTGAATTTTATATGGTGTTCCATTAATTGTAATTGTGCCTTTGTAATTTGTAGTTCTTATTCCTGTGGATATTCCTGCCGAATCAGTCCGCGAATAAGAATATTTATAATATGTTCCCTCATTGCTAGGAAAATAATTAGTTGTAGATCCCGGCGATGTAGGAGAATCTGACTCGCTTTTCTTACATCCACTGAAAATAACAAAAAACATTCCTGCAATAACAATCGTCAATAAACTTTTCATGTTACTCTCCTTTCAAAATCATTTTAAATAAGGATTTGAATGCTTTTGAGCGATGACTAATTTTATTCTTTTCTTCCATGTCTAATTCTGCTGTTGTTTTATCATAACCATCTGGCAAAAATAATGGATCATAGCCAAAACCATTTGTTCCTTTTGGTTCATGCAATATTTGCCCAAGAATTTCACCTTGCGCTTTCACAATACCTTTTCCATCTATATATACTGCAGAACAAACAAACTTTGCTCTATGCGGCTTTGGAAAAAACGATAATTTCGAAATAAGCTTTTTGTTGTTGTCCTCATCAGTTGCGTTTTCTCCAGCATATCGCGCTGAATAAATACCTGGTTCACCTCCAAGCTGTTCGACAACTAAACCGGAATCATCTGCAATAACCGGTAAACCAAGCAAATGGTATACATGCTTTGCTTTTATGACAGCATTTTCTTCAAAAGAATTACCGTCTTCAACAATCTCCCCAACATTATTAAATTCATTTAGTGAAATCAACTCAATTTCTTTTTCACCAATAATATTCCGCACTTCCTTTAGCTTGCCCAAATTTTTCGTAGCAAAAATAATTTTTCGATTATTATTCATACACGTTTAAGTAAGTTTTTTAGCTGCTGATTTGCATCCAGTAAAATTTCCTGCTGATCAAATATTTGAGACTTTGCATTTTTAACCACCCATTTTCCATCAATCATCACATGCTGAACATCATTTTCATTTCCAGAATAAACCAATCGTGAATACATACTTTGATCATCTTCGACCAAAGGATGAATTGAATTATCCAAATTAATTAATACTAAGTCGGCTTTTTTACCAATTTCAATACTTCCAATTTCATTCTCTAAATTTAAAGCCTTAGCACCTTCTATAGTAGCTAATCTAAAAACCGTTTCTGCATTTATTGCAGTTGCTCCATGTTTAGGTTTTTGTATCAAAGAAGCTAAACGCATTTCGTTGAACATATTTAATTTATTGTTGCACGGAGCACCATCTGCACCTAAAGAAACTGATATGCCTTTTTTTAAGTAAAATGGTATTGGCGCTATTCCTGATCCCAACTTCAAATTAGATGAAGGACAATGAGCAACTCTAACTCTTTTGTTCTTAAGTAAGTTAACCTCGTTTTTATTTACATGGATGCAGTGAGCCAAAACGGAATGATCATCAAGTACGCCAAGTGAGTTAAAATATTCTATATTATTCTTTTTGAATTTTTTCTTAACTGTTTTTATTTCATCAGTATTTTCTGATGAATGTGTATGAAAAATACTTGATGGGAAGTCTTTCATTAATTCTTTTGTTTCCCGCATCAGCTTTGCTGAGGAAGATAATGCAAAGCGAGGAGCAAATCCATATTTAATTCTTCCATTTCCTTCATTATGAAATGCTTTTGCAAGCAATCGAGATTCATTTACTTCTGCCTTGGCAGTTGATTTGAACTTCGGAAATAAATCGTTTATGTCGATCATGCACTTACCGGCAAATGCACGAATGCCGGAAGAAATCAATTCATCAAAAATTACTTCTTGATGCCGCAGCGTTCCCATATCCAGAATGGTTGTTGTACCGCTTAATGTAAGTTCATTAATTCCCAATTTAACAGAAGCCGCAAGAGATTTTTTATCGTGCGCATTTTCGTAAGGAAATATTTTTAGCTGCAGCCAATCCAACAATTCCAAATCATCAGCCATGCCTCTGAAAAGAGTTTGACATAAGTGAACATGCGTTTGAACAAATCCTGGGATAAGAGTTAAATCTTCACCATGAACTATTTCTCCTTTAAATAATCTAAGCTTTACTGCACTTACTTTTTCTATTCTGGCAATTCTATCATCCTTAATTTCAACACTATAATTTTTTAGGATACTTCCTTTTTTATCGGCAGCAATAATTCGCTTTGGAATGATTAAAATGCTGGACATTTTTTAGTCACCCTTCTCTGCCATTATCTCATCCATCATTTCAAACGCATAACGAAGATGAGGAATTACAATGGATCCGCCCACAATTAAGGCAATGTTAAAACTTTCCATAAGCTCTTCTTTAGTTGCTCCTTCTGTAATTGATCTATCTATATGATAAAAAATGCAATCGTTGCAGCGTAAAACCATTGAGGCAACTAGACCCATCAGTTCCTTTGTTTTAGCTGGTAAAGCTCCATCAATGTATGCTTTATTATCAAGAGCAAAAAATTTATTAAAATCGCGAAAACCAGAGTTTAAAATTCTTTCGTTCATGTCCGATCGATACTTACGGGTTTCTGATGTTTTTTTGTTCATAATATTTGCTTAAGGAAAAATTGAAAATATTTTCTTTGGGAAAGATAATAAAATTTCTTTGCAAGGAATTTTATTCTAATCTTTTTTGAAATCTGCGTGAGCTTAGGAATAAAATAAAAACGCCTATAAAAAATAATACAACTCCATCAAGCCAAAGTTCGTTGAACCCAATTCCTTTAAGTATTACCCCACGAACAATATTAATGAAATATCGAAGCGGTACAGCATAGCTTACAAACTGAATAACAGCGGGCATATTTTCAATTGGAAATGCAAAACCAGACAAATACACCATCGGCATAAGAATTACAAATATTGCAATCATCATTGCCTGCTGCTGTGTTTTTGAAATAGTAGAAACAAACAAACCTAATCCGAGGGTAGAAAGTATGTAAAGAAAAGAACAAGCAAAAAGAAAGACTAAACTTCCTCGTACTTCAATGGAAAATACAACCCACATTGCCGCTATTACAATAATTATTGCAACAAAGCCAAGTAATACAAAAGGAATTAATTTCCCTAATATTAGTTGATAAGGTTTTATTGGTGTAACAATTAATTGTTCAAGTGTTCCAATTTCTTTTTCTTTCACAACTGCAAGCGATGTTAAAAGTAAAGTGATTATGCTTAGCAGCAAACCAACAATTCCCGGCACCATAAAATTTCTGGTTTTCAAATTAGGATTATACCACACTCTTGGCTCAGCCACAATTTGTCCGGCCGGAATTATTTTATTTCCGGTTCTATCCATCGAACTTAGCAGTAAATTCTGAGAATACTTTGAGATAATCTGAATTACATAACCAGATGCAATTGAAGCAGTATTTCCATCTGAAGCATCAAAAATTGCCTGCAGATATACAGTCTCCTTTCTTTCAATTCCCTTTTCAAAGTTGTGAGGAATAACTAAAGCAAACAACGCATTACCATTGTCTAACTGCTTAGTTAATTGAGCATAATTCTCGGCATAGTAATCAATTGAAAAGAAACCGGAGCTTTCAAATTTTTCGATTAACTTTCTGCTTGAGGAAGATTTGTCCTGATCATAAATTATTGTGTGAACTGAGTTAACATCCAACGTAGCAGCATAACCTAAAAGAATTAGCTGTACGACAGGTGCAATTAAGATAATTCCAAACATTTTAGGATCGCGCCTAAACTGTTGAAATTCTTTACGCACAATTTTAAGGATTGTTTTCATTTCACTTATACATGAGTCGTTTTTTCTTTTTTAATAAGCACAACGTTCGAAAGAGCAAGCATAATTACTGCAAAGACAATTAGATAAATTATCTGCAGCCAAAATGCCTCAAGCCCAACTCCGCGAAGAATTATTGCACGCAAAATCACAATAAAAAATTTTGTAGGAGTAATATTTGTAAATACCTGAATTATATTCGGCATACTTTCTATTGGAAAAATAAACCCCGATAAAATTACTGAAGGCAGCAGTGATGCAAATGTTGAAATAGAAAATGCAACCTGCATGGTATCGGCAATTGATGAAACAAGTATTCCAATGCTTGTACATGCAAAAAGAAATAGTAAAGTTGAAGCAAAAAGTAAAAGCATGCTGCCTTTAACTTCAACATCAAACAACAAGTAACCCACAACTAAAATCATAGCAGCGTTTAATAAAGCCAAAAGTAAATATGGTGCTGTTTTACCAAGCAAAAGCTCTAACGATTGTATTGGCGACACATTTATTTGTTCAATTGTGCCCCGCTCCTTTTCTCTAACTAATGAAAGGGATACACTAATTACAGCCGTTATAACAAGTATCATTGCAATTAAACCGGGAATTAAAAACTTAGTAGTTTTTAATTCCGGGTTGTACCAAAATCTTGGTTCAATTTTAATGGGAGTGTACTGATTGATACCAAAACTTGAGAGTGTTAAGTCCATTTTTTTCGAATTAAATTCTGATAAAGCAGCATTTAAATAATTTTGAACAATAACAGCAGTGTTACCATCAACTCCATCAATTAAAAATTGAATCGATACTTTCCGCTTAGCATAGTATTCCGAAGACAAATTTTGAGGTATTACGATTATGCATTGCGCAGATTTCTTATCTAAAGTTTGTTTTATTTCATTCTCATTTTCAATAATGCCAGCTAATTCAAAATACGGTGTACTTGTAATTGTATTTATAAACTCACGGCTCAAGCTGGACTTGTCTCGATCATAAACTGCAAGCTTTACATTTTGGACATCAAAATTTATTGCATACCCAAAAATCATTAACAAGAAAGCTGGAAAGAATAAAAGAATGGAAAGCATTCTGATGTCTCTAAACAGATGTTTAAATTCTTTTTTAGCTATGGCTTTAAGTCTTCGTAAATTCAATTTAAACTCTTGATTCCTCTAACAGGTGAATAAATACATCTTCAAGCGAAGGTTGTATTTTGTTAATTCTTGTTAATTGAATTTGCGAATTCATCTGCAGCGTATTTTTAACCTGCTCAACTCCTGTAAACTTATTATTTACCATAATATGCAGGTAATTTCCAAAAATGGAAATTTCATCCACAAATTCAGCTTTGCTTAAAATTTCAAAAGCATTTATTAGATCGCTGCAAACAATTTCATAAATATCAGATTTTAGATATTCTGATTTCAACTTTTTAGAGTTTCCTTCAGCAATAATTTTCCCAGAATTAATCAAAATAATGTTTTCACAATATTCAGCTTCTTCCAAATAATGCGTAGTAACTAAAACCGTGGTTCCCTGGGCAGAAAGGTCATTTATTAAATCCCAGAAAGATCTTCGAGAAATAGGATCAACACCGCTTGTAGGTTCATCAAGGAAAACAATTTTTGGTCGATGAATAACCGCTGTACCCAAAGCCAGCCGCTGTTTAATTCCGCCGGGCAAAGATGCTGTTAAAAGTTTTTCTTGTCCTTGCAGGTTTGCAATTTTAAGCACCCAGTTTTTTCTGTCGATTAATTCAGCTCCATCTAAACCATAAACTCCACCAAAAAAATTTATATTTTCTTCAACAGTAAGATCATTGTACAATGAAAATCGCTGGGACATGTAGCCAATACTTTTCTTAACCATTTCGGGTTGTTTAGTAATACTATACCCTCCTACTAATGCATCTCCCGAAGAAGGTTCGAGTAAGGCACACAGCATTTTAATAGTGGTAGACTTGCCTGCACCATTTGCACCTAAAAAACCAAGAACTTCACCTTGCTTAACTGTAAAGTTAATGTCATCAACTGCTGTGAATTTGCCGAATCGCTTTGTTAATTTTTTTACTTCTATACTGTTCACATTAATTACTATTCTTTTCTATTAGATTCATAAAAACATTTTCAAGCGTTGGATCAATTACTCTAACATCCTCAAACGGAATGTTATTCTGCTTGAGCAGGTTTATCAAGGTGCCAGGCGTAGTTAGTGATTTATCAATAATAATATTTATCCTATCGCCGAACAGCTGAACTTCTAAATGTGTATTTGTTTTAAGGAATTTATGTGCATTCCTCGCTTGAGGAGTAACTATTTCAATTACATTCTTATTGATCGAGTTCTTTACGATTTGCGGTGTATCCAAACTAATAATTTTTCCTTTGTTCATTAAAGCAATGCGATTACATCGTTCAGCTTCATCAAGATAAGGAGTAGACATAAAAACTGTTATCCCCTCTTTTTGCAAGTCTGAAAGTATCTTCCAAAAATCCCGGCGGGAAACCGGATCAACACCGGTTGTAGGTTCATCTAGAAATATTATTTGGGGTTTATGGATCAAGCTGCATGCAAGTGCAAGTTTTTGCTTCATTCCTCCTGATAATTTTTCTGCAGCCCGATTTCTAAATGGAGTTAATCTAGTAAAATCTAAAAGGTCAGCCCGCCTTTTTGCGTAATCCACAACATTATGAATCTCTGCAAAGAATTCTATATTTTCATCAATTGAAAGATCGCCATAAAGACTAAATTTTTGTGAAAGGTAACCAATATTATTCTGCACTTCTTTTTTATGCTTTTTTATATCTAAACCAAGAATTTCAATATTGCCTTGATTGGCTTGTAAAAGCCCGCACATGCATCTGATAGTTGTAGTTTTACCAGCACCATCAGGACCAATAAGCCCAAACATTTCACCTCTTCCAACGCTAAGCGATAAGTTGTCCACTGCTTTAATTTCGCCAAAATATTTTTTAAGCGATTGTACTTCAATTACTTTGCTGTTAAAACTTAGCATATTTCAAATTAGTTAATGATTATTTCAGCATCTGCAGGCATTCCGGTTTTAAGCTCAAAATTTGGGTTAGGAATTTTTATTTTCACACCGAAAACTTGCTTAGTTCTTTCATCCTTAGTCTGAATATTTTTAGGTGTAAACTCCGCTTCAGGAGAAATATAAATCACAGATCCATCAAAACTTTTTTCTGGAAAAGCATCAACTGTGATTTTAGCTTTTTGCCCTAACTTTACTTTACCTAATTGAATTTCACTAACATAAATCATAAGCTCAACAGTCGATAAATCAGCAGCTTTGAACAATGAAGACATTGCGGTTACATTCTCTCCAATTTCAACATATTTTTTTACAATTACTCCATTTATGGGAGATGTGATGTAACTGTCACTAATATTTTTTCTGATTAGTTCCTCATTAGCTAAAGATTGCTTTAATCTCGCTTCGGCTTGTTTTAATTCTTCCGGTCTGGCAAAGTTTTTCATCTTAGAAAGATTTTCCTTTGCCGCATTGAATTGAGCTAAACCAACTTCATACTTGGTGTTTGAATCTTCAAACTGCTTTTTTGAAATTGATTTTGAGTTATATAATTCATGCATTCTATTTTTATCAATTTCCGCCTGGCGAAAGCTTGTTTCTGCTTGTTTTAAGAGCTCCTCGGCTTGGGTAATATCTTCCTTCCTAGCTCCATTTTTCAATAACTCATACTGTGCTTCCGCCATAATTCTATTAGCTTCAGCCTGCCTTAGTTGGATTACGTAAGTTTCATTGTCTATAATTGCAATTGTATCTCCATTTTGGACTTTTGCACCTTCATCAAAACTAATTTTTTTTACCTCCCCATAGACTTTTGAAGAAACTATAACTTCTCTCGCTTCAATTGTTCCAGTAGCCGAAATAATATTTTCCTCATCACCAGTTCCGCAGCCAATTAATACGGACATAGCCATGGACAATAAAAGAATTGGTTTCATTGATCCTCTCCAGTTTTTAATCGATTAAAAATCTTCTTTCCTTTTTCAGTTAATATACCGTTCATAAGGATAGAAATTGTATGATTAAGTGCTTCTACGGCAGAAAATTTATTGTTCATTAAGAATTGCGGTGTAACTACCCCTCTTATGGCAGAAAGAAAAACGTTAAGAATCAAAGTTGTAGGAATATCTATAAAATATTTTTCTTTTTTACCTTGTTCAATTATTCTTGAAAAGTTTTCCAAAATCAGCTTAGAACGGAAAGAATCAATTTCTTCCCAGAGTTCGGGCATATGCCTTTGTATTTCACCAAACAACCTATCCATTCCTCGCATTAATATTCCGGCAATTGTTCTTACTATCAGATGAAATTTAGAGACCGCATCGCTGTCCTGATCAACTATACCTTTAATTATTGATGTATTCGCGAGTATGAAATCGAATATCACTTCCTTAACGAGAATTTGTTTTGATGGGAAATACTTATAGATAGTTTTTTTGCTCATTTTGAGTTCATTCGCAATTTCGTCCACGCTCACCTTATAAAAACCATCTTTTAAAAATAACCCCTGGCAGTATTTAAGTATTTTTTGTTTATCAGGTTCCATTTAATTTCCTAAAGAAACTATTATCGTTTTTTACGTTTCCAAATTAAATATTTATTAAAGGATTGTCAAGCAGTTTACAATCAATAATATTTTTGGTACTCGATAAAAAATACCTCATACCAAATGATTATTCTCTGACTTTACTAAAAACTGTTTGTAAAATTTTATATAATTTAATTGCTGAAAATCAAAAATTCTTTTCACCTTCATTTTTAGAGGTTAATATGAAACGCCGCGAATTCATAAAAAAAGGTTTGAGAACAGGAATAATTACTTCCACCGTATTTACCTTTGGCAATTTTTCCAGCATGTTTGCTAGTACTAATAACTTTGCCAACAAAAAACCATTCGATTTAGTAGCTATAAAAGGCGGTGAACCTGACATCATGTTCGACAAAGGAATTCAATCTCTGGGAGGAATAAAAGCTTTTGTAAAAAAAGGTCAAAAAGTTGTGGTTAAGCCAAATATCGGCTGGGACACAAGCCCCGAACGAGCAGCAAACACAAATCCTCTATTAGTGAAAAGAATAGTTCAAAGTTGTTTTGAGGCAGGTGCTAAAGATGTTTATGTATTCGATCATACTTGTGATAATTGGAAAAGATGTTATAGCAACAGCGGAATTGAAAATGCAGTAAAAGATGCCGGGGGCAAAATTGTATCTGGTGACAGCGAGAGCTATTATCAAAAGGTTGATATACCAAAAGGTAAAAAATTAACGAGCTCCAAGGTTCACGAGTTAATTTTGGAGTCAGATGTTTTTATCAATGTACCAATTTTAAAACATCATGGATCAGCTGATTTAACAATATCTATGAAAAATCTTATGGGCAATGTATGGGACCGACCTTACTGGCACCGAAATGATCTGCACCAATGCATTGCTGATTTTGTTTCGTTTCGTAAACCAGATTTAAATGTTGTCGATGCCTACTATGTTATGAAACGTAATGGACCAAGGGGTGTTAGTAAAGAAGATGTAATTACATTAAAATCTCAAATTATTTCTACAGATATTGTTGCTGCTGATGCTGCTGCTGCCAAATTATTTAATTCTGAACCGGAGGATATTGGCTATATCCGCATTGCACACGAAATGAATCTTGGCAACAAAAATTTAGATCAGCTTAATATAAGTAGAATCAAGCTTTGATTTAGTTGATGAATTTTTTATACCTTAAGCGAACCCGAGTACTAATTTCGCTGTTTTTTTTTCTGTTAACCTCATTCTTATTTTTAAATATAAATGAATGGTTTACTTCACAATTCTCTGGGTTAATTAACTATCTTCAATTTACTCCATCAATAATTAAATTTTTAAACACTGCAGGATTTTCAACCCTAGGTTTCTTAGTTATCATAATCTTAACGTTTTTATTTGGACGAATTTATTGTTCAACTATTTGTCCATTGGGAACCTTTCAAGATATAGTTTCATATTTTTCAAAAAAAATTTCAAAAAAAAGAAAACACTTTCTATTAAAACCTTACTCACTAGTAAAATATTCAATTCTTGCTATAACAATAATTTTCGTTTTAGGCGGCAGTATTTATCTGCTTATACTTTTAGACCCTTTCAGCATCTTTGGAAAAATTATATCCAATATTGTGCGTCCGCTGTTATTAATTATGAACAATATTTTAGCATCGATGCTTGAATCTTTAGGAATCTATTGGCTTTATCCGGTTGAAATTAGAAATATAGATTGGATCTCAGTTAGTGTTGCTTTCATATTTTTTATAAGTATTGGTATGATGTCATTCGTACGAGGAAGACTATACTGTAATTTGGTTTGTCCGGTTGGAACATTATTAGGATTATTTTCAAAATTTTCCTTTTATAAAATTGCAATCGATAAAGCTAATTGCAGAAGCTGTAATCTTTGTGAAAAAGAGTGTAAGGCAGGATGTATAGATAAAAAAAATAAAATAATTGATTTCAGCCGCTGTGTTGGTTGTTTCAACTGTTTTACGGCATGTCATTCAGATGGAATTACTTACAAAACTGCACTGCGAAATACCATTGGATATGAAGAAACTGAAAGTGATGAGCCAAGGAGAGCATTCCTAAAATCATTGCTGATCTATTTTTCATCTTTAACAGGAATATCTTTATCGCAAGTTAAGATAATTCCTAAAAAAGAAAGCACCGTACCTATTAATAAAAAATTTCCTGTCTCCCCGCCTGGTTCAATCAGTATAGATCACTTCACAAGTTCATGTACAGCTTGTCATTTATGTGTAAGTGCTTGTCCAACTCAAGTTTTACAGCCGTCTTTTTTGGAATATGGCTTCTTGGGAATGATGCAGCCGCGAATGGATTACAAAACAAGTTTTTGCAATTACGATTGTGTAATTTGCAGTGAAGTATGCCCTACTGGAGCAATACAAAAAATTATTGCTGATGAAAAAAAATTATGTCAACTTGGTAAAGCTGTATTTGTAAAGGAAAATTGCATTGTTTATACCGAAGAAACAGCTTGTGGTGCTTGTTCCGAGCATTGCCCAACAAAAGCGGTTGATATGCTGGAACCCCATAAAAACTTGAAAGCACCAAAACTAAATAACGATATTTGCATTGGATGCGGAGCCTGTGAATTTGCCTGCCCTACTAAACCCTATAAAGCAATTTATGTTGAAGGAAATCAGATCCATTTGGCAGCTAAAAAACCTAAATTGGAAAAACTTGAACAGCAATTAGATATAAAAGAGGACTTTCCTTTCTAAATAGCATTTGCTCAGACTTTTAAGCCAACAACAAATTTGCCAGTTAAGCTGTCATGATTTTTTTAATGAATTGCCCTGTTGTACTTTTTTTATTTCTTGAAATTTGTTCAGGCGTACCTTCAGCTACAATAGTACCACCTTTTTCACCTCCGCCAGGACCGAGATCAATTATCCAATCTGCTGTCTTTATAACATCAAGATTATGCTCAACAACAACTACTGTATTCCCTTTTTGTACAAGTTTGTCAAGCACGCCGAGTAAAATTCGTACATCTTCAAAATGCAAGCCTGTTGTTGGTTCATCCAAAACATAAAGAGTTTTTCCTGTGCTCACTTTACTGAGCTCAGTAGCCAGCTTAACCCTCTGAGCTTCGCCGCCTGAAAGTGTTGTTGCTTGTTGTCCTAATTTTATGTACCCCAATCCCACATCATGGATGGCTTTAATTTTTCTTCTAATCCTTGGAAGCTCCTCAAAAAAATCCAAAGCTTCATCCACTCTCATATCAAGAACTTCTGAAATAGATTTTGTTTTATACAATACTTCAAGTGTTTCGCGGTTGTATCTCTTTCCACGGCAAACATCACAAGTAATATAAACATTAGGTAAAAAATTCATTTCAATTTTTCTTAAACCATCACCTCCGCACTCTTCACAG
>JACAFC010000106.1 GCA_013388515.1 Ignavibacteriaceae bacterium | reverse complement strand
CTGTTGAGGAATTTGTCAACTATTTTGCTATGGACATCGGTATTCCTGAAAGCAGAATGAATGGTTTAATGCTTTCAGTAACTGAAGCAACCACCAATGCAATTATCCATGCAAACAAATGCGACACCAGCAAGCTCGTTAAAATTAATGTTAAGGTTGAGGATAGTAAGGTAATAATTTCCGTTAAGGATGAGGGTGTTGGCTTCGATCCCACACAAATACCAGACCCCACTGAACCTGAAAATCTTCTGAAAGACTCCGGACGCGGTGTTTACTTAATGAAATTTTATATGGATGAACTAAAGTACAATGTTACACCCACTGGCACCGAAACCATTTTAGTTCTTGATTTAGACAATCCGCTCCCGTTTTAAAAGCCCAGCTAAATTTTCCCCTCCTTATTATTCGGCAAAATTAATTTTACTTTGAATTAGCTTCATTCATAACTATTTTAAATACGAGTGTTTATCAATTAACCACAAACAATAGTAGGGAGAAATACCATGCCAAGAAAAAAAATAGCTCTAATCGGCGGGGGACAAATCGGCGGCGTTCTCGTGCAGCTAATTGCACAAAAACAATTAGGTGATGTTGTACTGTACGATATTGTGCCTGATATGCCGCAAGGTAAAACTTTAGATATAGCAGAAGCCGCACGTGTTGATCTTTTTGATGTTAACATTAAAGGAACTAATGATTATAAAGATATCAGCGGAGCTGATATAGTTATAATTACTGCCGGCTTACCTCGCAAACCCGGAATGAGCAGAGATGATTTGCTCACAACCAATGCTCAAATTATGAAAACCGTTGCTGAGAATGTTAAGCAGTATGCTCCAAACTCTATTGCTATCATTATCTCAAACCCGCTTGATGCAATGGTTACACTGTTTCAAAAAATTACCGGATTCCCTTCCAGCCGTGTTGTTGGGCAAGCTGGAGTTCTCGATTCCTCACGCTTTGCTACTTTTATTGCTTGGGAACTTGGAGTATCGGTAAAAGATATTAACGCTTTAGTTTTGGGTGGACACGGCGATACTATGGTTCCAATTGTCCGTTACGCAAATGTGAACGGCATTCCGGTAATGGAACTGCTTGAGAAAAAATATAATGATGCTGCTAAAGCTAAGGAAGTAATGACTGCTCTCGTTGAGCGTACAAAAGGTGCCGGCGGTGAAGTTGTTAAATTATTGAAAACTGGTTCTGCTTTTTACTCCCCCGCTTCCTCCGCAATTGCTATGACTGAAGCTATTATTTATGATGAAAAGCGTGTACTCCCCGTTTGCGCTTACCTTAATGGTGAGTTTGGAGTAAAAGGTTACTTTGTCGGCGTTCCCGCAGTTTTGGGAGCCAGCGGAGTTGAAAAGATTGTTGAGTTTGCTCTTAATGAAGAAGAACAAAAATTAATGGATAATTCCGTTAATGCAGTTAAGGCCCTTGTTGCAGATATGGAACGCTTAGGTTTCTAATTTTTTTTCTAAGACCCAATCTTTCTTTGGAGGGATTGGGTTTTGTTTTTTAAAGTGATTATAGCTGAAAAATACAATGGCTAATAGCGCTAATAGCAATATTACCAAAGAAGATATATATGCAGAGGATATTTCTAAATATTGCGAAATTAGATAAAATTAAAAGAAATTGGTACGTATATATGCAGCTGTATGCATATATACGTACCTAATTAACTAATTTCATACAGCATAAGTATAAGTTAGGTGCTAAGTAGTTTATGATAAATAAATTTTTGCAAAATAATATTTGGTCGGAAATAACTTCACTTTCCAAGAAATCCAATCGAAGTTATGTGGCGGTAGCATATTTAGGTACCGGAGCATCAAAATTACTACACTTAAAAAACTCAGATATTCTAATTGTAAACTTTAGCTTAGCTGCAATACGTTCTGGCCAAACAAGTCCAGAAGAAATAATTCATTATATCAGCAAAGGTGTTAAAGTATATTCTTGCAGTAATCTACATTCTAAAGTATTTGTGTTTGATAACAAGGTTATAATCGGTAGTTCCAATGTTTCAAATAATTCAAAAAATAATTTGGTTGAATCGGCAATATTAACGAATGATAAAAACGTTGTTGCAAGTTCTATTGGATTCATATTCTCTTTAACGAATGAGCATATTACTCCTGCTTATGCTAAAAAACTAAAAAAAGATTATAAAAAAGACTATAAGCCCTCATTTTTAAATAAACTAACATCAAAAAATAAATCAGATAGAATTTCTCCTACACTTTGGATATGTAGAATATTTGATGCAGAATTTGAAGATTATGAAAACAAAATCTGTTCAACTGAAGAAAAGAAAGCGAAAAAAAAGATAATAAATAAAAAAGAATTCATTATTGGGAGTATTAGGTTTGGATCCAAATCAACAATTTCTAAGAATTCACGTTTTGGCGACTTTATAATTTATTTATATAAAGAAAATGGGAAGCTATTTGCTTATCCACCAGCTAGAATTATCTCAAAACGAAATTATAAATCTAAGAAAGGTAATAATCGAACTTTAATATTTACTGAAGACGCTAAAAATCCTAACACAATTGATTGGAAACTGTTTTCAACTATATTAAAAAAAATTGGAACACACAGAATAAGTGAAAATATGACACGAGAAATAAGAAATGTGAACTCAAAACAGTTTATTCTAGGTCAATGGAAAAGTTTATTTTCACATTAATCGCACCTAACCTGTGCCTCAAGCCGAAAGCGTTTTCGCATTCGGCATTTGTGCAGTATATAAGTTTGTAGTTCCGTTTTAACTTTGTTGTTAAGTGTAGTTTTTAAATGAAAGCTTTGTTCTAATTAAAAAGTTATTTAAAATAATAAAATTGTAGTGCTGGGCTTCGGCTTAGGCACAATACCGTTAGGCGTCATAATCTCATGAAAAAATCTATTATAATTATATTAATTTTTATCTCAAGTATAACCTCAATTCTTATGGTTGGTTTATTCATTTATAATTTTCACTCAACAAAATTTAGCACCGATATTGCGGATTGGGGTCAATTTGGTGATTATTTGTCGCCCGTTATAACTCTGATTAATACTATAATTCTTTCACTAATTACCTTGCTGATACAAGATATACAATCAGACTCGGAGAAAACAAGATCTATTGAACATGAACGAAAAGAGAAATATGAACAAAGAGATCGCCTGTTTTCGGAAGTGACAAAAATGTTTGGAGAATTAAGAAAGAATTTGTTGATGGCGAAAACTGAAAAAGATTTAACGTTTGAAATACTTTCGCTTTCTCAGTTTATAAATTCATATTCTGTCGAGTATTCAGAATTACAATTATCAAATGAATTTGTTTCAGTCTTAAAATGCGTTCGGGATTATTCAAAATTTCTTAATAGCAACCAGAGTTCAGACGAAAACATTAAAATAGATTATCTAACAAAATATATAGAACACGAGTTTACAATTACATCAACATTCCGTAAAAAAATGATAAAAGAAAGATATTTACAGTAAAGCCTAACCAGTTCTTCAAGGCCGACCGCTTTAAACGTAGCGGCATTTGTGTAATTAAAATGTTTGGTTGAAAAAGTAAGTTGTTTTTTGAATGTAGTTAATTAAATGAAGTAATTAATAAATTTTTGGCGTTTATTTTTCAAAGTTGCATTGCTGTATTGGGCGGCGGCTTAAAAACAACGTCGTTATACCTCAAAATAAAATAGAGGTTATTATATGTAACAGAATTAAAATAGTTCTTTTATTCTTGGTCTTAACTTCAATTTGTTTGGCTCAACAACAAGAGATTCCCATTGCATCGAAAATCTTATTGGATAATGTTAATACTACAGAGAGGAGTGCAGTTACATCTGTTTTTATGGTTATTAATAAAAAATTAAGTGAAAAGGGGAGTTCATTCTTAATCAAAGATGGACCAATCATTACAAATGCGCACGTTGTTACAGATTGTAATCCTGAAGATATAATCCTGATATCAATCTTTGGCGAGATTCTGAAAGTAAAGGAAGTGAAACGTGATACTAATAGAGATTTGGCTGCATTAATACCTGAAAAAAAACTTAATGGCGGTGTCGTTCTAGCTAATCGTGATACGTTAAAACTTGGCAGCGTCGTAACTACTTGGGGCTTTCCACTCGGTTATAATGGGCCAGCTCCACTTCTCTCCGTTGGCTTTCTTAGTGGCTATTCTGCCCAACCTAGATTAGATAAAAAAGGTTTTGTAAAACATTTAGTTGTTAATGGTGCATTTAATCCTGGTAATTCTGGTGGG
>JACAFC010000032.1 GCA_013388515.1 Ignavibacteriaceae bacterium | reverse complement strand
GACTATTAGTCTGTCCAGCGGCGTATACTATTACCAACTTAAAGCAGGAGACCATGTTCAAACCAAAAAGATGATTTTTATAAAATAGTTTTAGATTTTAATAAAAAGTAATTGATATGAATAAAACGTTCAAAGCAATGGTTGTAAGTGAAGTTGATGGCAAATTCGTAACGAAGATTACAGAACGCAAGACTGATGATTTGCCGAAAGGTGATGTATTAATCAAGGTAAAATATTCTTCGCTTAATTATAAAGATGCGCTCTCTGCAGCTGGTAATAAAGGCGTTACAAGAAAATATCCTCACACGCCGGGAATAGATGCTGCGGGAATTGTAGCTGAAACTCAATCAAACAAGTTTAAAGATGGCGATGAAGTATTAGTGACAGGATATGATTTGGGTATGAATACTTCCGGTGGATTTGCGGAGTACATCAGAGTTCCTGCAGATTGGGTAGTAAAGCTGCCTGTGGGATTGAGCCTAAAAGAAAGTATGATTTTGGGTACTGCTGGGTTCACAGCAGGCTTAGCTATGTACAAACTTGAGCTATGCTCTGAAGAAAAAATAGATGGTGAGGTTTTAGTTACTGGAGCTACAGGTGGTGTTGGTTCGTTAGCAGTTGCTTTGCTTTCAAAAAATGGTCATCACGTGGTTGCATCTACAGGAAAGAAAGATAAGGCAAATTATCTAAAAATATTAGGAGTTAAGGATATAATTGGCCGAGAAGAACTTGATAATCAAAGTGAAAAACCACTTCTTAACAGAAGATGGAAAGCTGCCGTTGATACTGTTGGCGGAAATATTCTGGCTACAGTTATCAAGCAAATGGATTACCGAAGTTCAGTTGCATCTTGTGGTAATGTTCTTTCACCCGAACTTAATACTACAGTTTTTCCGTTTATTCTTCGTGGAGTAAATTTACTCGGAATAAATTCTGCTGAAACCCCAATGGAATTGCGTGTTAAAATTTGGCAGAAACTTGCAGCCGAATGGAAACTAGATTGCCTCAACAAGATCTTTACTGAATGTCCTCTAGAACAATTAAATGAAAAGATCGATTTAATTTTACAGGGACAAATTTCAGGAAGAGTGATTGTAAAAATTTAAAGATTTTTCCCTCTCCCTTTGGGAGAGGGTTGGGTGAGGGCATTTATTTAAAACACGTTCCCTTCGCCGTCATCCACGGATGA
This sequence comes from Ignavibacteriaceae bacterium, assembly GCA_013388515.1. Classification (GTDB taxonomy): domain Bacteria; phylum Bacteroidota; class Ignavibacteria; order Ignavibacteriales; family Ignavibacteriaceae; genus XYD12-FULL-36-8. The sequence goes on along the minus strand of JACAFC010000032.1, from coordinate 5,547 downwards.
ATTTCGTACCTTAGTCTTCCAGTTTTAATTGCTAAATCAGTTTCAACCAACTCTTTTACTTCAGCTTCAGTTTCAACATCAAAAATAAAAATGCCGCGCAAATCTTGATCATCCAGAAAAGGACCGGCGACAATCAATTTCCCCTCATTAGCAAGCCTTTGAATGTTTGCTAGATGTGCAGCTTGAATTTTCTTCGCTTCAGTGGAATCCTGGGAACGGTTGGGTCCTTTAAACAATAAAACCATTTGATATGTTTTCATTTCATATTTTGGCTTTTCTTGTTCTTGGGCAACAGCAACCAATGACAAATAGAGACTTGAAATCATAACAAGTAGAAAGAAATAAATTCTCTTCATGTATATCTCCTTTTTATAAATAATATCTCATTATTGGTCTTGTTGGGGAACTACGATGCACTTCTTTAAATCCAACTTTTAGAAATGCAGATGCAAAGCCTGTCCATGCAAATGCTGATGGTGTTTTTTCTGAATCCACAGGATATCCTTCAACAATCTTTGCTTTGTTTTTCTTAGCGTGCTTTAATGCAGCTTCTAGAAGTATTTCTGTAACTCCTTTTCTTCTGTATTTTCGATCAACAAAAAAACAAACAACTGACCACACTTTTTTATCATCAATTCTTTTAAGCGTTCTTGAATTTTCAAGCAATGCATATGATTCTCTTGGCTCAATTGCACACCATGCTATCGGATTTTTATTATCATAAGCTATAATTCCTGGAACGACTCCTGAATTAACAATTTTATTAATTGCATTTTTATTTCCCACACCTTTTTGTTTTTCATACTCCGATCTCTTTAAACGCCACCACATGCACCAGCAGCCTCCGCAAGCACCATTATCGCCGAACAATTTTTCAAAATCAGTCCACGTTTTTTGCGTTAGAGATTGAAATTTTAGGTTTAGTATTTCTTGCTTTCTTAAATTCATTTTGGACGTTTAACTGAAAAGTTCAAAAACCAATGATAAAACTTATCAACTGTTCCCGCTGGTTCTGCAAACATCAACATACACTTTTCTTTCTCAACCGACATAACATTTTTCTCACAAAGTTAAACAGTACACGATAAGCCTGTGCGTAGCTGGAACTGAATATATTTATTTCCTAACTGATTTTCTGATTAAGTAATAATCATTTCTGTATCAATGATTTCAGTTATTCAAAATAAATTCATGAACCATTCGTTTGAGTTAAGCTAATCAAGATTAAAATTAAATGCTATTTAATTATAACCTTACTTGCCTAAATCTTTAAGTGTAACATAGTCAAATTTCTTTTTGCTTCAGTCTACTCCAATCACAGCACTTCACTCACAATTTAATGTTAACCATGTATTGTTTTATAGCTAAAAGAGTTCCGTAATACTTAATAAAATTTATAATTTATTTCGACTCACATTCCTGAGTTACAATTTGCGTTTGCAAATATTTGCATAAAAATCCAAAAAAATATTGCAAAACCGCATAATAATAATTACATTCGCATAAAAATTATCGGAGAGAAAATGACAACAGAATGCCCTGTTTGCGGTGCACAGCTTGAATTAATTGAAGGAACTGTTGTTGGCGAATTAATTGAGTGCCCTGAATGCGGAACAGAACTCGAGGTAATTTCGCTCGACCCCCCAACAGTAAAAGAAGCCCCTCAAGAAGAAGAAGACTGGGGTGAATAATTGGTTCAAGTTTTAGACTCAACTCTTAGGGAAGGTGAACAAACACCTGGTGTTTATTTTGATAAACACATAAAACTGGCTATCGCTAATTTGCTTGATGAGGTTGGTGTAGATATTATTGAAGCTGGTCATCCAATGGTAACATCCGAGATTCATGCCGCTGTTAAGTCAATTGCTCAAAAAAATTACAAGGCAATTGTGGGTGCACATTCCCGTTCATTAAAATCAGATATTGACTTGGCACTAGAATGCGGTGTTGGTTTTATTGGAATTTTCTATTGTGTTTCCGACGAAAGATTAAATACAGTATTTAAAAAAGATTTAGATTCCGCAATTGTACTAATTACAGAAGTAATAAAATATGCTAAGCAGCAGAATCCAAAGTTAATAATAAGATACACGCCGGAAGATACAGTCCGTTCACAATTTGAAAACGTTCTTAAAGCTGCAGTTGCTGCAGTTGAAGCTGGCGCTGATATAATCAGCGTTGCAGACACAACAGGTTATATGGTTCCGGGCACTAACCGAAGCATGTATGATTATATATCAAGATTAAAGGATGAATTTTCAAAAAGAAATCTTTCACTTAAAGTGGCTGTTCATTGTCATAACGATCGCGGTTTAGCTTTAGCCAATGCTCTTGATGCATATCGCGCGGGTGTTGATATTATTGATGCGGCTGCACTTGGTTTAGGCGAACGAGCAGGTATAGTTGATCTTGCACAACTGCTTACTGTTTTAACAGTTGACTACAATGAAAGAAGATGGAATCTTTCAAAATTAGTTGAACTTTATGACCTCGTTAGTAAACATTCAGGAATTCCCATACCAGCAAATTATCCCATAACCGGTCTAAATGCATTTACACATTGTGCAGGAGTTCATACTCATGCTGCAGCAATAAATCCAATGCACTACGAAAGCCTAAACCCAGAATTACTAGGTAAACAGAGAACTTTTGCTCTTGATCATATGTCCGGTATTGCTTCACTCAGATATGCTATGACAATGATTGGAGAAGAATCGCTAAACTTCGACTTACAGCAGGATGTTTTAAAAGAAGTAAAGTCTGTAGGGCAGCGGGGCCGCATTGTTGATCTTACAGAACTTAAGCACATCATTGATGCGGTAAAACACCACCAGACTTATACTAAGTGAGTGTTACTCACAAACGCCTTTAAATCAAAAATAAATTAAATCACTGGAGAATAAATAAAATGAAAATTGGATTACTTCATTCATTAATAAGAAAAGATGAAAAATTCTTGATTGATGAATTTAATGCTGTAAAAGGTGTAAAACTGGAAATGCTTGATGACAGGGAAGTTACTTTTAATCTTGGCAAAGATCGTTTTGAATTTGATGTTGTAGTTGAGAGATGCATTAATCACTCACGAGCATTACATGGATTAAAACTATTTGAGTCAGCCGGAGTTACATGCGTTAACACATACAATGTTGCTACCATCTGCGGCGATAAACTTTTAACATCAGTGGCATTATCGGAAAATAATATTCCACAGCCGGAAGTGAGAGTTGCATTTACCGAAGAATCTGCACTTAAAGCAATTGAAGAAATGGGTTACCCTGTAGTGCTTAAACCTGCAGTAGGTTCGTGGGGAAGATTACTATCAAAAGTAAATGACCGTGATGCCGCCGAAGCAATTCTTGAGCATAAAACCATTCTTGGATCATACCATCATTCAATATTTTATATTCAAAAGTATGTTGAGAAGAGCGGAAGAGATATCAGAAGCTTTGTTGTTGGGGATAAATGTATTGCCGCAATTTATAGAACATCACCGCATTGGATTACAAATACCGCACGCGGTGGTCTAGCAACAAACTGTCCGGTTTCAGATGAACTTAATGATATATCCGTTCGTGCAGCTAAAGCAGTTGGTGGAGGAATCGTTGCAATAGATATTTTCGAATCTAATAAAGGTTTAATGGTTAACGAAGTAAACTATACTATGGAATATAAAAACAGCATTGCAACAACTGGCGTAAACATTCCTCAAAAAATGGTTGAATACATTTTACAAGTAGCTGAAGGAAGAAAATGAGCAAAGTTAAGGCATCAATTGTTGGTGCATCAGGTTACACCGGCGGTGAGTTATTAAGATTATTATTATTCCATCCGAATGTTGAACTTGGCCAAGTTACATCGGAGAGTTATACGGGTAAGTTTATTCATAAAGTACATCCCAACTTACGAAAATCAACTTTACTGAAATTCGTTTCGGCAAATGAACTTGAACAATGTGATATTTTGTTCCTTTGTCTACCGCACAATAGTTCACAAAAGAGAATTGATGAATTCAAAAAACTTGCACCCAGAATAATCGACCTCAGCGCAGACTTCCGGCTGAAAGATCCTGCTGAATATGAAAAATGGTATGGGCACAAACACGCTTGTCCAAATTTGATAACAGAGTTTGTTTATGGCATTCCCGAGTTACACCGAGATGAGATGAAAAAAGCCAATTACATTTCTAGTGCCGGCTGCAATGCAACTGCTAGCATTTTAGGATTGTATCCTTTGTACAAAAATGATTTAGTGCAGGAAGATCGAACCGTAATTGAAGTTAAAGCGGGATCGAGTGAAGGTGGAAACAAAATTAATGAGGGATCCCACCACCCGGAAAGAAGCGGCGTTGTACGCTCATATATGCCAACCCAGCACAGGCATTCTGCAGAAATTATACAGGAACTTTCTTTTGGCAAGAAAATTAATGTCCACTTTTCCGCAACAGCAATAGATATAGTTCGCGGTTTACTTGCAACATGCCATGTTTTCTTAAAAGATAACATGCAGGAAAAGGATATTTGGAAATTTTATCGAGAAGCATATGGCAACGAACCGTTCATCCGGATAGTGAAAGAAAGTGAAGGAATATACCGTTATCCCGAACCGAAATTGCTAAGCGGGACAAACTATTGCGATATCGGATTCAAAAAAGATGAATTTTCAAATAGATTAGTTGTTATAAGTGCAATCGATAATTTGATGAAAGGTGCCGCGGGACAAGCGTTGCAAGCATTTAATTTAATGTATGGTTTTGATGAAAGAACCGGACTTGAATTTCCCGGTCTTCATCCAATTTAAAATCTCTTGCTCTTTTTCTTAATCTTAAACTTAATAACGCATCTGAATGAGGACTGTTTAAAATGTGCCGTTTATTGTACGTAAGCTCTAATCAAACATTTTCAATTGCAGAACATCTAAAAAAATTTGCAGATATTGCAAAGCACAGCCGGGAGTACCAGGGTCATGGGTGGGGTTTCGCATATTTACAAAATGGCAGTTGGAATTATTACAAAAACATAAAACCAATTTGGCAAGATGACTTTTCCCAATTTGGTAACACCAGCCGGTTAATAGCGCACGCACGCAGTGCTTTTAGAGATGAGGGTATAGAAATTAAAAACAATATGCCGTTTTATGATGACAAATACATTTTTATCTTCAACGGCGAATTACACGGAGTTAAAATTAGAGAGGCAGGCAGAATCGGCGCTGAAAAAATTTTTAACTATATAAAAAGATTTGATAAAGGAAATTTAAAAGAGGCCATTCAAAAGGGAGCTGATATTATCACAAAGAAATCTGCTTATGTAAAAGCTATGAATATCATGATGACAAACGCTGGAGCAGTTTATGTGTATTCTAGTTTCAATGAAGATGAAGAGTATTTCACAATGCATAGAAAAATTATGAATGATACATTGGTTATCTGTTCTAAGCCTTTTGAGGGTGAATCTGATTGGGAACCAATACCAAATAATTCTATTTCGGAGTACAAATGCTTATAATAAAAATTGGCGGCGGAAAAGACATTAATCTTAAGGGAAT